>JAWOIN010000011.1:0-16355 GCA_046484665.1 Gemmatimonadota bacterium
CGGACGTGACGGGGACGGCGCACCTGCCCGAGGGGGTGGAGATGGTGATGCCGGGGGACAACGTGAACATGACGGTGGAGCTGATCACGCCGATCGCGATGGACAGGGAGCTGCGGTTCGCGATCCGCGAAGGCGGCCGCACCGTCGGCGCCGGCGTCGTCACCGAGATCATCGCGTAGGAGACGGGCGGATCGGCGGCTCGCCGTCGGGCTCCCCGCCGAAGGACGCAGAGGGGCATGAGAGATCAGATCACGCTCGAGTGCACGCAGTGCAAAGAGCGCAACTACTCGACGACGAAGAACAAGCGGAAGCACCCGCAACGGGTGGAGTACAAGAAGTATTGCCCGCGGTGCGACGCGCACACGACGCACAAAGAGACGCGCTGAGGCGCACCACGGTCTGGCAGCGCCGGCTCCGGGCCCCCGCCGAGGAAGGGCGAGCGGTCCCATCCCGTCTTCGGGACGGGGGAGAGCCGGCGTTTCCGTCGCCCGAGCATGGACTGCGAGCGCGAACAGGAACCTGGGAGACGATCGTTCGATGGCCGTGATCCGGACCATGCAGGAGTTCATCGAGGGTGTCCAGCTGGAGATGCGGAAGGTCACCTGGCCGGACCGTCAGCAGCTGCGGAACGCCACGGCCGTGATCCTCGTGTTCGTGATCATCCTCGCGATCATCATCGGACTCATGGACTCCGTGTTTTCGGCCGCGGTGCGGGGCACGGTGGGGATCTTCCGTGGCTGAGCCGACCGTCGCCGAGCCGCGCTGGTACGCGATCCAGACCTACTCGGGTCACGAGAACAAGGTCAGGTCGCTGCTGGAGAAGAAGATCGCCGATCTGCCGGGCGAGCCGGAGGAGAAGGCGGTGCGCGACGTGATCGTGCCGACCCGCGAGGTCGTCGAGATCAAGGGCGGCAAGAAGGTCAAGACCACGAAACGGCTCTACCCCGGCTACGTGCTCGTGAACATGGTGTTGAACCAGGAGACGATGTTCCTGATCAGCAGCACGCCGAGCGTGATCAAGTTCCTCGGGGGCGGCTCGGAGCCGCAGCCTCTGCGCCCCGACGAGATCAACAAGATACTCGGAGTCGCGGAGGAGACGGAGGAGGAAGGCCCGAAGGAGGAGATCCCGTTCGAGGTCGGCCAGGTCGTCGAGGTGATGGTGGGGCCGTTCAGCGACTTCAGCGGGACGATAGAGGAGATCTTCCCGGACAAGGGCAAGGTGCGTGTACAGGTCAGCCTGTTCGGCCGGCCGACGAGCGTCGAGCTCGACTACACGCAGCTGAAGGGATTCTGACGGAGCCAGGGGCGAAGAGCGATGGCAGTCCAGAAGAAGGTGATGGCCCAGATCAAGCTGCAGATCCCGGCCGGCCAGGCCACGCCGGCGCCGCCGGTCGGTCCGGCGCTCGGGCAGCACGGGGCCAACATCATGGAGTTCTGCAAGCAGTTCAACGGGCGCACCGCGAACCAGCCGGGGATGATCATCCCCGTGGTGATCACGGTCTACCAGGACCGCAGCTTCACCTTCATCACGAAGACGCCGCCGGCGGCGGTGCTCCTGAAGAAGGAGCTCGGTCTCGCGTCGGGCTCGGCGGAGCCGAACCGGAACAAGGTCGCGAAGGTCAGCCGCGCCCAGCTCCGGAAGATCGCGGAGATCAAGATGGAGGACCTGAACGCCCGCGACGTCGAGGCCGGCGCCCGCATGATCGCGGGAACGGCCCGCTCGATGGGCATCGAGGTGGTGGACTGATGGCCCGGCACGGCAAGAGGTACCGCGGCGCGACGGCGACGCTGCAGGAGGAGGCCCTCCTCGAGCCGAGGGAGGCCCTCGAGACCGTCAAGGGAACCGCCTTCGCGCGGTTCGACGAGACGGTGGACGTCGCGGTGCGGCTCGGAGTCGATCCCAGGCACGCCGAGCAGATCGTGCGGGGCACCGTGGTCCTTCCGGCGGGCACCGGGCGTACCGTCCGCATCCTCGTGATCGCCCAGGGCGAGAAGGCGCAGGAGGCGGAGGAGGCGGGCGCCGACTTCGTCGGCCGGGACTTCATCGAGAAGATCCAGGAAGGCTGGCTCGACTTCGATGTCGCGATCGCGACGCCGGACCTGATGAAGGACGTCGCGAAGCTCGGTCGGGTGCTCGGGCCGCGCGGGCTGATGCCCACCCCGAAGGCCGGAACGGTGACGATGGACGTCGGACGGGCCGTCCGCGAGGCGAAGGCGGGGAAGATAGAGTTCCGGGTCGACAAGTTCGGCAACATCCACGCGCCGATCGGCAAGGTGAGCTTCGAGCTCGCCAGCCTGGTCGCGAATTTCGACGCCCTGATGGACGCGATCAAGCGGAACCGCCCGTCCGCGGCCAAGGGGACGTACGTCCGCAGCATCACCGTGAGCAGCACGATGGGCCCCGGCGTGGCCATCGATCCGGCCACGTACCGCTGAGGCAGGGGAGAACGGCGGGATGAGACTCGATCAGAAGCAGTCGATCGCGGAGTCGATCGCCGCGAGCCTCCGGGATGCGAAGACCGTCTACCTGACGGACTTCTCCGGTCTCGACGTGGAGGCGCAGACGAAGCTCAGGGACAGGCTCCTGGAACAGGGCGCCGACTACCGGGTGGTGAAGAACACCCTCGCCCGGCGCGCTCTCGAGGGGCTCGACATTCCGGATCTGTCGAAGCACCTGAAAGGTCCCACGGCGCTCGTGCTGGCCGGGTCCGACCCGGTCACGCCCGCGAAGGTCGTTCGGGACTTCGCGAAAGAGCACGAGAACCGTCCGGTCGTGAAGATCGGGGTCGTGGACCGACGGACGATCCCGCCCGAGGACGTCGAAAAGCTGGCCACGTTGCCGGGCCGCGAGGTGCTGCTCGCCTCGATCGCCGGCGCGCTGACGGCGTCCGTCGGCGGAATCGCCGGCGTGCTCGGCGGTCTGATCCGCGACATCGCGGTGATGGTAGATGAAGTCGCGAAGAAGGGACACGGGCAGGGCTGAGTCCGCCCGTCCCTTTGGAGGGGGCTCGGTGCGGATCGCCCACACCGGCTCGCGGCAAGGCAACAACGCAGGGGAGTGCGTGGAGCGATGAGCAAGGTTGAGGAGCTGCTCGAAGCGATCGGCTCGCTGACCGTCCTTGAGGCGGCCGAGCTGAAGTCGATGATGGAGGAGAAGTTCGGCGTCACGGCCGCCGCCCCGGTGGCGGTCGCGGCGGCGGGCGGGCCCGCGGCGGCCGCCGAGGTCGAGGAGCAGACGGAGTTCGACGTCATCCTCACCGGCGTGGGCGACAAGAAGATCCAGGTGATCAAGGTCGTCCGCGAGGTCACGGATCTCGGCCTCAAGGAGGCCAAGGACCTCGTCGACGGCGCGCCGAAGCCGGTGAGGCAGGGCGTGTCGAAGGAAGAGGCCGAGGCGATCAAGGCGAAGCTCGAGGAACAGGGAGCCACCGTCGAAGTGAAGTAGTGCCAGCGTGGAAGCGCGGACGACGCGCTTCCGCCGCACCGCTCACTCAGACCGTGGCTCGGGATGCTGGAACGCTTCGTACCAGGTTCGCAATCGCGCGCGTGGCGCCCCGTCGTCCTGCCGGAGCCGAGAGGCGACCGGCGGGCGCGGGGCTTCGTGCGCCTTCGCATCCGGCACGCCCGGGGCGTCGTCCCGCCCGGGACGGACGGGTCGCCGGGCCGGGGCATGCAGGTCCTCTGAGGGAACCGCCGGGACGAGCGCGGCCGGAAGTCCGGCTTTCTCGCGCGTTCCGGGGTCCCGTCTCCCGCGCAGGGCGGGGGGGAGGAGCCCAATCGCAATCGAGGAGTGAACGAAGTTGGCGACATCGAAGAAGAACGGCTCCGTAGTCTCGTTCGCGAAGCTCGACACGCCGATGCCGATGCCGCACTTCCTCGAGGTGCAGCTCGAGGCGTTCGAGCGGCTCCTCACGACAGGAGCAGAAGCGGCACGGCGTGACGTGGGTCTCGAACGGGTGTTCAAGGAGATCTTCCCGATCACCGACGTGAACGAGAACTACTCGCTCGAGTTCGTCGACTACGCGATCGGAGAGCCGAAGTACTCCGTCGAGGAGTGCATGGAACGGGACATGACGTACGCCGCGCCGCTGAAGGCGACGCTGCGCCTCGTCGTGTACGAGGACCTCGGCGACGGCGAGAAGCGCCCGGCCGACATCCTCGAGAAGGAGGTCTACCTCGGGGACCTTCCGCTTCTCACCGACCAGGGCACGTTCGTCGTGAACGGGGCCGAGCGGGTGATCGTCAGCCAGCTGCACCGCTCGCCGGGCGTCGTGTTCGAGGAGAGCATCCACCCGAACGGCACGCGGCTGTTCTCGTCCCGGATCATCCCCTTCCGCGGGTCGTGGGTGGAGTTCACGATCGACATTCACGACGTGATCCACGTCCACATCGACAAGCGGAAGAAGTTCCCGGCCACGGCGCTCCTGCGCGCCTTCGGTCACGGAACGGACGCCGACATCCTCGAGCTGTTCTACACGGCCCGCTCCGTCGACGTGGCCGAGGTCGCCGAGGACCGGACCGCCCGCCGCGAGATCACGGGCACCCTCGCCGCCCGCTCGCTGCTCGACGACGAGGCGGACGTGGCGGCCCTGACCGTCGAGCTCCGGGGCTGGGACCCCGCCAAGGCGCCGGGTCCGATGTGGCTGGCGGCCGACGTGGATCATCCCGGGTCCGGAGCGGCCGTCGCCCTCGCCGGCGAGCGGCTGGACGACACGCTGGCGCGCCGTTTCCGCGAGGCCGGCCTGGCCGAGGTCGAGGCGTTCGAAGATCCCGAGGCCTTCCTCGTGCGTCGCACGGAGGAGGTGACGGACGAGCTGGTCGAGAGGCTCGCTCGCGCGGGCGTGAAGGGGTTCGAGGTGTTCTCGAGCGCCGCCTTCATCCCGATCCGCGGCGGCTACGAGGACCTCTCGATGCGGCGGGACTGGAGCCAGCACCCCCGTCTCGCGGCGGACGTGGTCGACCCGAAGTCCGGGGAGATCCTCGCCGAGAAGGGCGATGACTTCGACGAGAAGCTGTTCGGGCGCCTCAAGGAGCGGCGGATCCGCGACGCGTTCGTGTTCACGGGCGGACCGCGCGGCGAGTCCCCCCTGATCAAGAACACCCTCGCCAAGGACCCGACGAAGGGAGAGGCGAGCGCGCTGTACAGCATCTACTCCCTCGTGCGCCCCGGCGAGGCGCCGAACCTGGAGACGGCGAGGACCGCCCTCGACCGGCTGTTCTTCAACCCGAAGCGGTACGACCTCGGCCGCGTCGGCCGGCACAAGGTGAACCACCGGCTGCGCGAGATCTACCGGATGCTCGACTTCGAGCTCCCGGCCCCGGACGTCACGGTCCTCGCGCCGTCCGACTTCGTCGGCATCATCCGCTACCTGATCGAGCTCCACGAGGGCCGCGGGTACACGGACGACATCGATCACCTCGGGAACCGGCGCGTCCGATCGATCGGCGAGCTGATCGCCAACCAGTTCTCGGTCGGCCTGTCGCGGATGGCGCGGCTGGTGCGGGAGCGGATGTCGATCAACAGCGACCCGGAGAAGATGTCGATCGACGACCTGGTGAACGCGCGGACGGTGAGCGCCGTGATCCAGGCCTTCTTCGGCAGCTCGCAGCTCAGCCAGTTCATGGACCAGACGAACCCTCTCGCGGAGCTGACGCACAAGCGGCGGCTGAGCGCCCTCGGACCCGGCGGCCTGAGCCGCGAGCGCGCCGGCTTCGAGGTGCGCGACGTGCACTACTCGCACTACGGCCGGATGTGCCCGATCGAGACCCCGGAAGGTCCGAACATCGGGCTGATCACCTCGATGACGACCTTTTCCCGGCTCAACGAGCTCGGGTTCCTCGAGACGCCGTACCGGAAGGTCGTCGACGCGCACGTCACGGACGAGATCGTGTGGCTCTCGGCGAGCGAGGAGGAGGACTTCGCCGTCGCGCAGGCGAACGCGGAGGTGAGTCCCGACGGGACCTTCGTGCGCGACCTCGTCCTCTGCCGGCACCGGGACGACTACCCGCTCCTGCCGCCGGACGAGATCGACTTCATGGACGTGGCGCCCGACCAGCTGGTCGCGGTGTCGCCGGCCATGATCCCGTTCCTCGAGCACGACGACGCGAACCGGGCCCTGATGGGGTCGAACATGCAGCGGCAGGCGGTGCCGCTGCTGTTTCCCGAGGTTCCGCTGGCGGGCACCGGGCTCGAGGAGAAGGTGGCGACGGACTCCGGCGCCGTCGTCACGGCCCGACGGTCCGGGACGGTGACGCGCGTCACGGCCGAGGAGATCGTGATCGACGCGGGCGTCTCCCGGAAGGCGGGTGAGGAGCCGCTCGCGCGGCTCTCGCAGTACGACCGGTACACGCTCCGGAAGTTCTGGCGCACGAACCAGGACACGGCGATCAACCAGCGGCCGATCGTCGAAGTGGGCCAGAAGGTGAAGGCGGGCCAGGTGATCGCCGACGGGGCGTCGACCGACGGCGGGGCGCTCGCGCTCGGCCGCAACGTCACGGTCGCGTTCATGCCTTGGTACGGGCACAACTTCGAGGACGCGATCGTGATCAGCGAACGGCTGGTCAAGGACGACTCCTTCACCTCCGTACACATCCAGGAGCTCGAGCTCCACGTCCGCGACACGAAGCGCGGCACGGAGGAGATCACGGTCGAGATCCCGAACGTGGCCGAAGAAGCCCTCGTCGACCTCGACGAGCGCGGGATCGTCCGGATCGGGGCGGCCGTGAAGACGGGTGACATCCTCGTCGGGAAGATCACTCCGAAGGGCGAGACGGAGCTGTCGCCGGAGGAGAAGCTGCTCACGGCGATCTTCGGCGAGAAGGCGAAGGATGTGAAGGACAGCTCCCTCCGGGTGCCCCCGGGCGTGGAGGGGACCGTCATCGACGTGAAGATCTTCTCGCGCAGGATCGATGACCCGCTCCTCGAGCGCGAGCACGGCGAGCGGATCGCGCGGCTGAGGGAGACGGAGCGCGAGGAGATCTCGCGCGTCACCGAGGCGCGGGACGAGGAGCTCCGCGAGATCCTCACCGGCCAGACCGTGGCGCTGCTCCTCAAGCGGGGCACGATCGAGCCGCTGCTCAAGGAGGGCCAGAGGCTCGGGATCACGGCGCTGAAGGATCTCGACTTCGGCGAGATCGACCTCAGCACCCTGAAGGTCAAGAACGAGGACGCGAGCCGGAGGGCCCGGCACGTGATCGACGAGGCGAAGCGCAGGGTCGAGCGGATCCGCGAGCGCACCGAAGAGGGGATCGACCGCGTGTTCCAGGCGGACGAGCTCTCGCCGGGCGTCGTGCAGCTGGTGAAGGTATACCTGGCCGAGAAGCGGAAGATCTCGGTCGGCGACAAGATGGCGGGACGGCACGGCAACAAGGGCATCATCGCCCGCGTCGTGCCGGAGGAGGACATGCCGTTGCTGCCCGACGGCACCCCGGTGGACATCGTCCTCAACCCGCTCGGCGTGCCGAGCCGGATGAACGTCGGGCAGATCCTCGAGACACATCTCGGTTGGGCGGCGAAGCAGCTCGGCTTCCGGGCCCAGACCCCGGTGTTCCAGGGGGCGACCGAACACGAGATCGGGGCGCTCCTGAAGCTCGCCGGCGCGCTGTGGGCGGGCCGCATGCTCGCGCCCGACGTGGAGTCGCCCGAGGTGACACCGGACGCGGTCCGGGCGTTCGTCCGGGAAATCCAGGGCCACGAGGGTGCGTTCGAGGCCGACCGAAACGGCCACCCCGCGGGGCTCGGCCGCAGCCTGGACGCCTACCTGCAGAACCGCCTGGAGAGGACGGTCCGCGACCTGCTTGAATCGATCGGGTCGTACGCGCTCGAGGTCGCGCGGACGTCGTCCGGCGTCACCACGGCCGCGAAGCTCGAGGAGGCGGGATGGTCCGCGGTCTCCGGGCTCTCGGGGCGGAAGAGCCTGAAGGAAGGGCTCGACGCGGCGCTCGTCGAGCTGATGATCCGGGCCGGCATCCGGCCCGGGGGCAAGATGCGTCTGCGGGACGGACGCACGGGCGAGCCGTTCGACGCGGACGTCACGGTCGGCGAGATCTACATGATGAAGCTGTCGCACCTGGTGGACGACAAGATCCACGCGCGCTCCATCGGGCCGTACAGTCTCGTCACCCAGCAGCCGCTCGCGGGCAAGGCGCAGTTCGGCGGCCAGCGGTTCGGAGAGATGGAGGTGTGGGCGCTCGAGGCCTACGGCGCGGCGCACACGCTCCAGGAGATGCTCACGGTGAAGTCCGACGACGTAACCGGGCGGAGCCGGGTGTACGAGGCGATCGTGAAGGGCGAGAACCTTCCGAAGCCCGGGATTCCCGAGAGCTTCAACGTGCTCGTCAAGGAGCTCCAGGCGCTCGGGCTCAGCGTGGACCTGGGCAGCGACGGCGACGACTCGATCTTCACGAACTGACGCAACGAAGCGACGACAGGGGACACACAGGATGATCGACTTTCCGCGTCACCGCGGTCCGAGCTCGGCGGATTTCGACTGGATCCAGATCAAGATCGCGTCTCCGGACGAGATCCGGTCCTGGAGCTACGGCGAGGTCACGAAGCCCGAGACGATCAACTACAGGTCATTCAAGCCGGAGCGCGACGGTCTGTTCTGCGAGCGGATCTTCGGCCCGGTGAAGGACTGGGAGTGCCACTGCGGGAAGTTCAAGCGGATCCGCTACAGGGGCCACATCTGCGACAAGTGCGGCGTCGAGGTGACCCTCTCCAAGGTCCGCCGGGAGCGCATGGGCCACATCGAGCTCGCGGTCCCCGTGGCGCACATCTGGTTCTTCAAGACCCTGCCGTCGCAGCTCGGCTACCTGCTCGGGATGAAGCTCCGGGACCTCGAGAGCGTGATCTACTACGCCGCATACGTGATCACGAGTCCGGGCAACCAGGAGGTCCGCTACAAGCAGGTGATCGGAGAGGACGAGTACTGGGAGCTCACCGAGAAGGCGCGAGAGGAGGAGGACACCGAGTTCCGGGCGGAGATCGGGGCGGAGGGCGTCCGGACCCTGCTCGGCAATCTCGACACGGACGACCGGGCGGTGGCGGACCGGAACCGGGACGGCCGGGGGCTCGAGCGCCTCGCGGACCAGCTCCGGGCGGAGGTGGCGACCGAGACCTCCAAGCAGCGCAAGAAGAAGAAGCTCAAGCGGCTCAAGGTGATCGACTCGATCCGCGGCAGCGACGCGGATCCGGCGAAGCGCAACAACCCCGAGCACATGATCATGGACGTGATCCCGGTGATCCCGCCGGATCTCCGTCCGCTCGTTCCGCTCGACGGGGGCCGTTTCGCGACCTCCGACCTGAACGACCTCTACCGGCGGGTCATCAACCGGAACAACCGGCTCAAGAAGCTGCTCGAGATGCGCGCGCCGGAGGTCATCCTCCGGAACGAGAAGCGGATGCTTCAGGAAGCCGTCGACGCGCTGTTCGACAACGGCCGTCGCGGCAAGGCGATCCGCGGTCGCGGCAAGCGGCCCCTGAAGTCGCTGTCGGACATGCTGAAGGGGAAGCAGGGCCGCTTCCGCCAGAACCTGCTCGGCAAGCGGGTCGACTACTCGGGCCGCTCCGTGATCGTGGTCGGGCCGGAGCTCCGGCTGCACCAGTGCGGACTTCCGAAGGTGATGGCGGTCGAGCTGTTCAAGCCGTTCATCATCCACGAGCTCGAGCGTCGCGGGTACGCGGAGACCGTGAAGCGGGCCAAGAAGCTCGTCGAGCAGCTCGATCCCAAGGTGTTCGAGGTGCTCGAGGACATCATCAAGGATCATCCGGTCCTGCTGAACCGGGCGCCCACGCTCCACCGCCTGGGAATCCAGGCGTTCGAGCCCGTGCTCGTGGAGGGAAAGGCGATCCGCATCCACCCGCTCGTCTGCGCCGCGTTCAACGCGGACTTCGACGGTGACCAGATGGCGGTTCACGTCCCCCTGTCGTTCGAGGCGCAGCTCGAGGCGCGGATCCTCATGCTTTCGAGCAACAACATCTTGAAGCCGGCGAACGGGCGCCCGATCACGAGCCCGAGCCAGGACATGGTTCTCGGCTGCTACTTCGTGACCAAGACGCCGCGGGACTTCCGGGAGCGGGTGGAGGCGGGCGGCCTCCCGCACTTCCAGGACGCGGCGGAGATTGAGCTCGCGATCGCGAACGGCATGCTGCAGTCGGAGCGGGGCACGCCGGACTACCACCGGCCGATCCGGTTCCTGGTCGACGGCGGGTGGGTCGACACGACCGTGGGCCGCGTGCTGTTCAACGCGATCCTCCCGCGGAGCATGGGCTTCGTCAACGAGACGATGTCGAAGGGGACCCTGAACGATCTCGTGTTCGAGATCTTCCGCCAGACGAGTCTCCGCCGGACGACGGAGTTCCTCGACAGCCTCAAGGACTTCGGGTTCCGCTACGCGACGCTCGGCGGCGTGTCCGTCGGCATGGAGGACATGGTCATTCCGGGCGAGAAGACCAGGATCCTGTCCCAGGCCCAGGACGACGTCGACCGGTTCACCCGGGCCTACCACAAGGGCGTGATCTCGTTCGGCGAGCGCTACAACAAGGTGATCGACGCGTGGACGCACGCGAACAACGACGTGGCGGACGAGATGGTCGACGCCATGGCGACGTCGCATGACGGCTACAACCCGATCTTCATGATGTTCGACTCCGGGTCCCGCGGCTCGCGGGACCAGATCCGCCAGCTCGCCGGGATGCGCGGCCTGATGGCCAAGCCCCAGAAGAAGCTGACCGGTGGCATCGGCGAGATCATCGAGAGCCCGATCCGCGCGAACTTCCGAGAGGGCCTCAGCGTGCTCGAGTACTTCATCTCGACGCACGGCGCCCGGAAGGGCCTCGCCGACACCGCGCTCAAGACGGCCGACGCCGGGTACCTGACCCGTCGCCTCGTCGACGTGGCGCAGGACGTGACGGTGGTCGAGGAGGACTGCGGCACCGTGCTCGGCCTCGAGGTGTCGGCGCTGAAGGAAGGCGAGGACATCATCGAGCCGCTGAAGGACCGTGTCGTGGGCGCCGTCGCCCGCGAGGACGTGGTGGACCCGATCAGCGACGAGGTGATCGTCGAGGCGGAGGAGATCATCGACGAGGAGGCGTCGGAGCAGATCGACGAGGCGGGGCTCGGGTCGGTGAAGATCCGTTCGGTCCTGACGTGCGAGTCGCGACGCGGCATCTGCCAGAAGTGCTACGGCCGCAACCTCGCGACGATGCAGATGGTCGAGATCGGCGAGGCGGTCGGAATCCTCGCCGCGCAGTCGATCGGCGAGCCGGGGACGCAGCTCACGCTGCGGACCTTCCACATCGGCGGCACCGCGGCCCGCATCGCGGCCCAGACGCAGCGGAAGTCGAAGCTGCGCGGCACGATCGGGTTCGAGCGGGTCACGTTCGTGGAGGGGCCGGACGGGCGGAAGGTCGTCACCAGCCGGGAGGGCCAGCTCCAGCTGCGGACCGAGGGCGAGCGCGTCCGATCGCGGCTCGCGGTCCCGTACGGCGCCACGCTGCACGTGGAGGACGGCGCGGATGTCAACCCGGGCGACCTGCTGTTCAGCTGTGACCCTTACTCGGAGCCGATCGTCGCCGACCACCCCGGCCGGATCCAGTACGACGACATCGTCCCGGAGGAGACATTCCGGGAGGAGCTCGACGAGGCGACGGGGCGGCGCCAGCTCGTGATCATCGAGGACCGGGACAAGAAGCTGCATCCGCGGATCGAGATCGTGGACGCGAAGGGCAAGAAGCTCCGCGAGTTCATCGTTCCGGTCGGCGCGCAGCTGCTCGTCCGGGACAAGGAGAAGGTCCAGCCCGGCGACACGCTGGCGAAGATCAGCCGCGAGGCCTACAAGACCCGCGACATCACCGGCGGCCTGCCGCGGGTGGCGGAGCTGTTCGAGGCCCGGCGCCCCAAGGACCCCGCGACGATCACGGAAGTGGACGGCCGCGTGAGCTTCGGCTCCATCAAGCGGGGCAAGCGTGAGATTCTCGTCGCCATGGAGGGCGGCGAGGAGCAGGTCTACCAGGTCCCGGTCGGGAAGCACCTCCGGGTGCACGAGGGGGACCTCGTCCGGGCGGGCGACCGGCTCTCCGAGGGCCCGGTGAACCCGCACGACATCCTGCGGGTGAAGGGGCCGCGGGCCGTGCAGGAGTACCTGCTGAATGAGATCCAGGAGGTCTACCGCCTCCAGGGCGTGCGGATCAACGACAAGCACATCGGGGTCATCGTCCGGCAGATGCTCCAGAAGGTCCGGATCACGGATTCGGGCGACACGGAGTACCTGGAGGGCGAGCACGCGGACCGGATGGCGTTCCGCGAGGCGACCCACGCGGTGATCGGCGAGGGCGGGAAGCCGCCCCGGGCGGAGCCCGTGCTGCTCGGGATCACGAAATCGAGCCTGACGACGGAGTCGTTCATCAGCGCGGCGTCGTTCCAGGAGACCACCCGGGTGCTGACGGACGCGGCGGTGCGTGGCGCGACCGACCACCTGCGGGGCCTGAAGGAGAACATCATCATCGGACACCTCGTCCCGGCAGGGACGGGAATCCACCGGTTCCACGACGTGGAATTCCTGGTCGGGGAGACGCTCCAGGCGGAGCTGGACTCGCTGCGCCGGGTGGAGCCCGAGCCCGAGCCGGCGGTCCCCGTCGGGGGGCTGTTCGCGGAGCTCTGGGGCGACATCGATGCGGAGTCGTCCATCCTCGGGGCCCCGGAGGCCGACGCGGCCGAGGAGAGAGCTCCGGCGAGCTGAACCGTGCGGACATCGGCCCGGGAGGCCTCCCGAGGGAAGCCTCCCGGGCCCGCTTCCCCCCGGAAGCCCCCGTCCCCGTTGACGATTGCTTGACATCGTCAGGGGGCGCCTCTACCTTGCACAGTCTGTCGACCGGGGGGTCGACGACGCGTTCCGCCGGGGGCGAACGGTATCGTCCCCGCACTTTTTTCCGCGCCTCCGGCGCCCGCCGTGCGGGTAGCCCCAGAGACGCGGTTTTCGACGATACCCAGGAAGGGGACACGGGGAGGCCATGCCCACGATCAACCAGCTCGTGCGCAAGGGTCGGGCGCAGGTCGAGAAGAAGCGGAAGGCGCCCGCGCTCGAGGCGAACCCGCAGAAGCGGGGGGTGTGCACCCGCGTGTACACGACGACCCCGAAGAAGCCGAACTCGGCGCTCCGGAAGGTCGCCCGCGTGCGTCTGACGAACGGGTACGAGGTCACGGCTTACATCCCCGGGGAGGGCCACAATCTCCAGGAGCACAGCATCGTGCTGATCCGTGGAGGGCGGGTGAAGGACCTCCCCGGCGTCCGGTACCACATCATCCGGGGCACGCTCGACGCCTCGGGCGTCGCGGACCGGAAGCAGGGACGCTCCAAGTACGGCTCCAAGCGGTAGGACCGGTTCCCGGACGCGAGCACCGATCGAAGCGTCCCGGGAGCGAAGGTCTCCGACGGCAGGGACAGCCCGGCTCGCCACTGGCCGGGCTATCTGTTCAAGGAAGGGCACATGTCACGCAGGAACAGGGCGGTACCGAGGGAGGTCCCGGCGGATCCCAAGTACGGGAGCCAGGAGGTCACGCGCTTCATCAGCGTCCTGATGCTGGACGGGAAGCGCTCGACCGCCGAGGGAATCTTCTTCGACGCGATGCGCAGGATCGAGGAGAAGACCGGCCAGCCCGGCCTCAACGTGTTCCGCCAGGCGCTGGCGAACGCGAAGCCGGTCCTCGAGGTGCGCAGCCGCCGCGTCGGCGGCGCCACGTACCAGGTGCCGATGGAGGTGTCCCCGCGCCGCCGCGACGCCCTGGGCCGGCGCTGGCTCGTGCAGTTCGCGCGCGGCCGCTCGGGCAAGTCGATGGGCGACCGGCTCGCCGCGGAGCTGCTCGACGCGTCGCGTGGCGAGGGCGGGGCGGTCCGGCGGAAGGAAGAGGTTCACCGGATGGCGGAGGCGAACAAGGCGTTCGCCCACTACCGGTGGTAGGAGAGGGCGGGGCGCGGGCCACGGGCCGGCGCGGCGCCCCCATTCGAACGGACGAAGGGACGACGGGTTCGAAATAGATGGCACGCACGACGCAGCTCGAGAAGCTCCGGAACATCGGCATCATGGCGCACATCGATGCCGGCAAGACGACGACGACGGAGCGAATCCTGTACTACACGGGGCGGACGCACCGGATGGGCGAGGTCCATCACGGAGACGCCACGATGGACTGGATGGAGCAGGAGCAGGAGCGGGGCATCACGATCACCTCCGCCGCGACGACCGCCTTCTGGAAACGGTTCGATGAGACCTACCAGATCAACATCATCGACACGCCCGGACACGTCGACTTCACCGTGGAAGTGGAGCGGAGCCTGCGGGTGCTCGACGGAGCAGTCGCGCTGTTCTGCGCGGTGGGCGGGGTGGAGCCGCAGTCGGAAACGGTCTGGCGGCAGGCGGACAAGTACCGCGTCCCGCGAATCGCCTTCGTGAACAAGATGGACCGGGTCGGAGCCGACTTCGAGCACGTGGTCCGGATGATGAAGGACCGGCTCGGGGCCAGGGCCTTTCCCGTTCAGTATCCTCTCGGGGAGGGCGAGCTGTTCACCGGCCTCATCGACCTGATCCGGATGAAGGAGATCGTCTACGACGAAGACTCGCTCGGGGTCAAGTGGACGGTGGGCGAGATCCCGGTGTCCCTCCAGCCGAAGGCGAAGCAGCTGCGACACGAGCTCATCGAGGCTTCGGTCGAGCACGACGAGGAGATCCTCGAGCGCTACCTCGAGGGCAGGGAGCTCGAGGAGGACGAGGTGCGGCGCGCGGTCCGTAAGGCGACGCTGGCCAGCGCGATCACGCCGGTGCTGTGCGGCGCGTCGTTCAAGAACAAGGGCGTCCAGCGCCTGCTCGACGCGGTCGTGGACTTCCTTCCGTCGCCGCTCGATGTTCCGCCGGTGCGCGGGCACCTGCCGAACCAGGACGAACACTTCGAGCAGCGGGCACCGTCGGACGAGGAGCCGTTCGCCGCGCTCGCGTTCAAGATCATGACGGACCCGTACGTGGGGCGCCTCACGTACGTCCGCGTCTACTCGGGGCGCCTTCCCGCCGGCTCGCACGTGGTGAACTCCACCCAGAACCGCAAGGAGCGGGTCTCGCGCCTCCTGCAGATGCACGCCAACAAGCGGCAGGAGATCGAGGAGCTCCGCGCCGGCGACATCGGGGCCGTGATCGGATTGAAGTTCGCGAAGACGGGCGACACCCTGAGCGATGGGGACAACCCGATCATCCTCGAGGCGATGAGCTTCCCGGAGCCGGTGATCCGGGTGGCGATCGAGCCGAAGACCAAGGCCGACCAGGACAGACTCTCCGAGGCGCTGGCGAAGCTGGCCGAAGAGGACCCGACGTTCCGCGTCTACACGGACGATGAGACGGGGCAGACGCTGATCAGCGGGATGGGCGAGCTGCACCTGGAGATCATCGTCGACCGGCTGCAGCGGGAGTTCAAGGTCAACGCGAACGTCGGCCGCCCCCAGGTCGCCTACCGGGAGACGATCCGCCGGAAGGTGGAGGGGGTGGAAGGGAAGTTCGTGCGCCAGACCGGCGGCCGCGGGCAGTTCGGCCACGTCGTGATCAATCTCGAGCCCACCGAGCCGGGAGCCGGCTTCGTGTTCGAGAACGACATCGTCGGCGGGGTGATCCCGCGCGAGTTCATCAACCCGGCCCAGCAGGGGATGCGGGAGGCGATGGAAACCGGCGTGCTGGCCGGCTACCCGCTGATCGACATAAAGGCCACGCTGATCGACGGATCCTATCACGACGTCGACTCCAGCGAGATGGCGTTCAAGATCGCCGGCTCGATGGCCGTCAAGGAAGCCGTCCGGCGGGCGGACCCCGCCCTGCTCGAGCCGATCATGGACGTGGAAGTGGTCACGCCCGACGAATATCTCGGAGACGTGATGGGGGACCTCAGCAGCCGGCGCGGCAAGATCGGCGGCATGATGCAGCGGGCCGCCGCCCAGGTGGTCGGCGCCTCGGTGCCCCTGGCCGAGATGTTCGGGTATTCCACGACGCTCCGCTCTCTGAGTCAGGGGCGTGCCGTGTACACGATGCAGTTCTCCCATTACGCCGAAGTTCCCAGGAGCAAGGCGGACGAGATCATCGAGGGTCGCGGCTGACGGTCGCCCGGCGGGGCGACCCCCCGCGCGACCGGCGCCGCGCGCCGCGCTGAGACAGGAGTTCAGTCGAGATGGCGAAGAAGAAGTTCGAGCGGACGAAGCCGCACGTGAACGTGGGGACGATCGGGCACGTGGACCACGGGAAGACGACGCTGACGGCGGCGATCACGGAGGTGCAGGCGGCGAAGGGGTTGGCGGACTTTGTGCCGTTCGATCAGATCGAC
>JAWOIN010000152.1:0-2973 GCA_046484665.1 Gemmatimonadota bacterium
CTGTCCAGGAAGGATTTATTTAGAAGACCGCTTATTTTCTGCTGTTCAGTCGCCGACTTTGGAGGGCGATTGAATTCTTGTCTAGAAAAAAATATTTCTGGGCAAAACTTGAGGCGATGGAGAGAAAGCTCGCGGAGGCCCGCTCCGCGGCGCTCCGGGTGCCGAGCGTGATCGTCCCCGCGGAGCCGGACTACCTGCTGAACTCACTCCACCCGGACCTCACGCAGGCCGAGAGGGGAACCGGCGGGGCTTCGGCTGGACCCGCGCTGGTCGGACGGGGAGATGAGTAGCAGCGCGCAGGGCGCCCCGCGGATTCCCGTCCGCGAGACGCCCCGCGCTCCGTTCCGGGCCGGTCGGTGCCCGCCCGTCGGTCAGCGCATCTCGAGCCGCACGTCTCCCGAGCCGGTGTCGATCCGCAGCCGCCCCGAGCCGTCCCCGATCGTCCCGACGAGCTCGTCGTCCGAGACGGTGGTCACCTGGATCGGGAGGTCGGTCGAGATGTCGCCCGAGCCCGTGTCGACCTCGACCTCGGCCCCGTAACCCGACGGGAAGCTCAGCCGCACGTCGCCGCTTCCGACGTCGACGTTCACGTCGCCCGGCGCGGCCGCGAAGGCCAGGGTCACGTTCCCGGAGCCGGTGTCGGCGGTGATGCCGTCCGCGCGCAGCTCCGTCAGCTCCACGTCGCCCGAGCCGGTGTCTGCGAGCACGCGGGTCCCGCTCACCCCCCGGCCGGTCACGTCGCCGCTTCCGGTGTCGAACGTGAGCTCGCCGCCGCGCACGTCGCTGAGCAGGACGTCCCCCGACCCGGTGTCGCAGACCAGGCTCCCGTCGTGCGCTTCCACCTCGACGTCGCCCGACCCGGTGTCGAGCGTGAAGTCGCCCTTGCCGGCCTTCGAGAACACGTCGGCCGAAGCGACGTCGACGTACAGGCGCCCGTTCACGTTCTCGGCGCGGACCTCGCCCACCGCGAGCGCCACGAGCACGGCGCGCCCGGCCGGGACCGAGATCTCGAGGTCGGCGTGCGCCTTCACGCCCGAGCCGGAGTCGCGGATCCGGATCCGCTTCCCGTCGTCCGAGCGGCCGAAGAAGGTGCCGTCGTCACGGACGCGGATCTCGGAGCTGCCGCGGCCTTCGCCGTACACGATCGTCTCGGCCGGGTAGACGACGCGGAGCGCCGTCACGGAGCCGAAGCCCTCCTGGTGGGTGTCGACCCGGCCAGTCTGCACCTCGAGGCGGGCAGCGTCCGGTCCCCCGCGGCGCACGGTCACGGCGACCTCGGACCCCGCCCCGCCGCGGACCTGGACCTTGCCGGCGAGGTTGTAGATCGCGACGGACTCGCCGGGCAGGCGGAAGGCCTCCGTCTGCTGGGCGGACGCGGTCGCGGGGACGGCGACGAGGCACGCGAGGGCGGCGAGCGCGGCCCCCCGTGCGCGGACGTTCGGTCGGTCGAGCATGCTTTCCTCCTGGGGTCGATCGGTCAGCGCGGCGCTCCGGATGCCCGGTTGGACGGTGCGGGCGGGCGATTCGTTGGAACGGCCCTCACCGGCGTCCGGGTCGCGAGGGACACGGCGTCTCCATGCATCGGCTTACGAACGCTCCGCGCCGCGGGATTCGCGGCCGGGGCCGGACCGCGGGGGGGGGCGCTCCGCGGCGCCGCGCAGGGGGGGCGCCGGCCGAGGCTCAGCTCCCGAACGCCGGCACCAGGAACGCGTCGAAGAACCGCCGCATCCGGCGGGAGTGACGTCGCTCCCGCTCCGCGAGCGACGACGTCGCGACGAACACGAGCTCGAGCGCCGGTACCACGACCAGGTACTGCCCGCCGTAGCCCCACGCGAAGTGCGCCGTCTCGCCGCCCCACTCGTCCGTCCACCACAGGTAGCCGAAGCCCTGCCCGTTCCACGGAGACGTGCCGCGCCGCGTCCACGACTCCTCGATCCAGGCCTCGGGAACGAGCTGGCGGCCCTCCCACCGGCCCCCGTCCGCGAACAGCCGCCCGAGCTTGAGCATGTCGCGGGGCCGCAGCGGCATGTTGTTTCCCCCGAGGTAGCGGCCCTGCGGGTCCCGGTCCCACTCGCCGAGCGGGATGTCCATCGGCCCGAACAGCTCGTCGATCATGTAGCGCCGCAGGCTCCGCCCCGAGCGGCGCGCCAGGATGACGGACAGGAGGTGCGTGCTCCCGGTCGAGTAGGTGTGGCACTCGCCCGGGTCGCAGACCATGGGACGCCGCAGCTGGTCGTACGCCCAGTCGCGGGAGGAGGCCCAGGCGCCGTAGTTCCCGAACGACGTGGTCTCGAGCCCGGTCTGCATGCTGAGCAGATGCCGCAGCCGGATGTCGCCCTTCCGGGAATCCCAGTCGCCGCGTTTCCGGAGCGTCTCGTAGTAGTCCGGGAGAAGCTCGGACAGAGGCTGTTCGACCCCGTCCAGCAGTCCGTCGCGGATCGCGATCCCGACCATCGGGGAGAGGAGCGTCTTCGAGACCGACTTCACGTTGACCGTCCGGTCGGGCCGCATGCCTCGCCAGTATCGCTCGACGATCAGCGAGTCTCCGCGGGCGATCAGCAGGCTGGTGAGCGCCGGCAGACTGTCCGCCTCGGCGAGCATGCGCGCGAGGAGGTCCGCGTCGTACAGGGGCGGGCGCGGCGGGCCGACGAGCTCCGCGTCGGCCGGCTGGCCGGGAACCACGGCCTCCTGGCCCGGAGCGGCGGCCGGCTCGCCCGCGGCCAGCAGCGCGACGATCAGGAAGGCTCGGACCGGCCCCGGTGGAGTGAGGTTCCGCATGACGGTCAGGTAAACCGGGCCGCCGCCCGCGGTTCCCCGAGCAGTAGCCCGCGGTTCCCCCGGGCCGCCGCCCGCCGGTCCTCGTCCGGCCGGCACCGGTCCGTCCTCCCCGGCGAGCCGGGAACGCCTTCGGGCTGGACCTGTTCGGGGAGGCCGCCCATCTTCGGCAGATGGACGACGCCAGCGGAAACGAGA
>JAWOIN010000185.1:0-6555 GCA_046484665.1 Gemmatimonadota bacterium
CCCGAGTATCCAAACGTTCTTCGCAACGATTCCAATAAAGCCGGTTCTAGAACCTCCCGGTCGCGTCCGGTCGAGCACGGCCCGGAGTGCCGCCTCCAGCCGCTCCGCCTCGGCGGAGGCGCCCGGCGGGAGGACCGCCCGCCCGCCGCCCGCGGCGGAGTCGGAGCGCGCGGGGACGGCGAGCCCCTCGCGCGAGGCCGCCTCCGACATCGCCGCGAGCAGGGAGGGAAACGGCTCCGCGCCCGTCTCGCCGAGGTCGAGCGGGTAGGGCTGCGGGCCCCACCTGCGCGCGAGGAGCCACGCCGGCGCGCCTGCCGCGGGCCGCCCCGGCTCGTCCGGCCGCGAGCCGGAGCCGCGGAGCCGGGCCAGGCGCCCGAGCGCGGCCACGGGGTCCGCGCCCTCCGCGTCCCCGAACAGCCAGTCCGCGTTCGTCGCGCTCGTCCAGGCGACCCCGCGCAGCGCCGCCTCGCGACGCCGGGCCGGCTCGACGCCGTGCCACCACCGCCGCCACGTCTCCGGGTCGGGGAGGGCTTCGGCGCCGAGACGCTCGCCGCCGGGGGGACCGTACGTGGCCCCCTCGCGCAGCGAGCGGGTCCCCGCGCTGCGTCTCCACAGCACCGCCCGGATCCGCTCGCCCGTCAGCAGGGCGGCGTTCCACTGGTTCGTGTGGAGCTCGAGGACGAGAGACCCGGGCCCGTCGGCTTCGCCGGACGATCGGGCCCCGGACGGCGACCCCAGCCGGATCCGCAGGCGGCGCTCGTCCGGCGGCGCCTCGATCCCGGTCACGCGTCGCGGGCCGTCGAGGATCCCCCGCGCGCGCCCGCGCCGCGAGCGCAGCGGGTCCGCCGCCCCCTCCCGCACGAGCAGGTGGCCAGCCGCCGGGTGCAGGAGCCAGGCGAGCTCGGAGCCGTCGTCCAGGCAGAGCCGGACGGTCCTCGTCGATGGGTCGAGGTGCAGCTCCTCGAGCCGGCGCCCGGCGAGGCACCGGCGCAGCTCCGCGGCGAGCGCGGCGACGAGGACGGAGTCGTAGCGGATCGGCATCGGCGGCGCGGTCCGGGTGCGGGCCGGGGAACGCGCCCCGGTCGAGGAGACGAGTTGCGTGCGCCTCCGCGTTCCATATTCTGCCCTCGGCCGGCCGTCTACAACGCCGGCCGGATCCCGGCGGCGCGGCCGCTCCGCGGCGCCCGCCACCCGTCCGTACGGCGAGGGAGACGCGTGACCGACGAGATCCACCCGCTCGTGGCGGCCGCCGCCGGCGCCGGTGAGCTGCCGGCCTGGGCCGCCTGCCGGCCGTGGCGCCGCGCCCACGCGGCCCGGGTCGCGGCGCTCCTCGACGACTGGGGCGCGCGGCTGGGGCGCCCCGAGGCGGAGCGGGTTCGCTGGCGGGCCGCGGGTCACCTCCACGACGCCCTCAAGGACGCCCCGGCGGACGAGCTGCGCGCGCTCGCGGGGAGCGACCTTCCGGAGCCGGTCCTGCACGGCCCGGCCTGCGCGGCCCGGCTGGCGGCGGAGGGCGTCGGCGACCGCGAGCTGCTGGACGCCGTCGCCTGGCATTCGACGGGGCACCCGGAATTCGCGGAGCTCGGCGAGCTGCTGTTCCTGGCCGACTTCCTCGAGCCGGGGCGGGCGTCGCACGAAGACTGGCGCACCGGGCTCCGGGACCGGATGCCCGAGGAGCGCGCGGAGGTGCTGGTGGAGGTCCTCCGGTGGCGGATCAATCAGCTCCTGGAGCGGGGATCCCCCGTCCTCGTGCCGTCCGTGGAGCTGTGGAACCGGGCCGTCGGCCGATGACGGGAAGCGCCCGCGGCCGCCTCGTGGTCGGCGCCCTCCTCCTGGGCGGCGCGCTGCTCGGCTCGTTCCTGCTCGAGCGCCGCTCGGAGCGCCCGGTCTTCCCGACGGACGGACCCGGGCGCGCGGGGACCGTCGACATCCCCTTCTCCGAGCAGCAGCGCAGGATCCGGGTCGAGGTGCTGAACGGGGCCGGCGAGGCGGGAGCTGCCGCGGCGGCCACCGACAGCCTCCGCGCGGCCGGCTTCGACGTGAAGACGTACGGCAACGCGCCGCGATTCGACGTCGAGGCCACCTACGTGCTCGACCGGTCCGGGAGAGAGGGAGCGGCGGAGCGCGTCGCGGAACGGCTGGGCGACGCCGAGCTGCGCGTGGGCCTCGACCCGGACCTCTACCTCGACGCGACCGTGGTGCTCGGGGCGGACTGGCGGAGCCGCATCAGCCGGACGCAGGCGCCGTGAGCGAGCGCTCCAGCCGGAGCTGACCGCAGGCGGCGGCGATGTCCCGCCCCCTCGGGGCCCGGACGGCGGCGCGGACCCCGGCGGACTCGAGCACGGCGAGGAAGGCCCGGGTCCGCTGCGGGGCGCTCGTGCGCCAGTCGCGGCCGGGGATCGGGTTCCAGGGGATCAGGTTCACGAACACGCGCAGGCCTTCGAGGACCCTGACGAGCTGCGCGGCCAGCGCCGGCGCGTCGTTCACGCCGTCGATCATCGCGTACTCGATCGAGATCCTCCGACCCTTCGCGGCCTGGTAGGCGCGCATCGCATCCAGCAGGTCGGGGAGGGGATACCGTCTCTCGACGGGCATCAGGGCGAGGCGCAGCTCCGGATCGGGCGCGTGCAGCGAGACGGCCAGCCGGAACGGCTCGGGGCGGCGGGCGAGCGCCTCGATCCCGGGAATCAGACCGACGGTCGAGACGATGATCCGGCGGGCTCCCAGCCCGAACCCGGCGTGGAGCACCGTGAGGGAGTCCATCACCGCCGCGAGGTTCGCGAACGGCTCGCCCATCCCCATGTAGACGACGTTGCCGATCCGCAGCCCGTACGCGGCCTCCGCGACGAGGTCCGCGTCCCGGAACTGGGCGGCGATCTCCGCCGCGTCGAGCTGACGCCGGAATCCGAAGTCGCCCGTCGCGCAGAAGCGGCAGCCGAGCGCGCAGCCGACCTGCGAGGAGAGGCAGAGCGTCACCCTCCCCTCCGCCGGGATCAGGACCGATTCGACCTCCTCCCCGTCCGCGAGCCGCCACAGGTGCTTGATCGTGCCGTCCGCGGATCGGGCCTCGAACGAGGGCTCGGCCGGGCGCAGGGAGAAGCGCTCCGCGAGGGCCGGACGGAGCGCCGCGGGGAGGTCCGTCATCGCCGCGAACGTCGTGGCGCGGCGCTCGTAGATCCAGGACGCCACCTGCCCGAGCCGGTACGCCGGCTGACCCAGGTCCGCGAGTGCCCGGCGCAGCTCCTCGCGGGACTCCGCGGGCTCGAGTCCGAGCAGCTGCACCGGGCTCCCCCCAACCGCCTCGCGCGCGTCGCCCACGTGTTCCGCTCCTCCGGTTTTCTTGCTGCGTCCGCGGGCCGCGGGTATGTTCCCGCGTCCCCGGGCCGGACCGTCCAGAATACGAACATAACGCCCGTTCCGTTCCCCTCGGAGGTCGGTCGCCATTACACCGCCCGCCCGCTCGGAGTCCTCCCTCCGATCGTTCATCCCGGCCGGGCTGTGGGCCGCTCTCATCCTGGCGCTGACCAGCCTGCCGGGGACTGCGCTCCCCCCGTCGGGCCCGCCGCTGCTCGACAAGGCCGTCCACTTCGGGTTCTACGCGGTGCTCGGCGTGCTGGCGCGGCGCGTGGTGGCGCGGAGGCCGGACGCCGCGGGAGCGGCGGAGGGACGGAGCCTGAAGGCGGGTGCCGGCTGGCTGCTCGTTCCGGCGCTCGCCATCTTTGCCGGGCTGGACGAGCTTCACCAGGCCTGGATCCCTGGTCGCGATCCATCGCTCTCGGACTGGGCCGCCGACGTGGCGGGGATCGCCGTCGGCATCGGGGTCGGGTCCAGGCGGACCGCGAAGCGCGGGAGGCCCGAGCGGGGAACCCCTGACAGGAGGTCGCGGGACGGTGCCTGAAACGGAGCGGGGGGCGCCCGGCGCCACGGCGTGGCGGGACGTCCCGTGCGGACTGCTGCGGCCGGACCACGCGGGCCGGTCGGTGCGGCTCGCCGGCTGGGTCCACCGGCGGAGAGACCTCGGAGGCCTCGTCTTCGTGCACCTCCGCGACCGGACGGGGCTCGTGCAGCTCTCGTTCGGGCCCGACTGGACCGCAACGGAGTCGCTCGAGCTGCTCGCCGATCTGAATCCGGAGGACGTGCTGTCGGTGGAGGGGCGCGTGGAGGTCCGTCCGCCGGACGCCGTGAACGCCGAGATGGAGACCGGCGCGGTCGAGGTGCGGGTCAGCCGCCTTCGACGCCTCTCCGAGTCCGAGCCGCTGCCGATCCTCGTCGCGGTCCCGCCGGAGGAGGCGCTTCCGTCGGAGGAGCTCCGGCTCCGGCATCGCGTGCTCGACCTCCGGCGGCCCGAGATGCGCCGCCACTTCGAGGTCCGCCACCGCGCCACCGCCGCGGCGCGGCGCGCCCTCTCCGCGGAGGGGTTCCTCGAGATCGAGACCCCGTTCCTCACACGGAAGACGCCGGAGGGGGCACGGGACTTCCTGGTGCCGAGCCGCGTCCACAAGGGCGAGTTCTACGCCCTTCCGCAGTCGCCGCAGCTCTACAAGCAGCTCCTGATGGTGGCGGGCTTCGACCGCTACTTCCAGGTCGCCCGCTGCCTGCGGGACGAGGACCTGCGCGCGGACCGGCAGCCGGAGTTCACCCAGGTGGACGTCGAGATGGCCTTCGTCGACGAGAACGACGTATTCGGAGCCTGCGAGCGGATGCTCGAGCGGATGTTCGACGAGGCGATCGACGAGGCCGTCGCGCCGCCGTTTCCCCGGATGACCTGGGCGGAGTCGCTCGAGAGCTATGGCACGGACAAGCCGGACCTGCGGATCCGCTGGCGCCTCGAGGACTTCACGCCAGGACTCACGGGACTCGGCTTCGGGATCGTGGACGGAGTCGTCGAGGCGGGCGGGCGGGTCCGGGGCTTCGTGGTCCGGGGTGGAGGGGGGCTCTCCCGAGCGCGCCTCGACGCGGCGGACGAGCTCGCGCGGCAGAGCGGCGCGAAGGGCGCGCTGTGGCTCAAGCGGAGCGGGGAAGGCTGGTCCGGGCCTCCGGCGCGGTTCCTGACGGGGGACGCGGGAGACGCGCTCGCCGTTCGCCACGGCGTCGAGTCGGGCGACCTCGTGCTCCTCGTCGCCGGCCCGGACCGCGTGACCTCGCCGGCCCTGGACGCGCTGCGCCGCGCGGTCGGGCGCGAGCTCGGCGCCGCCGTCGGGGGGTGGCACTTCACCTGGGTCACGGACTTCCCGATGTTCGAGCGCGACCCGGTGACCGGTCGACCCGTGGCGAGCCACCACCCGTTCACGATGCCGACCGAGTCGGACCCGGAGCGGATCCTCGCGGACCCGTTCGCCGTCGGCTCGCGCGCGTACGATCTCGTGCTCAACGGCACGGAGCTGGTGAGCGGCAGCATCCGGTGCCACGTGCCCGAGCTGCAGCGCGCGATCCTGCGCGTCCTCGGGTTGGCTTCGGAGGAGATCGAGGCCCGCTTCGGCTTCCTGCTCGACGCGTTCCGGTACGGCGTCCCGCCCCACGGCGGGTTCGCGATGGGCCTCGACCGCCTCGTCGCGATGATGGTCGGTGCGCCGTCGATCCGCGACGTGATCGCGGTCGGTCAGTTGGTCCACCAGCAGCTTGGTGTAGTCGGTGCTGTCCACACACCCCTTGGAGAAGGCGTTAAACTCCTTGGCGGTCTGGTAGTCGAGATCCTTACGGGTTATTTCCCCTTTACAACATTCCAAAAAAGTTCATCTATACTGCTGAAACAAATAGATACGCAGGTATTGCCTGCGCCAAACGGTTCATAGCAGAAATATTCATGCATGGGCACCCTGCCATCAACGGCTAACAGGCAGACATTCCCCCATGCCAATGACAGCATAAAGAGGAAAATTCGCATGGCAAAACAGGCCTACCGTGTCCTTCTGGCAGATGATCACACCATCCTGCGCGAAGGCCTGCGTGCGCTGCTGGATGCCGCACCTGAGATTATGGTTATCGGCGAAGCGGCCGATGGTCATGAAGCAGTGCACATGACCAATCAGCTTTCACCGGACGTCGTCCTCATCGATCTGTCCATGCCAAGAATGAACGGCACGGAAGCTATTGAGCTCATACGCAAGCGCAACCCCAACATCAGGATCATCGCCCTCACCGTTCACCGTACCGAGGAATACGTCCGCGCCACTCTCGATGCCGGAGCGAACGGCTATGTGCTCAAGGACGACACCCGTAACGAGCTGATCTCGTCGATCGCTGCCGTCATGCAGGGCAAGACCTATCTTAGCCCGTCCATTTGCGCCCAGCTGGTCAATGGCTACCTGGAGCCACATAGCCCCAACAGCCACCCTACCTCGTGGGATGCGCTTACCCTGCGGGAACGCGAGGTCATCAAACTCATCGCGGAAGGCAATACGAACAAAGTGATTGCCCGCCTGCTTTCCATCAGCGTGAAAACCGTGGAGAAGCATCGCGGCAATCTGATGAAAAAACTGGGCCTGCACAGCGCCTCAAAAATAACGGCCTATGCCATCGAACACCGGTTAATCGAGCTGTAAGGGATAATAGAAG
>JAWOIN010000100.1:0-12213 GCA_046484665.1 Gemmatimonadota bacterium
GTCCTCGTGGCGATGAAGCACGTCGGCGTGAACGTGGCCGCCGATCCGCTGTTCAGCGCCGCGTACGCGGCGCTGAACAGCGGATCGGCGGCCACGTTCACGCCGACGTGCTTCATCGCCACGAGGACGCGGGCGCCGCCGAGCGACGCCCCGTACGCGACCTCGAAGGCCACCTTCTCGTTCGGCGCCCACTCCGCGCGGATCCCCCCGCGGCGCGCGAGGGTCTCCAGGATCTCGGTGCTCGGGGTGCCGGGGTAGGCGGCGGCGAAGCGGGCGCCCGCCTCGAGGGCTCCCTCCGCGATCGCCTCGTTACCCGACAGCAGGATCCGGTTCGTCATCCCCGTCCTTCGGCCTCAGTAGGTCTGCGCGGATTCCTCGCCGCGCAGCACGAGCAGCGCCCCGCGGGCGAGCGCCCGCAACTCCTGGATCGGGATGACCCGGACCGGCGCCAGGAATCGGGTGCGCTCGGCGACCGCCTCGGTCAGCCTCCGCGAGCGGGCCATGCCGCCCGTGAGCACGATCGCGTCGACCCGCCCCTCGAGCACGGTCGCCATCGCCCCGATCTCCTTCGCGACCTGGTAGACGAAGGCGCGGAACACGAGCTCGGCCCGGTCGTCGCCCGTCTCGATCCTGCGCTCCACCTGCACGAGGTCGTCGGTTCCGAGGTAGCTGACGAAGCCGCCCTGTCCGACCGTCATCCGCCGGACCTCCGCCTCCGTGTGGTTTCCCGAGTAGACGAGGTCGAGCAGCTCCTGGACGGGCAGGCCGCCCGAGCGCTGCGGGGAGAAGGGGCCCTCGCTCACCGCGTTGTTCGCGTCCACGATGCGGCCCTCGCGCACCGGGCAGACGGAGACGCCGCCCCCGAGGTGCGCCACCACGGCCCGCATCTCCCTCCACGGCCGTCCCGTCTCCTCCGCCAGCGCCCGGACCGAGGCGTGGACGCTCAGCGCGTGCGCCAGGCTCCGGCGGCGGATCCCGGCCAGGCCCGACAGCCGGGCGACCGGGTCGAACTCGTCGACGCTCACCGGATCGACCACGAAGGCCTGCACGCCGGCCACGTCCGCGATCTGCCGCGCGAGCGGCGCCCCGAGGTTGGCCGGGTGCTGGCCCTGGACGCCCGACCGGGCATCGCGGAGCATCTCGTCGCTCACCTCGTACACGCCGCCCTCCACCGGACGGAGCAGTCCCCCACGGCCCACCACGGCGTCGAGCTCGACGGCGGCGACGCCCCGCCGCTCGAGAAACTCGAGAATGGCCGCGCGTCGGACCGGGATCTGCTCCCAGAGCGACGAACCCGGGGGAGGCGGCGCGTGTCGGAGCTCCTCCTCCGCCTCCGGCTCGTCGTCGCGGAACAGGGCGATCCGCGTGCCCATCGAGCCCGGGTTCAACACGAGGATCCGGAACGGCGGCCTCCCGTCGGGGCCCCGCGCGCCGGCCGGACCGTCGCTCACGCCGCCACCGACCGGCCGGCGGCGAGGAAGTCGTGGATCGCTTCCGCCGCCCTCCGACCGTGCGCCACGGCGTCCACCACCAGGGCGGGCCCGAGCACGGCGTCGCCGCCGGCGTAGATCCCCGGCCGGCTCGTCGCGCCGGTCGCCGGGTCGACCCGGATCCTCCCGTCGGGCTCCGCCTCGAGACCCGCGATCCGGGCCACGAAGGACCGGTCGGGCAGGTAACCGAGGGCGTGGATGACCGTGTCGACATCCACCATTCGCTCCGATCCGGGGACGACGGCGGGCCGTCTCCGGCCCGAGGCGTCGGGCTCGCCGAGCGTCGTGGAGGCGACGGTCATCGCCCGGACCCGCCCCGCGGAGTCTCCGTGCAGCCGGAGGGGAAGCGACAGCCACTCGAAGCGGGCTCCCTCCTCCCGCGCCAGCGCGCGGTCCCTCGCGTTCCCGGGCATCTCCGCCTCGCTCCGACGGTACCAGCAGACGGCCTCGTCGGCGCCGAGCCGCAGGGCGGTCCGGACGCAGTCCATCGCCGTGTCACCGCCCCCGACCACGGCGACCCGGCGTCCGACCTCGGGCCGGTCGCGCATCCCCGCCGGGAGGACCTCCGGGTCGGAGTTGGCGCCAACCAGGAACGGCGTCGCTCCGAGCACCCCGCCCAGGTCCGCGCCCTCGACCTCGAACGGGCGGGGGACTCCGGCCCCGATCGCGAGGAAGATCGCCTGGAAGCCCCTGTCCAGCAGGCCGTGCAGCGAAGCGTCGCGCCCGACCCGGACGCCGGTCTCGAACCGGACGCCGAGCCGGGTGAGCCAATCTGTCCGCTTGCGGGCGTGTCCGGGGTCCAGCTTGAAGCGCGGGATCCCGTACCGCAGGAGACCGCCGCCGGCGGGCCACGCGTCGAGCACCGTCACCTCGTGCCCCCGACGGGCCAGCGCCTCGGCGGCCGCGAGCCCGGCCGGACCCGCCCCGACGATCGCCACGGCCTTGCCCGTGGCCCGCGGCGCCGGAACGTCGTCGGCCAGCGACTGCCTCTCCGCCCAGTCGGCCGCGAACGCCTCGAGCCGTCCGATCGGGACCGGCGGGCGGCCCTGCTTCATGTACGGACAGGCGCCCTCGCACAGCTCCGTCTGGGGACAGACGCGGCCGCAGATCGCCGGCATCGCGCTCGTGCGGCGGAAGATCCGGGCGGCGTCGTCGACGAGGCCGTGCTCGAGGTGCCACAGAGCGTAGGGGATGTCGTTGCCGAGCGGGCAGGCCCGCACGCAGGGCGCCGAAGGGCACTGGATGCAGCGCCGGGCGGCAGCCCGGGCCCACTCGGGCGTGACCGGGACGTACGTCTCCGCGAAGTCGGCCACCCGCTCGCGGGCGGGCCGCCTCGGGGGCTCGACGGCCGGGAGGTTCAGGCGCTCCCGGCGCCGGACAGCCTTGGAGTTGGGCCTCGGGATCATCCCTTCCTCGCCTCGTCCAGGTGGCACCTGGCGCCACCTGGAAGGAGCAATCCCCGTGCCGGGTCCCGTGCGGGGCGCGCCGCACGCGGCCGGTGCGTGTGCGACCCCGCGGACTCCGTCAGGGTCCGGAGACGAACCGGCGGGAGGGCGGCCGGCGGAAGCGCTCTCCGGTCAGCCTGCGACGCGCCAGACCGTGTCGAGCACGGTTCCGTCCACCCACTTCACGACGGCCACGGGCTCGTCCAGGAGCCCCGGCTCCGCCGGCGGGCCGCCGACGATCGCCTCCACCTCCGCCTTGATCTCCTCGATCGGGCGGATGGGCAGCGTGGACCCGCTCCGGTCGAGCGCCTCCCGCAGGTCCGCGCGGCGGGGATTCACCGCGATCCCCCGCTCCGTCACGACGACGTCGATCAGCTCGCCGGGACCGCACAGCGTCGTGACCTCGTCGACGATCACGGGGATCCGGTCCCGGAAGGAGGGGAGCGCGAGGATCGTGCAGCCGGAGGCGAGGCAGTTCTGCCACCCCCCGATCCCGTGAAGGAGCAGGCCGTCGGAGTGCGTGACGACGTTGGCATCGAACCCCACGTCGACCTCGGTGGCGCCCAGCACCACCGCGTCCACCATCGACGCGAAGCTCCCCTTCCCGTGCCAGTTGTAGGAGGTAAACGGGGAGGTCGCGACGTGCCGCGGGTTCGAGCCGATGGAGGCCACTCCCGCGAGGTCGAAGGTCTGCCCGTCGAGGATGTAGTCCGTGAGCCCTTCGTTCAGGAGCTCCACCAGATAGCTCGTAGAGCCGCCGCGGACGAAGCGGGCCTTCACGCCCCGCTCCTTCATCATCTCCTTCACGAACTGCACGAACGCCAGCGCGATTCCGCCGGCGCCGGCCTGGAACGAGAAGCCGTCGCGGAGGATCCCGGCGTCCCGCAGGAACCGGGCGACATACTCCGCGATCAGCAGGCGGTCCGGGCTCTTCGTGATCTGCGTGGTGCCGGAGACGATCTTCGTCGGGTCCCCGATCGAGTCCACCTCGACCACGAGGTCGACGTGGTTGCCCTGGATCTGCCAGGGAACGCAGGGGAAGGGGACGAGGTTGTCCGTGACCACGATCACCCGGTCCGCGTACATCGAGTCGGCGAGCGCGAACCCGAGCGACCCGCACGCGGAGGGTCCGTGCGACCCGTCGGCGTTGCCGAACGGGTCGGCCGTGGGCGCGGCGATCACCGCGATGTCGACGTGCACTTCGCCGTCCTGGATCGCCTGCCACCTGCCGCCGTGGGAGCGGAGGACGCCGAGCCCCCGCATCCGGCCGCGCGAGCAGTACTCGCCGAGCGGCCCGTTCATCGAGCCCTCGATGTGGTGGACGACCCCCCGGTCCATGAGGTCGATGACCGGCTCGTGGCAGGGAAACGAGGCGCTCGGGAACCACGTGAGGTCCTTCGCGCCCAGCTCGGCCGCGGCGTCGAGCGCGGCGAGGGCGATCAGGTCTCCGTTCCGCAGGTGGTGGTGGGTGGAGATCGTCATCCCGTCGCGGAGCCCGCATCGCTCGAGGGCGGTCCTGAGGTCCGGGACGCGCTTGTCGCCGCTCGCCGGGTAATCGGCGCTGGAGCGGATCGGCGGGCCGTGCTTCGGCCCCACCGGCCGGTGCACGCCCACCCCCTCGTACGGCGTCGAGACCCGTCCGTTCACGTCGAACGGGACGCGCCGTCCGGCGGCGTTCACGTGGAACCCGGCGGGGTCGGCGGGCGGGCGGCGCGGCGGGCGGTCAGGCATCGGGATCCTCCCGGAGCAGCCCGGCGGCCCGGGCGATGCGGACGGTGCGCTGGGCCCGCTTCACCACGGGCGGATCGATCATCCTGCTCCCGAGGCTGACGACTCCGAGTCCCCTGGACTGCGCGTCCTCGTAGGCCGCGACGATCGCCCGCGCCTTCTCGATCTCGGCGACGGAGGGGGCGAACGCCTCGTGGATCGGCCCGATCTGCCGCGGGTGGACGCAGCCCATCCCCTCGAAGCCGAGCGCCCGGGAGCGCGAGGCCCACGAGCGCAGGCCCGCCTCGTCCCCCACGTCCCCGAACACGGAGTCGATCGGCTGCACGCCGGCGGCGCGGGCGGCGTTGACGAGGCGGGCCCGCGCCCAGAGCGACTCCGTGCCCTCGACCGTCTTCACGACGCCCAGGTCCGCCGTGTAGTCCTCCAGACCGATCGTGAGCGCGACGACGCAATCCGACGCCGAGGCGACCTCGAAGGCGCGCTCGACGCCGAGCCCGGTCTCGAGGATCGGCATGATCCAGGTCGGGCGGTCGCCGAGCTCGCGGATCCGCGCGTCGACTCTCCGCACCGTCTCCGAGTCCTCGACCTTGGGCACGAGGATCACGTCGGGCGCCTCGGGCACGACGGCGTCCAGGTCCGCAAGCCCGAGCGGGAGGGGGTTGATGCGGACCATCCGCTCCGCGCCGAGGAAGTCGACGGTGGGCAGCGGGTTCCGGACGACGAGCCGCGCCGCGTCCTTGTGATCCGGGTGGACCGAGTCCTCCAGGTCGACGATCACGCCCTCGGGCCGGTGCAGCCCCGCGTTGATCGCGAGCTTCGGCTGGTCACCCGGAAGGTAGAGGCGGGAGCGCCGCAGGCGGTCGCGCGCCGTCGGCTCCGTCAGGGTCACGCTCCGCGGCGGGCGGCCGTCGCCGCCACTCACGCCCGCGCGACGGAGGGCCGCCTCGACCCGCGCCCCGATCACCGGGTCGAGGGCGCCGCGGTCGTCGAGCCGGATCCGCGCGTCCGCGACGCCGAGCGCGGCGCACACCCTCCGCGTCTCCGCCTCGATCGCGGCGCCGTACATCGCGCCCACCTTCGACGCGACCTCGACCACGAGGCCGCCTCCCTCCGTCAGCTCCACCTCCGCCAGCAGGTCGGAGCGCACGTCGTCGCCCGTCCGACCCGCGACGCCCCGCCCGGCGCCCGTCGCCGCTTCGCTCACCGCGCCCTCCTCACCCGAGGTGTTCCAGGACGGCGTCGGTAACCTGCGTGGTCGTCGCCGCGCCCTTCGCGATCACGTCGTCGCCGCCGGGCAGCTTCATCATGTCGTAGGCGCGGACCGCGCCCTCCCGGACCATCGCCGCCACCGCCACGCGGACCCGTTCCGCCCGGGCGGTCTCTCCCACGTGGTCCAGCATCATCGCGGCGGAGAGGATCATCGCGATCGGATTCACGATCGGCGGGTCGAGCTTCTCGTACTTCGGCGCCGATCCGTGAGTGGGCTCGAACACCGCGACCTCGTCTCCGATGTTGGCCGAGCAGGCGAAGCCGAGGCCTCCCACGAGCCCCGCGAAGGCATCCGAGACGATGTCGCCGAACATGTTGCCGGCGACGATGACCGAGTAATCCTCGGGGTTCTTCGTGAGCCACATCATCTGCGCGTCGATGTTCGTCGACCACAGCTGGATGTCGGGGAACTCCCGCTTCACCTTCCGGGCCTCCTCCTCCATCATGCCGGAGGTCTCGCGCAGCACGTTCGGCTTCTCGCACACGGTCACCGAGGGATAGCCGTGCTTCGTCGCGTACTCGAACGCGGCCCCCGCGATCCGGGCGCAGGCCCGGCGGGTGAAGATGCGGGTCGAGATCGCGAGGTCGGGTCCGGGCGTCCCGGCGAAGCGCGCGAACTTCGGGTGCGTGGCGAGCGCGGCGCGCACCGGTTCCGGGGGATTCGTCCACTCGACCCCACCGTACAGCCCCTCCGTGTTCTGGCGGAAGATCACGGCGTCCACCACGGGCTCCTCCCAGCCCCCGTCCGCCGATCGCCGGATGAAGTTGAGCGGGTTCCCCGGAAAGGAACGACAGGGCCGGACGCAGACGTCGAGGTCGAAGATCTGGCGGAGCGACACGATCGGGCTGTAGTAGACGAGGCCCGTCCCCTGCAGCTCGGGCCGCAGCTCCGCGTCCGCCTCCTTCTTCGGCTTCGAGGTGATCGCGCCGAACAGGCCGAGCCCGTGTTCCCGCAGCAGGTCGACTGTCCTGTCCGGAAGGGCGTTGCCCTCGTTCACCCAGCACTCCCATCCGATGTCGGCGTTCACGAAGTCGGCTTCGTAGCCCACCGCCTCGAGCACGCGCAGCGCCTCCGGAAGCACGACCTTTCCGATCCCGTCGCCGGGCATCGTCACGACCGTCCGTCGGGCCATCTTCCGATCCCTTTCAGCGCGCCAGGCCCAGCCTCGCGCGCACCTGGTTCTCGATACCCCCCGCGACGATCAGTCCCTGCGGCACGGACCCCAGAGGCGGGAAGCGGAAGACGTCGCCACCGCAGGCGACGGTGCCGCGGGCGAAGTCCACGTCGACCTCCGAGCCCGGGATCAGGGTGCGCGCACCCGACCCCATCTCCCCGGCGTGCGCCTCGCGCAGTCGGTCGACGAGCGCCGGGCACTCGATGCAGAGGATCCCGTTGTTGAACGCGTTCCGGAGATACGTCTGGGAGTAGCTCCCGGCGATCACGAGCGGAATCCCCGCGGCGGCGAGCGCCGTCGCGGCCTGCTCGCGGCTCGATCCGGTGCCGAAGTTGTACCCTCCCACGAGCACGTCCCCGGGGCGGACCCGTCCCGCGAACTCCGGGTCGTAATTCCGCATCACGACGGCGGCCATCTCCTCGCGGGTCAGGTCCTCCCTGTAGGTCCAGTCCTTCCCGTAGATGCCGTCGGTGTTGAGGTTGTCCTGCGTCACGAGCACGAGCCGGCCGCGCACCCGCTCCGGGAAACCCGGGGCGATCTGCACCGTCTCTCCCTCGTCCGGCCCGTCGTTCAGCCGTGTGAACCGGTAGCCGGCGCCGGGGCCACGGACGCGCTTCGGCCCCCGGATCCAGCCGGTCGCCGCCGACTCGGCGACGACCTCCGGGCTCGCGAGGTAGGTCTTCGCGTCGCGCGAGCCCATCCGGCCCTTGAAGTTTCGATTCGTGGCCGAGATCCCGACCTCGCCCGCCTCCAGCAGCCCGGCGCCCAGCCCGATGCAGGGTCCGCAGCCCGGCGGCAGCGGACGGGCGCCGGCCGCGATCAGTGTACCCCAGGCGCCGCTGCGCTCCGCGGCCTCCTGGATTTCGGCGCTCGCCGCCGCCACGAAGAGCTCGACGCCCTCCGCGACGCGCCGGTCCTCGAGCACCCGCGCCGCCGCCTCGAGGTCCTCGAGCCGGCTGTTCACGCACGAGACGAGGTATGCCTTCTGGATCCGGACTCTGTCGCGCTCGATGTCGGACACGGAGCGCATGACCTGGACCGAGTCCGGCCCGGAGACGTGCGGCGTCACCTCTCCGAGCTCGAGCTCGATCGACGCGCCGTAGCGGGCGTCAGGGTCGGGGCGGGGCGGATGCGCCTCCCACTCGCCGAGCTCCGCCTCGCTGAACCGGTCGAAGCGTCCGTCCGATCCGAGCGAACGCCTCCGCTCCCGCAGGTAGGCGAGCGTGACGCCGTCCACCGGAAACCAGCCCGCGAGGGCGCCCCATTCGGTCGTCATGTTGGCGATCGCCATCCGGTCCGAGATCCCGAGCGACGCGATGCCATCGCCCGCGAACTCGACCACCGCGTTGAGGACCTCGCCCTGGTTGTAGAGGCCGCACAGGGTGACGATCACGTCCTTCCCGGCGACGCCATCCCGCAGCCGGCCCCCGAGCGCGACGCGGACCGTCCGCGGGATCTGCCACCAGAACTCCCCCGTCGCCCAGATCGCCGCCGCGTCCGTCCGGACGACCGGCGTGCCGAGCGCCCCGAGCGCCCCGTACATGTTCGCGTGCGAGTCGGATGCCACGACGAGCGCGCCCGGTACGACGTACCCGTGGGACACCATGATCTGGTGGCCGATCCCCGTCCCGGCCGGGTAGAAGCGGATGCCCTGCTCCTTCGCGAACGCCTCGATCGCGGCGTACTTCGCGAGGTTTTCGGGGCTCCCGTTCTGGATGTCGTGGTCGAGCACGAACACGGGCTGGTCCGCGTCGGCCACGCTCCGCGCGCCGATCGCCCGGAACTTCGACATCACGGCCGACGTGTTGTCGTGCGTGAGGACGTGCCGGGGGCGGAGCGACACCACGTCGCCCGCCCGAAGGGGCCGCGCGGGTCCCTCCATCAGGTGCCGCTGCGAGATCTTCTCGACGATCGTCTGGCCCATGGCGTTCCCGCGGCCCGGTCGGGCCGCGCCTCCGTCAGCGGTCCGCGCGCGCGAGGGACATCAGCTCCGTCACCGAGTCCCGTTCCTCCAGGTGCCGGATCGCGTCCTTCAGACGCCCCGCCGCCCCCTCCGAGAGCACCGGCGCGGCGAGCGCCTCGAACTTCGCGTCGAGCTCGGCATCGGTGAGGGGATTCCGGGGGTCGCCCTTGGGGTAGTCGAGGCGCCGGCTCAGGGTCCTCCCGTCGGCGGTCTCGATCTCCACGTCCACCCTCTGGAGCGCGGGAAACACCTTTTCGATTCCGGGATCCGCGATCACTTCCACCTTGCGGAGCTGGGCGCGGATCGTCGGGTCCATGATCTTCTCGGGCGTGAACTGGGCCGGCGTCACCTTCCGCTCGGCGATCGCCGCCGCGATCACGTAGGGCAGGCTGTGGTCCGCCGTCTCCTTCGACCGCGGGTCGTACTTCGAAGGATCGGCGAGGATGTCCGCGGCGCGAGCGAGCGAGCGGATCCTGACCTTCGCGACGTCGTCCGGCGAGAGGTCGTTCTCGATCACGAGGTCGAGCACGGCGGAGATCGGCGTGTGAGTCAGCGCCTCGGTCGGGAACGCCTTCATTCCGCACCGTTCGATCCGCCACGACTCGCCGAGCCCCTCCGTCAGGATCTCGAGCTTCCACTCGGGCCCGAGACAGTGGACGATCCCCTCCTTGCCGTCGATCACGTGCTCGGGGCCCGTGTATCCCTTCTCGGCGAGCAGCGCCGCGAGGACCCCCGACTGCGTGGCCATCGGGTCGACGGTGTTCTTCATCATCGTGAGCCTGCCGGCCGTCACGGCTCCGAACGTTGCGTGCCGCGCGGCCGAGATCCCGATCGCGTGCTGGATCTGCTTCCAGGACAGGTCCAGCATCCGGCCCGCGACGATCGGGGAGGCGAACGCGGTGAGCGTCGCGTGGTGCCAGCCACGCTCCCGGATGCCGGGGAACGCGGCCTCGCACAGCCGCATCTCGAACTCGTGCCCGAGCACGATCCCGACGATCAGCTCGCGTCCCCCTTTACCGGCGCGCTCCGCGCACGCGATCGCGGCGGGGATGATGTCGGACGGATGGGACGGGTCCTGCTGCCAGTAGATGTCGTTGTAGTCCATCACGCGGACCATCAGCGCGTTCGCCAGCGCCGCGGAGACGACGTCGACGCGGCGGCCGGAGCCGATCACCGTGCCGGGCCCGTCGCCGGCGACCTCGTCCAGCACCTCGAGCGCGATTTCCGCGTCCTCCTGCCGGTATCCCCCGAGCGCGCAGCCCAGGGAGTCGAGCAGGTAGCGCTTCGCCTCCCGGATCGCGGCGTCGCCCAGGTCCTCGTACCGGAGTCCGGACGCCCAGCGGGACATTTCTGCCGTGATCGTGTCGCGGGCGGGAGCGGCCGATTGTGCCATGATCGGGATCCTCCGGGAGCGGACTCAGGCGCCCAGGTTGTGGAAGGGGAGATAGCTCATGAAGTCGGCGTGGTGGACGACGATCGCCTCCGTGCTGCGGCGGACCATGTCGCCCTCGCCCGCGTGGGTCGCGATGATGTGGCAGACCTCGTCGGGGACCCCGCACTCGAGCGCCACGGCGACCCCGGTGAACGGGTGACGGAGCGCCTGGCCCCGCGCGCTCTGGCGCACCTTCCCGTCGACCTTCTCGTACTCCAGGAGCTTGCCGACGTCTGCGAGGATCGCACCGGCGATCACCACGTCGAGGTCGATCGGGAGCGCCTCTCCGAGGAAAGAGTCCATCGCCCGGGCCCCGTCGCGAGCGATGTGGACCACGCAGCGCTTGTGCTGCATGAACGTGGCGGGACAGTCGGGGACCTTGAGCGTGAACGGAATCGTCTCGAGGTCCTCCGGCGCCAGGGGGCTGAGCTCGAGGGCGCGGACCCAGGTCCGGGTCACCGCCTCCCGAAGCTCCTCGTTCCTGATCCACTCCAGCTCGGGCCAGAGTCGCTCGACGGCGTCACGCATGGGACCGGCCTCCGGAATGTCCCGCTCGCCGGCACGGGATCGGGTTCGAGGGCGTGCGATGAGAGGGAGGAGGTGCAGGAAGCGTACCGCCGGCGTGTCCGTCGCGCGGGCCTCGGAGCGGGCGGCGGGAGCGCCGCCGCGACGACGGCCGGCGCGGAACGGAGCGCCGTTCCGACCCGACCCGTCCGGGCCACGGGACGAGCCGACCCTGCGGCGGCGCGTTCCCGGGAGACAATCCGACTCAGCGCGGCTGCCGGGCGCGCTGGAAGCGGCCCACGAGCTCGGCCTTCGCGAGGACGTGACCGATCATCCTCCGCTCGAGCTCGGCCTTGGTGAGCGGCCCATCCGGCGCCAGGGCCCTGTCGAGCGCGTAGAGCTTGTGGTAGTACCGGTGACGTCCGATCGGCGGGCACGGGCCCCTCCAGCCCCGCCCCTTCCAGTCGTTCCAGCCCTCGACGGCCGGAGCGGGGAGGCGGCCGGAGGCGCCCTCGGGAAGCCCGGCCAGGTCCGGTGGAAGGTCCACGACGACCCAGTGGACCCAGACCATCCGCGGCGCGGCGGGATCCGGCGCGTCCGGGTCGTCCACCACGAGGGCGAGGCCCCGGGCGCCGTCCGGCACCCCTCGCCACGCGAGCGGCGGGGAGGTGTCGGAGCCGTCGCAGGTGTGCCGGACGGGAATCTCGCCGCCCTGCGCGAACGCCGTCGACTCGAGCGTGAAGTCCATGTGGGCACCGCCTCGTCGGAAGCTCGGATGGCCGAACGCGGAAACATAAGGTGACGGCACGCCGTGTGCAGTCGAAAGGGCCGTTGCAGACAGCCGGCTGCCGGGACGCCCGGCCGAACCGCGGGCGCCTGGCGGGGTAGGAGACACGTGGCACCGGGAGCCTCTTCAGGCCCGGCGCCGGGACGGTCGCCACGGGTCGCGAGTCGCGCGTCTGCCGGCGCGTTGGGCGACGGGCAGCGTGCGATTCCGATCCACCTCGCGTCGCAGCGAGGAGAGAGGGGGATCGCGATGCGGACCCGGAAAAAACAGGACAGGATCGCGGCGCGCGAATGGGTGCCCGCGAACGATAGATTCAAGACGAGCTTCACGAACCTCGTGCTGACTGCTGTGGTGGCCTCGGCGGGGCTCCACTATCTGCTGTTCGCTTACTTCCCGTCGCTGACCGCGGCCGACCTCGGC
>JAWOIN010000154.1:0-59235 GCA_046484665.1 Gemmatimonadota bacterium
CACGCCGCGAGGCCGCCGAAGCCGAGGCACGGCGTGTCCGGGAAGAACAGGAGGCCGCCCGGCGGGCAGAAGAGGCGGCACGCCAGGCCGCCGAACAGGCCGAGCAGGAACGACTGGCTGCGGAGGCAGCCGCGCGCCGATCCAGTTGCGCTGCGCCGTGAGCGTGGAGGTGGACCAGTCGATCCAGTCCAGGTTCGACAGCAGCCGCTCCGCGTACTCCGTGATCCGGAAGAACCACTGGCTGAGCAGCCGCTGGCCGACCTCGGCCCCGCAGCGCTCGCACTTCCCTGCCTCGACCTGCTCGTTCGCGAGCACGGTCTTGCAGGATGGGCACCAGTTGACGGGCGCCTCCTTCTTCACGGCGAGCCCGGCCCGATAGAGCTGGAGGAAGATCCACTGCGTCCACCGGTAATAGTCGGGATCGGTCGTGGTGACGGTGTGCGACCAGTCGTACATGATCCCAGCCCGCTTCAGCTGGCGCGTGAAGTTCTCGATGCTGCGCGGGATCAGCTCCATCGGGTGGATGTCGACCTTGAGCGCGTAGTTCTCCGAGTGGATTCCGAACGCGTCGAACCCGATCGGCTGGAACACGTCGAGGCCGCGCAGCCGGCGGTAGCGCCCGTGAAAGTCCGCGCCGGTGAACGCGTAGAGGTTTCCGACGTGGAGGCCCTCGGCGGAGGGGTAGGGGAACATCATCAGGTTGTAGAACGGGTTCGCGGCGTCGTCGAGGTCCGGCTCGTTCGTCCGCTCCCGCTCCCACCGCTCCTGCCACCTCGCCTCGACCGCCCTGGGATCGTACATCGCGCCCCGGGGCCTCAGCGGCCCCACGTTCGGGTCCCTTCCCGCGGGTAGCGCGCCGCGCGCCCGCTCGAAGCGGCCAAGATGCACGCCGCGACCGGGCGCGACAACGTGACGTCGCGACGGACGCTTGCCGCCCCCGGTGGCGCGGGCTAGCGTTGCGCTCGCGTATGAAACCCGTCAGAGGCGTTCAGAAAGTCAGCCCGGGCATCGCCCTCGCGCTTCTCGACTCGCTCCGGGCCACGGACACGCCGGACGAGGTTCTCGAGGACGAGTCGTTCCGCGTCAGTCTGCCCCGCCGCCTCGGCCTGAGCGAGGTCGTGGACGCCCAGATGCGGCGCTACGAGGAGTTGCACGGCCGGGGGGGCGCTCTCTCGCCGGACGAGTACGGCAACCTCCTCCGGCTGATCGGGCGGCGGCCCGACGCGGACGCCGTGTTCGGGGTGGCGGGAACCCGTCTCGCGGAGGAGCGCTTTCCGCTTCCCGGCCGGCTCCAGCAGGCGCGCAGACGGGCGGCGCCCCGTCGTCTCGCCCGTCGCCGGCTGGTGCGCTCGATGATGGGGGTCGCCGCGGCCCTCAGCCCCGGAGCCCGGGTCGTTCCCCGTCCGGCGGAGTGCGCGATCGACGTGGTGGGAGGGCCCCTGCCCGACGCGTCGGAGGACGGCGTCGCCTGCGGACTCGTCACGGCGGCGCTCGACATCTGCGCGCGTCGGACCACGCACGCGGACGCGCGCGTCGATCACTCGATGTGCGAGGCCCGGGGCGACGACCGCTGCCGGTGGGTCACCCGACTTCCGGGGGCGGACGGGGCCTGACCTCCCCCGCTTCGGCCGACGGCTTCGGCGGCTCGACGTGCACCACCACCCCCGCGAACCCCTCCGCCCCGAGGCGCCGCTCCACCTCGTCCGCGATCCCGTGCCCGGCTCCGACGCTGATCGACCCGTCCACCACCACCGTGAGCTCCGCATACGCTTCGCCGCCGAGGTTGCCGCGGGAGCGGATGGCCGCCACATCGAGCACGCCGGGGACGTCGCGCACGACGCCGCGGATGCTGGCCGACTCCACGGCGCGCGAGTCCACGAGCACGGGGACCGTCCCGCGCAGGATCTCCCAGCCGCTCCGGGCGATGAGCACCGCGACCACGAGCGCGAGCCAGGCGTCCGCCGCCTCCCAGCCGAGCGTCACTAGCGCGAGGCCGCCGATCACGGAGATCGTGACGAGGACGTCGGCCGCCGTGTGACGGGCGTCCGCCGACAGGAACTGCGACCCCAGGCTCCGCCCCCAGCGCGCCTCGGAGAGCGCCACAACGACGTTCACCGCCATCGTCCCGAGCAGCAGGAGGAACGTGAACGAGTCGACCCGCGGCGGAGCGCCACCCCCGACCAGCCGTCCGATCGCTCCGGATGCGATCTCGAACACGGTGATCGACAGGAAGCTCACCACGGCGAGGGCGGCCAGCGTCTCGAACTTGCCGTGCCCGTACGGGTGCTCCTCGTCCGGGGGCTCCCGCGCGACGCGCACGGCCGCGAGGCCGACGACGTTGTTGAGAGCGTCGACCCCTGAGTGGGCGGCGTCGCCGAGCACGGCGAGGGAGCCGGCGCGGACCCCGACCACCACCTTCACGGCGACGACGAGCAGGTTCGCCCACAGGATGCCCCACAGGATCCTGCGGACCTTCCGCGCCCGGGCTTCCCGCTTCGCGGATGCGGGGCCGGCCGGAGGGAGGCCGGCACCCGGAGCGGCGGCGGAGGGCGCGAGGCCGCTCATCGCAGGAACTTCCCCACGACCCAGTCGAGCAGCTGCTCGAAGGGCGGCTCCCTTCGCACGCGGCCCGTCTTCGCGTACTTGTCGTAGAGGCCGGGATAGCCGAGCCCGACCCAGATTCCGAACCCGAGCGCGAGCACGGAGAGGACGGTCAGGAGGACCAGGAGGGTCCGATCGCTCATCGGGAGTTCCGGGTGAAGGGCCGCGGCCGCGGCGGTCCGCGTCGCTTGCGGACTGCTTCGAGCCGTTTCTAATCTCTGTCGCCTGCCGTCCCACGCAACCAGGAGGGCCCGGATGGCCGATTCGCAGCGGCGCGAGCTCGACGTCCTGCTCCACGAGGAGCGGCGCTTCCCTCCCCCGGAAGCGTTCCGAAACAGGGCGCTCGTGGCGGACCAGGGGCCTTACGAGACGGCGGCCGCCGACCGCGAGGCGTTCTGGGAGGAGAGGGCCAGCGAGCTCGAGTGGTTCCGGCCCTGGGAGCGCGTCCTCGAGTGGGAGCCGCCGTTCGCGAGGTGGTTCGTCGGCGGGAGGCTGAACGTCGCCCACAACTGCCTCGACCGGCACCTCGGGACCTGGCGCGCGAACAAGGCTGCGCTGATCTGGGAGGGGGAGCCGGGCGACCGGAAGGTGCTCACCTACCGCCAGCTGCACCGCGAGGTCTGCCAGTTCGCGAACGCGCTCGGGGACCTGGGAGTCGGCCGGGGCGACCGGGTGGCGATCTACCTCCCGATGATCCCGGAGGCTGCGATCGCGATGCTCGCCTGCGCGCGGATCGGCGCCGTCCACTCCGTCGTGTTCGGCGGCTTCTCCGCGAAGTCGCTCCGCGACCGGGTGATCGACGCGCACGCGAGGACGGTGATCACGGCGGATGGCGGCTACCGGCGCGGCCAGGTCGTGCCGCTGAAGCGGACCGTGGACGAGGCCGTCGACGGCCTCGACTTCGTCGAGAACGTCGTGATCGTGCGGCGGCGGCCGGTCTACGCCGGCGACGAGGCGTTCGTCCACGTCGTGGAGGGCCGGGACCACTGGTACCACCGGCTCCTGCAGGGGGCGTCCGCCCAATGCTCCGCCTTCGAGATGGACGCCGAGGACCCGCTGTTCATCCTCTACACGTCGGGGACGACCGGAAAGCCGAAGGGGATCGTCCACTGCACGGGGGGATACCTGACCCAGGTCGCGGCCACCACGAAGTGGGTGTTCGACCTCAAGGACGAGGACGTCTACTGGTGCACCGCGGACGTGGGCTGGGTCACGGGACACTCCTACATCGTCTACGGGCCGCTCGCGCTCGGGGCAACCGTGCTCATGTACGAGGGGGCGCCCGACTGGCCGGACCGCGGGCGGTTCTGGGAGATCGTGGAAACTTACGGCGTCTCGATCCTCTACACCGCGCCGACCGCGATCCGGGCCTTCATGAAGTGGGGCGCCGAGTGGCCGGCGAGGTACGACCTCTCCTCCCTTCGCCTGCTCGGCACGGTGGGCGAGCCGATCAACCCGGAGGCGTGGTCCTGGTACCACGAGCAGATCGGCGGCGGGCGCTGCCCGATCGTGGACACGTGGTGGCAGACGGAGACGGGCGCGATCATGATCACGCCCCTGCCGGGCGTGACGACGACGAAGCCGGGCTCCGCGACGCGGCCCTTTCCCGGCGTCGAGGCGGACATCCTCGACGAGCGCGGCCGGCCGGCGGAGTCCGGCTACCTCGCCATCACCTCCCCTTGGCCGTCGATGCTCCGCGGCATCTGGGGCGACGAGCAGCGGTACCGGGACACCTACTGGTCGAAGTTCGACGGGGTCTACTTCCCGGGCGACGGCGCCCGCAAGGACGAGGACGGCTACTTCTGGGTGATGGGCCGGGTGGACGATGTGCTCAACGTCGCCGGTCACCGGATCGGCACGATGGAGGTCGAGTCGGCGCTCGTCGACCACCCCGCCGTGGCCGAAGCCGCCGTGGTGGGCCGGACCGACGAGCTGAAGGGCCAGGCGATCGCCGCGTTCGTCTCGCTGCGCGAGGGCTTCGAGCCGAGCGTGTCGCTCCGCGAGGAGCTTCGCGAGCATGTGGCGAAGGAGATCGGCGCGATCGCGAAGCCCGCGGACCTGATCATCAGCGGCGACCTCCCGAAGACCCGAAGTGGGAAGATCATGCGCCGCCTGCTCCGCGACATAGCCGAGGGACGGGCAATGGGCGACATGACGACCCTCGCCGACCCGGAGGTCGTCGAGCGGCTGAGGGCGAAGTACGAGGAGGGGACGGACGACGGCTGAGGCCGCGGAGCCTCAGCCGGGAGGCGGGGCCGGCGAGGCCGGTCCGACGGTGTCCGACACCGGGGTCACGGGCTCCGCCACGGTGTCCGCCGGGCCGGCCGAGTCCGTCGTCTCGGGGGGCGCGACGACGGGCTGCCCCGCTCGCGGCTCCGCCCCCGGCTCGAGGCCGAGGCGGCGGTCGAGGAACGAGGCCCGGCCGAGCAGGTCGAGAACACGCTCGACGCGCGCCCGGTAGGCGGCGCTTCCGCTCTCCGGGTTCCAGCTGCGCGGGCGCGGGAGCGACGCCGCGAGCATCGCCGCCTGGCGGGGACCGAGATCCGACGCCGGGACGCCGAACCAGCGCCACGCGGCCGCTTCCGCGCCGTACACCCCGGGACCGAACTCCGCGACGTTCAGGTAGAGCTCGAGGATCCTCGTCTTCGGGAGCGCCCGTTCCAGCTCCACCGTCAGGACCCCCTCGCGGAGCTTCCGGGCCGGGCTTCTCGCGGGCGACAGCCAGAGGTTCTTGGCCAGCTGCTGGGTCAGGGTGGAAGCGCCTCGCGGCAGCCGCCGCCGCTCGACGGCCTGCTCGAGCGCCGCCCGCGCCTCGCTGCGCGAAAAGCCGTCGTGGTCGAGGAACTCGATGTCCTCGGAGACGATCACGGCCTTCCGAAGCCACGGCGAGATCCTGTCGAGCGGCACGGGCCGCCACTGCGGCTCGTCCGACCGCCCCAGCTCCCGGCGTTCCTTCCTCCACCGCTCGATGAAGGCGGTCGTGGCCGGATCCTCCGTGCGGAGCCGCGTCACCGACGGCCACCGCGCGAGCTCGCGGGCCACCGGGACCGAGAGGACGAGCAGCGCCGTGCCACAGACGAGGAGCCCGATCTTCGCGACCCGGAGCAGGCGCGCCCGGCGCCCCGTCGCACCGGCCTCGTCGGGCGGGACCGGAGTCCCGTCCGTCGCGTCCGGAGCCTCTCCGGCCGGATCGGAACGTGGGTCTTCCTCAGGCATGAAGGATGCATAGATCGCCCACGGCTCCGGGCGCAATCCGCGCCGCCGCGGGCGGTCGCCGCCGCTTGCAGACGGGAGCCCGCAAGGTCAGGTTTCGCAGACGAATCGCATGGGCATGTCGTCCGGCCGGTCAGCCCTGAACGAGGGTGCCTCCTGATGAGTGAGTCACGGATGCGGCGCGCGCTCGCGCTCGGTTCGCTTCTCGCCGTTCTCCCCACCGCGCTCGGTGGCTGCGTCGACGAGGAAAAGGTCTACGGCGATGACCGCCCCGTCGTTTCCGACCCTGCACCCGTCGCGAACGGCTTCCTCGGCTACACGCAGGCGACGGCGAAGCTCACGATCTGCGGAAACTGTCACGCGCAGCCCCAGGCCGAGTGGGTCGGAACGGCCCACGCGGGCGCCTGGGAGACCCTTCAGGCCAGCGGACACGCCCAGCCCTTCTGCGAGGGATGCCACACGGTCTCGGAGCTCGGCAACGACGTCACGTCCGAGAGCGGCTGGACGGCCACGGGGGACCCCCGATACCACGACGTCCAGTGCGAGAGCTGCCACGGCGCGGGGCTGCAGCACGTGACGAACCCGACCGTGACGCAGCCGATCCCGGCGCTCGCCGTGACCGACGGAACCGGGGCGTTCGTCAACTGCGCCGAGTGCCACAACGGGACGCACCACCCGTTCGTCGAGCAGTGGGTTCTCTCGCGGCACGCGAACGCCGGGTTCGCCGCCTCCCGAGAGGGATGCGCCGACTGCCACAGCGCGCAGGGCGCGCTGATCGCGTGGGGCGTCCGGGCGGATTACAGGGAGAAGGACGGCGACGCGCTTCCGCTCGTCTGCGGAGTCTGCCACGATCCGCACAACAACACCTACGCCGGGCAGCTCCGCTTCCCGGTCGAGAATGCGAGCATCGAGGTGCACCTCTGCGCCCGCTGCCACAATCGGCGCTCGGTCCCCGATCCGCAGTCGTCTCACGGGCTCGAGCCGCACTCGCCGGAGGCGCTCCTGCTGGTCGGCGAGGCCGGCTGGTTCCCGCCGGGCGCGAACTTCGCCCCGGGCACCCTCGTCGGCACCCACGGCACGGTGGCCAACGACCGGCTCTGCGCCGCGTGCCACGTGCACCCGTACGAGGTCACGGACCCCTCCTCCGGCGACTTCCTGTTCCAGGCGGTCGGCCACACGTTCCAGGCGATCCCGTGCGTGGACGCGGCCGGAATCCCGGATGGAACCACGGGCTGCGCCCTGACCGCGCAGGCCCGGAACTGGGAGGGCTGCACGACTTCGGGCTGCCATGGGACCGTGGAGTCGGTGAACCTGCTCCTTCAGGTGCGCCTCAACCAGATCACCTCGCGCGCCTCCACTCTGATTGCGCTGCTCGAGCTCGTCGATCCGAACCTCGAGGCTGCCGGCGGCGAGATCGACCCGGCGAACACGACCTTCACGGTCGCCGAGGGCGCCTACTTCAACTGGAGCCTCGCGAACCACGGCGGGTCGCCCACGGGCTCGACGGTCCACAACTTCGATCTGACGCACGCGCTGCTCGGCGCCAGCATCGTGGCGGTCGAGAGAGAGTACGGGGTGAGCCTCCCGTGACGCGGGGCGCGGCAACTTGACCGGGAGCCGGCCGGCGCGCGGACCTGCCGGCCGGCGCGGCGCGGGGCGGAGAGGCCCCGCCGCGCCGGCGTCGGCTCTGCTCCTGGTCGCCGCGGCGGGGACCGCGATGGCCGCCGTCGCCGTCGGGTCCCGCCAGGACGCCGTGACCCGGCCGGACGGTCCGCTCGCCGTCGACTCCGCGTCGCGGGGCGCGGGCGCGGGACCGAACCCCTGCCTGCAGTGCCACGAGGGGATCGAGACCCAGGCGGGGAACTGGAACGGCCGCCGCTTCTCCCACACGCCGCACGTCCGGAAGGCCGGACTCGACTGCAGCTTCTGCCACACCTCGCTCCAGCAGCACGGAGGGATCACCCTCTCGGGGGTCGCCGCCTGCAACGAGTGTCACCACACGCTCAGCGGCCCGGGCAGCTGCAGCCGATGCCACACGGGTTCCGCCGGAGCGCCGGACCGGGTGTTCGCGACGGATGTCGGCCCCTTCGACCACGGCCGGCACGCCGCCGCGGGCTTTCCGTGCAGCGGCTGTCACAAGGGCGCCTCGATGAGCACGGCGGCGCTCGAGTGCACGACCTGTCACGCCGCGCACCACAGACCCGAGGCGGGGTGCCGCGCCTGCCACGAGCCGGGCTCGGTTCCACCGCACCCGAGAGTCGTGCACGGGAGCGGCTGCACTCCCTGCCACGGCGAGTCCGCGGCATGGATCGACCGCTGGACGCGCGAGCTCTGCGCCGTCTGTCACACCGACCGGGACGCCCACTACGCTGGTGCCTCGTGCGCGGTATGCCACATTGTCCCGCCACCGGGAGGTTGAGCGTCAGCTTCCGCGCTTCCGGTCGCGGCGCCGATCGGCACGGATCGAGGGACCGGCCCGGGAAACCGGGCCGTCTCGCGTTCCGGGCGGGAGGGCGCGTTCGCCTGCCGCGGGCGTCGCGCCAAGCGTCTCCTCGGGCACGGATGGTGCCTCTCGCCCGCCGCGGGCCTCAACCAGGACACGAGAGATGACAGGTCTTCTTCGAGGAAGTCTCACCGGATCGGCCGCCCTGATCGTGGCGCTCGCCCTGTGCGGCCCCGTCCGGGCGCAGGACCCGGCGCCCTGCATCATGTGCCACGGGTCCGCCGCGAACTTCGCGGGCTCCGCCGACTCGGCGCGGCTCGTGGTGACTTCGGAGACGTACGGGGCCTCAGTCCACGGTGAGGCGGGAATGCCCTGCACGAGCTGTCACGCCGGACTCTCGTTCCCCCACCCGGACGACCCGCCGGTGGCCGAGTGTGCGGCCTGCCATTCCCCGATCGCCGCGGAGTACGAGACCAGCCTTCACGGCTACGCCCTCGCGCACGGGGACTCGCTGGCGCCGACCTGCGCGGACTGCCACGGACTCCACGACATACGGCACAGCTCGGACCCGCTCGCCCGCACCAGCCACGAGAACGCGCCGCTCGTCTGCGCGGAGTGCCACGGCCCGAGCGGGATCGAGCTCAAGCGCGACGGGATCCCGATCCCGCAGGTATTCACGGCCTACGCCCGCTCCGTGCACGGACAGCACCGGGGGGAGGGGGCCGCGAGCTGCACGGACTGCCACGGCGTCCACGGGATGAAGGGGCCGGGAGACCCTGCTTCGAAGATCAACCGCGCGAACGTGGCGGAGACGTGCGGGGCGTGCCACGGCGCGATCCGGGAGGAGTTCACCCGTTCGATCCACGGGAGGGCCGTGCAGGTGGGCCTGCGCGACAGCCCGACCTGCACGGACTGCCACGGCGAGCACCTGATCCTTCCGCACGCGGACGCGGACGCCCGGACCAGCGGCGCCCAGATGGCGACCGCTCTCTGCGCCGACTGCCACAACGACCCCCAGATCATCGAGAAGTACGGGCTGACCGAGGGCGTCATCGGGTCCTACGTGGACAGCTACCACGGCTGGGCCACCCGGCTGAACGCCGGGCAGGTGGCGACGTGCGTGAGCTGCCACACCGCGCACTCCGTGCTCCCGGCCTCCGACCCGGCATCGACCGTGCACGAGGCGAACGTCACCACGACCTGCCGGAGCTGCCACCCGTCGGCGAACGAGCAGTTCGCCCACGCCTACGATCACGTCGCGTCTTCCCTGTCGGCGAACCCGGTGAACCGGGTCATCCGGACGATCTACGTGTGGCTGATCGCCGTGGTGATCGGCGGCATGCTGGTCCACAACGCGGTCGTCATGGCGTGGTTCCTCCGTCAGGCGCGCCGGGAGCACGTCTCGGGGCCGACCCTGCAGCGGCTCAGCCGTTCCTTCCTGTTCCAGCACGTCGGGCTCATCGTCTCCTTCTTCGTGCTGGTCGTGACCGGGTTCGCGCTCCGCTACACGGACGCCTGGTGGGTGCGGGGGCTCGCCTCCGTCGGCTTCGACGAGGCGATCCGTTCGACCTTGCACCGGGTGGCCGGCGTCGTGCTCATCGCCGTCTCGGTGTGGCACGTGATCTGGGTCGCGCTCTTCCGCCGGGGACGGAAGTTCCTGCGCGACATGGCCCCGGGCCCGCGCGACGTCGGGGAGCTCGCGACGAACGTCGGCTTCCACCTCGGGTTCACCGCGAAGCGCGCGCGTTTCGCCCGGTTCGGTTACGCCGAGAAGGCCGAGTACTGGGCGCTGATCTGGGGCACGGTGCTCATGGCCCTGACGGGGATCGTGCTCTGGTTCCCAGCCCGGGCCGTCGGCTGGTTCCCGGCCTGGATCGTCGCCGCATCGCAGACGGTGCACTTCTACGAGGCCTGGCTCGCCACCCTGGCGATCCTCGTCTGGCACTTCTTCTTCGTGATCTTCCACCCGGACGTCTACCCGCTGAGCTTCACGTGGATGGACGGCCGGATGCTCGAGGACACCGCGCACCACCACCATCCGCGCTGGTACGCGGAGGCGAAGGACGAGGAGGACGCCCTCGCGGACGCCGGAGCGCCCGAACGGGAGGAGACGGACCGGCGGGCGTAGGCAGGCGACACGGGGCGACGCGATCGGGATGAACGGAGGATCGATGACGGTCCGTTTCAGACGCGGGGTCCCGCGTCGGTGGGAGAAGCCGCACGCGGCGCTGGCGGCGCTCGCCGCTCTCCTTCTCGGCGCGTCGGTCGGCGCCGCGCCGCTGGGCGCGCAGGAGAGCACGACCTGTCTCGCCTGTCACGGCGACCCGGCCCTCTGGCAGACCCGGGAGGATGGGGCGCGGCTCGTCGTGCGGGCCGAGGACCTGGATCGGTCCGTGCACGCGGGTCTCGCGTGCCTGAACTGCCACGCGGGGATGACCTTCCCCCACCCCGAGGCCCGGTCGCGCGCCCGGTGCGAGGCGTGTCACCCGACGCAGACGCGGCAGCACTCCGCGTCGCTGCACGGCCAGGCCGTCGCGCGCGGCGATGCGCTCGCGCCGCGGTGCGAGGACTGCCACGGCACGCACGACGTGCTCCGGCACACGAATCCGCGCAGCCGCACGAACGTGATGAACATCCCCTTCCTGTGCGGCGAGTGCCACAAGGAGGGGACGGAGGTGATGCGGCGGCAGGCGATCTCGGAGGACCACGTCCTCGAGAACTACTCCGAGTCGATCCACGGCGAAGGGCTGTTCCGTGCCGGGCTCACCGTGACCGCCGTCTGCACCTCGTGCCACACCTCACACTTCATCCTGCCGCACGAGGATCCCCGCTCGAGCATCCACGTCGACAACATCGCCGCGACCTGCCGGCAGTGTCACGGTCGGATCGAGCAGGTCCACGCGAAGGTGATCGAGGGCGAATTGTGGGAGAAGGAGCCCCACAAGATCCCGGCGTGCGTCGACTGCCACCAGCCGCACCAGATCCGCCGCGTGTTCTACGAGGCGGGCGTCTCGAACCAGGACTGCATGCGCTGCCACGAGGACCCGCGGCTGGTGGGGACGGACTACGTCACCGGGGACACGGTCTCGATGCACGTGGACGGGGTGGCGTACAACGCCTCGGCGCACGGCGGCACGGGCTGTGCCCAGTGCCACACGGACGTCACGGCGCTGTTCGTCGAGCGCCCCTGCGAGACGGTGAACGCTCCCGTCGACTGCGCGATCTGTCACGCCGAGCAGGTGACGCAGTACGCGACCAGCATGCACGGCACGCTGGCCGCCGCGGATGACCCCGACGCGCCGGCGTGCCTGGACTGCCACCAGAAGCACGAGACCACGCCGCAGACGCTGCCGACCTCGCCGACCTTCCCGCGGAACGTGCCCGAGCTCTGCGCACGCTGCCACCGCGTTGGCGAGAAGGCGGCGGTCCGCGTCGCCTCCGACGTGCCGATCGTGCGCAGCTACGAGATGAGCATCCACGGCAAGGGGCTGCTGGAGAGCGGCCTGCTCGTCACGGCCACCTGCACGAGCTGTCACGGCGCCCACCTCGAGCTCCCGCCCGGGGACCCGACGAGCCGGGTGAACCCGAACAACCTCGCCGCGACCTGCGGCGAGTGTCACCACGGGATCGAGGAGGAGTTCCGGCGCAGCATTCACTGGCCGGAGGGCGGGGACTACGACGCGGCGGACAGGGAGTACCCGACCTGCGAGAACTGCCACACGGCCCACACGATCAGCCGGGCGGACCGTGACGACTTCCGCCAGGTGATCACGAGCCAGTGCGGCGACTGTCACGAGGAGGAGACGGAGAGCTTCTTCGACACGTACCACGGGAAGGTGTCGCGCCTGGGCGGCGCCCGCGCCGCGAAGTGTCACGACTGCCACGGCGCCCACGGCATCCTGCCGCCGGAGGACCCTGCTTCGACGCTCAGCCGCTCGAACGTCGTCGAGACGTGCGCGCAGTGCCACCCGGGGGCGAACCGTCGGTTCGCCGGGTACCTCACCCACGCGACGCACCACGACAGGAGCAAGTACCCCTTGCTGTTCTGGGCCTTCTGGGGGATGACGGGACTGCTGGTAGGGACGCTCACCTTCGCGCTCACGCACACGGGCGCCTGGCTGTGGCGGCTGTGGCGCTCGCCGGAACAGTGGCGGCACCACGAGGCGGCCGTGGTCGAGCACCGGAAGGTCTACCAGCGGTTCACCGCGTTCCAGCGGACGCTGCACATCGTCATGATCCTGAGCTTCATCACGCTCGCCGCGACCGGCATGGCGCTGAAGTTCTCGTTCATGGGCTGGGCGCAGCTGTTCTCGCGGTTCACGGGCGGGTTCGAGGCGATGGGCGTCCTGCACCGGATCGGGGCGGTGGCGCTGATCGCGATCTTCGTGACCCACGTCGTCGACGTCGTGAAACAGAAGAAGCGCTCGGGCACGGGCTGGAAGGAGTTCATCTTCGAGTCGCCGAGCTCGATGATGTTCAGCCGGCGGGACCTCGAGGACCTGCGCGCGTCCTTCAAGTGGTTCTTCGGGAAGGGCGAGCGGCCCGAGTACGGACGGTACACGTACTGGGAGAAGTTCGACTACTTCGCCGTGTTCTGGGGGATGCTGGTGATCGGCTCCACCGGCCTGTTCCTTTGGTTCCCCGAGTTCTTCACGATCCTGCTCCCGGGCTGGTTCGTGAACGTGGCCACGATCATCCACAGCGACGAGGCTCTCCTCGCCGTCGCGTTCATCTTCACGATCCACTTCTTCAACACGCACTTCCGCCTGGACAAGTTCCCGATGGACCCGGTGATCTTCACGGGGACCGTCCCGGTGGAGGAGCTGAAACGCGACAAGCCGGCGGAGTACGCGCGGCTGGTCGAGGAGGGACGGTTCGAGGAGCGCCTCGTGGAGCCGTACCCTCCGGAGATCGAGACGGCCTTCCGGGTGTTCGGGTTCACGATGCTCGGGATCGGCCTCCTGATCATCGCGCTCATCCTCTACTCGGTGCTGTTCGGCTACCGCTGAGCGGGCCCTTCCCGGCCCCTTGATGCGGGCCGGGACGGCACGCAGTTTGATGAAAGTCGCGGGGACTCTTCGGGTTCGCACACCTGGGACTTGCCGGAGCGGCAACATGAACGTCCACCGCCGTACGCTCGCGCTCGTCGTATCCGCGCTCCTTTTCGGCCCGTCCGCCCTTTCCGCGCAGGGATACGCTGGGGAGCTCCGCGTCCGCGCCGACGCGGTGGGCTTCCAGGGCCTGCAACGGGACAGTGTGGCCGAATCGGAAGTGGCCGGGGATGGCGTCCAGCGGCGCCTTCCGGACGGCACGATCGCGACCTGCCTCGACGGCGACTACTGCCGCTGGTACGGCAGCTCGGACTCGGAGACGATCTACCCGATGTACCAGGACCTCCGGCTGACGGCGTGGCCGGGCGTCGAGGGGCTCGCCGTCCACACGCAGCTGCGCGGCCGGTTCGGGAGCGATGACGCCTGGCCTCGCAGTGGCCAGGAGCTCGAGGCGATCACGGCCTACGTGAGCTACCGGAAGTCCGACTGGCTGGTCCGGGGCGGCCGCATCCTCCGGACCAGCCCGCTGGGGTACCGGAACTTCGACGGCGGGTCCTTCGCTTGGAGCGGGCTCGGCCCGATCCGACTCGAGGCCTACGGCGGCTGGAGCCTCGGGATCGGCCTCGACGCGCCCCGCAACGGCTCCCTCCTCGAGGAGTCCGACGAGTACGCGCCCGGGAAGCGGGCGCTGATCTACGGCTTCGAGGGAGGGGTGGACCTGGACCGGAAGTTCGCGGCGAGCGCCACCTACCAGCGGGAGATCCGGACGGACCGCTCGGCGCTCTACTCGGAGCGGATCGGCGGGACCGTGCGCGCCCTGGTCGGCCCGACGGCGCTCGACGGCTCCGTCACCTACGACCTGGTCTTCAAGCAGCTGAACCTCGCGCGGCTCCAGATGTCGACGCCCGTCACCGGCGGGTTCGGGCTCGTCCTCGAGGGTCGCCACTACCGCCCGTTCTTCGAGTACTGGACGATCTGGGGCGCCTTCAGCCCCGTCGCCTACAGCGAGGGCCGCGCGATGGTCACCTGGTCACGACCCGCGTGGGGGCTGTCGCTGGAGGCGGGGGGCGGCTACCGCGACTACGACGAGACGGACGCGGGGGTCGAGTTCGCCTCGATCAGGGAGGACGGCTGGCGGCTGTACGGCGGGGCGCACTGGGTGAACGGGCCGTGGTTCTTGGACGGCGGCTATCGGTCGGAGACCGGCTTCGGCTCGTCCCGCTACGGCGGCGACCTCTCGGTGGGCCGGCGGATCGGCGAGGACGCCCGCGTGAGGCTGTTCGGGAGCGCCACGAAGACGTTCGGCGAGTTCCGGATCGGCGAGCAGGTCGGCTCCGGTGGGGGCGTGGACGGCTCCTGGAACCTGGGCACGTTCACGGTGAACGGCCGCGCGGGCCTCTACCGGATGAGCTACGACAACCGTCCGCAGGTCGGGGACTGGACGCAGCCGCGCGCACATCTATCGGTGGCATGGCGCTTCGGGTCGATGCCGACGCCCCGGACGTCGATGCGCGGGATCGGAGGGTACTGATGAAGCGCGCGATGCTGATCGGAGTCGCGGTTCTCTCGGCGGGCGCCGGCGCCCTCCTTTCCCGGCCCGCGCAGGAGAGCTTCCCGCACGCCCGGCACGCGGGCCTGTTTCCCGTCTGCACGGCCTGTCACGCCGGGATCCCGACCGGCGACGCGGCGCAGTTCGTCTCCGTCACGCCGGAGACCTGCGGAGCCTGCCACGACGGACAGACCGCGCCGCGCGTCTCCTGGAGCGGCCCCGGGGCGCGGGAGGCGGACAACCTCCGCACCGTGCACCCCGGGCACCCCGAGCTCCCCTGCGGCGCCTGCCACCAGGCGCCCGGCACGTCCGGCGAGATGCAGGTTCAGGCCGCCTCGTTCGACGCCTGCAAGGCGTGCCACGCTCCGCAGGCCGAGACCCACTACGCGGCGGGCGTGAACTGCTCGCAGTGCCACCTGAAACTCACCGAAGCGACCGCGATGAGCGCCTCGAGGATCGCTTCGTTCCCGGCGCCGGCGAGCCACTCGGCTCCGGACTTCCTGTCGGGGCACGGGCAGGCGGCGATCGAAGACGCGGCGAGCTGCGCGGTCTGCCACGCGCGGGAGAGCTGCACGACCTGCCACGTGAACGCGGAGCGGGTGCCGGCGATCGCGTCGCTCGAGCCCGATTCCCGGATCGCCTCGCTCACGGCGGGGAAGACCTGGTCGCCTCCGGTGCCGGCGAGCCACGAGGCCGAGACCTTCGTTTGGACGCACGGGGCGGCGATGGCCGCCGCGCCCACGAGCTGTGCGACCTGCCACACCCGGGAGACCTGCGCGGACTGTCACGTGGACACGTCCGGCGAGATCGCGCAGGACCTCGCCCCCGCCTCCGTTTCGATGCGAACGGACGGCGGCGGTCCCGTGGCGATTCCGGGGCACACGCCCAACTTCGTCTTCGCGCACGGCGCGGCGGCCGTCGCGGCCCTGCCGAAGTGCGCCGCCTGCCACGCCGAGTCGTACTGCGTGGACTGCCACGACGGGTCGGGGAACCCCTCGTTCCACCCGGCGGACTTCGTCCAGCGGCACGGTGCCGAGGCGTGGTCGCAGATGCAGAGCTGCAGCGACTGCCACTCGAACGAGGCCTTCTGCCGCGACTGCCACGCGACGCAGGGCTTCGCGCAGGCCCCCGGACGGATCGCCGGCTCCTTCCACGACGCGCAGCCCGACTGGTTCCAGTCGCACGGGCGGGCGGCCCGCCAGGGACTCGACGCCTGCGCGACCTGCCACACGCAGTCAAGCTGCCTGCGCTGCCACTCGGCGAAGGAGGGTTTCCGGGTCAACCCGCACGGTCGGGACTTCGACCCGGAGGCTTCGAAGGCGAAGGGGTCATGCACGCTCTGCCACTTCGGCGAGCCGGGCTGAGCCCTCGGCGTCTCGGGGTCCGGGACGCCGGGTGCGGCCCGGCCGGATCCCCGGAGGTCGATGCGAGAGAGCCCCCCGCGGCGTGCCGCGGGGGGCTCTCTCCGTTCCAGCCGGTCCCGGCGAAGCGCTTCCGGTCAGGCCTTCGGCTTGTGGCAGAGCCCGCAGGTCTCGTTGCCGATCGAGCCGTGGTCCTCGGGCGTCTTCGCGGCGCCCATCACGCCGGACGCGTGGCACATCGCGCACTGTTCCTTGCCCACCATGTCGTGCGGGATCGCGGTCGGCGTGGCGCCGGACATCATCGGCGAGGTCTCGGCGTGGCACAGCATGCAGTTGTCGGCCTTGAAGTCCGCGTGGCTTGCCGGCATCGCCGCCATGTCGCCGGCGACCTTGTGGCACATGACGCAGTTCTCCTTGCCCGCCATGTCGTGCGACGGGACCGACGGCTTCGCCGTCTCCTGCGCCTGGAGCGCGCCGGCGCCCGCGAACATCAGGGCGACGAACAGCGCGAACGTGGTGGTCCGCCTCATTTTACGGTCTCCTTGTTCTGGCTGGAGCGCCCGGCCGCCGGTGACGCCGGCGGCTCGCTCTCCGTCGAGCGATCCATCCCGAGATGCTACATACCCGCGCGTCGCGGCGAAAGTTCGCGGCGCGGGCAGCGCGGCGCCGCGCGGGTCCCTCCGGGAGACGGCCCGGAGGCCGTGTCGGGCGCGTCAGACGCCGCGCGCGGCGGGGTCCCAGAGGAACTTGTGGATCTGCAGGTTCAGCCGGACGGGGAGCCCGTCCCTGAGGATCCACTCCGCGAGCTCTGTCCGGTCCATGGTCCCGAACGCCGGTGAGAAGTGAACCGTGAACCGATCCAGGCCGCGCTCCCGCACGCGGACCGCGGCCCACTCGTAGTCCGCCCGGTCGGCGATCACGAACTTCAGCTCGTCCCGGTCCGGATCCAGCCGCTCCAGGTTCGACCAGTCGTTCGCATCGACCTCGCCGCTTCCCGGGCACTTCACGTCGACGATCTTCACGACCTCGTCGGGGAGCAGGTCCACCGGGAGGCTGCCGCCCGTCTCGCAGAGCACCGTGCAGCCGCGATCGAGGAGGCGGCGCGCCAGAACGCCGATCTCCTTCTGCAGCAGGGGCTCGCCGCCCGTCAGCTCCACCAGCCGGCACCCGCCGCCGACCCGCTCCACCTCGTCGAGGATCTCCCCGACCGACATCGTCCGGCCGCCGTGGAACGAGTACTCCGTGTCGCACCAGACGCAGCGGAGGTTGCAGCCCGTCGTGCGGACGAACACGCAAGGCCGCCCCGCGAAGGAGGACTCCCCCTGGATCGAGAAGAAGATCTCGGTGATCCGCACCCGGCCTCCGGCGGCTTCAGAACGCGCGGACCGCGCGGATCGGCTTCAGGCCGAACAGGAGCCGGACCCAGCGGCGCTCCGCCAGCCGCCCGTGATAGAGACTCCCCGAGGAGGTCCCGAAGAACCCGGCTCCCTCCCGGGATGGGTCCGCGTCGAGCGCCGTGATGCCGCCCTTGTCGCGCACGCCGGACATCGGGAGCGCCTCCCACGACTCCCCGGCGTCGCGGCTGAGCCAGATGCGGGGGTTCGCGTTGCCGCGGAATCCGCTCCACGTGGAGGGGGAGCCGTCGGCCGTGGCCAGCACCAGGGTTGAGCGGTAGGAGCTCGCCACCTCGGTCCCGCGGCTGATCAGCGCGAGCTCGGTGCAGTAGAGCTCGCCGGGGGCCGACCCGTGGCGCCGCCAGTGCAGGCCGCGGTCCAGGCTCACGTGCAGCCCGCCGCCCGTCGCGGCGTAGACCCGCGACGGATCCCACGGGTCCACCGCGAGGTCGTGGATGTCGTCGAACACCCCCTCGTTGATCGACTGCCAGGACGCTCCCCCGTCGTCTGACCGGTAGGCGCCCCCGATCTCCACGCCCGCGTAGATCCGCCCGACCTCCTGGGGATCGCAGGCGATCGCCTCCACGTGCGCCGCGCGGTCGCCGTAGTCCCGCCACGACTCCCTGACCCCGAGCGCCCGGAACTCCTCGAGCTCCCTCCAGGTCGTCCCTCCGTCCCGCGAAACGAACAGACCGGCGGGCTCCGTCCCGGCGAACAGGATCGCTCCGTCCCGGGGGGAGACCGCGAGACTTCGGACCGCCCGGCCCCCAAGCCGGTCCACGACCCGGTCCCACGTCTCGCCACGGTCGCCGCTCCGGAACAGCCCTTCCGCCGGCACCACGGCCCACAGCTGCCGCTCCCCGGCGATCAGGCCGCAGACCTGCCGGTCCTCGAACTGCCTCTCGACGACGCGTCCGGCCCGCTCGCCCTCGATCCAGCGGACGACGCTGAGGCCGTCGTCGGTGCCAACCAGAATTCTCATCGAAACGTGCCCCGGTGTCTGTCCGATCTTCCTCGCATGGTCCCGGCCCGGGATCTCTTTCCCGTCACGGGCCCGTCCGGCGGCCGAATAGTTGCGCGGTCCGCAGCGGGAGGCAAGGCGTCAAGCGGAGATCCGGAGGGCGGGATCCTGTCGTGCGGACCCGCGAGGTAGGGGCCGATCGCCGGAGAGCTGACCCGGCGCATCAGTCCCGGGCCCGGGTCATCCCGGAACGGCCGGGTGTGCATTCCGCCACCGGGAAAGCCCGTGTGACACCTCGTTGCGTCGGGAACGGAGGCAGACTAGCATGATGAGCCGAGTACCTGTTGCGTCCTCGGAGTCAAGCGTAGAGCGCTACAGGGAATGTCGATGGTGGTCCGCTGTAAGGTCCGGACTGTGACTTGCGCACGAAGCGCCGCTCGCGCGCGCTCGGAACCATGCCCGGCGCACATCGTGTCGAAGAAAGGCATCGAGATGTGCCTGATGGGCATTCGCCCATAGATCATCACGGGGCACACTCGACATCGGTCGACGTGGATTCTCAAGGAGAGGGTCAATGCGAAGACTGCTCATGTTGTGCGCGATCTGGTTCGCCCTCGGCGCGTGCGAAGGAGACGAGGGCCCGATGGGACCCGCCGGACCCACTGGTCCCGCCGGCTCCGATGGGGCCGATGGGCCGCCCGGAGCCGATGGGCCGCCCGGAGCCGACTTCCCGGGGCCTCTGCCGCAGGAATACGTCGACGCCGACGGCATCCTGGGCGGTGCCGCGTACTCGCAGTGGTGGGTCACCGACGCCGGCGGGAGCGGCGCCTCCGGCGCGACCGTTCCGGCGGACTTCCACCGCTGCAAGGCGTGTCACGCCTGGGACGGCATGGGCAATGCAGCTTCCTACGCCGACCGGACCGGCCAGAGCACGCTCACGGCGACGCGACCGGACGTGTCCACGGTGAATCTCCGCAGCTCGGCGGTCTCGAATACCGTGCAGGCGCTTTTCGACCTGGTCGTGCATACCCCCGGTCGCACGATCGACGCGAGCGACAACACCCACCCCGACTACTCGGACGAGCTGACGGTCGGGCAGGTCTGGAATCTCGTGAAGTTCATGCGGGAGGAGTGGGTCGAGCCGAGTCTGCTCTACGACCTGGAGGTCAGCGGTCCGGCCATGTTCGTGGACTACACGGTGGACCCCCCTGTGGTCGTGAAGCCCACGCTCACTTACTCGAACATCGGAGCGCTCGGGAACGCGGCGAACGGAGCGACCGTCTACGCCGCCGGATGCGCCGTCTGCCACGGTGCGGACGGAACGGCGCTCGCCATCGAGGGCCGTTCGCTGGGACAGTTCGTTCGGTCGAAGCCGTACGAGGCCTGGTTCAAGATCAAGTTCGGGCAGCCCGGCACCGGAATGAGCCCGGGGCTGGTGACCGAGACTTCCGATCTCCAGGATCTGTATGCGGCGACCGCCGATCCCGTGGCCTTCCCGGATCTGCCGTGATGATTGCAGGAGGCTGACCCTATCCGCCCGTACCGAGGCGGACACGGGCGAAAACAGGCACGGGAAGGGGCGGTTCCGTCATTCGCGGACCCGCCCTTTCCCGTGGTTCGTTCCGTGACCGCCTATCCCACGTTCGGCGCCGTCATCTTCGCGAAGTCGAGCAGCTCGTCGAGCTCCTCGTCCGACATCAGCGCCATCTCTCGGACGACCTCGCGGAGCGTCTTGTCCTCCTTCAGCGACTTCTTCGCGACCTCGGCCGCCTTGTCGTACCCGATCCTCGGCGCGAGCACGGTCGAAAGCGAGGCCGTCGACTCGGCGTTCCGCCCGCACCGCTCCGCGTTCGCGGTGATCCCGTCGACGCAGCGGTCCGCGAAGGTCCGGCTCCCGCTCGCGAGGATCTCGATCGACTCGAGGAGGTTGTGGACCATCACAGGGATCATGACGTTGAGCTCGAAGTTGCCGCGCTCCCCGCCGATCGTGATCGCGCCGTCGTTCCCGATCACCTGCGCCGCCACCATCGTTACCATCTCGCACATGACGGGGTTCACCTTGCCCGGCATGATCGACGAGCCCGGCTGCAGCTCGGGCAGGTTGATCTCCGCGATCCCGGTGCGCGGGCCGCAGGCGAGCCAGCGGATGTCGTTGGCGATCTTCATCAAGCTGCAGGCGACGACCTTCAGCATCCCGCTCGCCTCGACGGCGGCGTCCCGCGCGGATTGCGCCTCGAAGTGGTTCTCCGCCTCGCGGAAGTCGACGCCGGTGATCGCCGAGAGCGTCTCCGCCATGCGACGACCGAACTCGGGGTGCGTGTTGATCCCGGTGCCGACCGCCGTCCCGCCGATCGCCAGCTCGCGGAGCGACTCACGGCTCATCTCGACCCGCCGGATCCCGTGCGCGACCTGGCTGGCGTACCCCCCGAACTCCTGCCCGAGCCGGATCGGGGTCGCGTCCTGCAGGTGCGTGCGCCCGGCCTTGTAGACGCCGTCGAACTCCCGCGCCTTCGCGTCGAGCGCCTCGTGCAGGTACCGCAGGGCGGGCAGGAGCTCGCTCTCGATCGCCGTGAGCGCCGACACGTGCACCGCCGCGGGGATCACGTCGTTGCTCGACTGTCCCATGTTCACGTGGTCGTTCGGGTGCACGGGACTCTTCGAGCCGACTTCCCCCCCGAGGATCTGGTTCGCCCGGTTCGAGATCACCTCGTTCGCGTTCATGTTCGTGGACGTGCCCGAGCCGGTCTGGAAGATGTCGAGCACGAAGTGCCGGTCGAGCTCGCCGTCCATCACCTCCCGCGAGGCCTGGCGGATCGCGCCGGCGAGGCGGGCGTCGAGCAGGCCGAGGTCCTCGTTCACGCTCGCCGCCGCGTGCTTGATCGCCCCGAGCGCGCGCAGGAAGCGGCGGTCGAAACGGAGCCGGCTGATCGGGAAGTTCTGGCGCGCCCGCTCCGTCTGAGCGCCGTAGAGCATGTCGGCCGGGATCTCCACCGGCCCCATCGAGTCCTGCTCGGTGCGATGCTGGGACATCGTGACACCCGCCTCTTGTTCGATCAGGGTTGTTCGGTCCGGCGCGTGGGCGACGCCCGCGCGCGTCAGAACTCCATCCGGTCCCCGGCCCCGACGTCGTGCGCCTCGAACCAGCCCGCCGGCAGCTCGAGCGCGTACATGGCCGGCGCGGCGGAGAACGTGTTCTCGTCGGTCTGGGGCTCCATCCGCTCCACATTCAGGATCGCGCCGTTGCGGTCCAGGAACGCGATGTCGAGCGGGATCCTCGTGTTCCGCATCCAGAAGCTGCGGACCTCCTCGTCCGGATAGACGAAGAGCATGCCGTGGTTCGCGGGAAGCGAGTCGCGGTGCATGAGCCCGCGCTCGCGGAGGGCCGGCGTGTCGGCGATCTCGACCGTGACCGGGACGCCGCCCACGCGCACTTCGACGGTCCGCAGGATCCGGCCGCCGGGGCCCGGCTGCGGGCGGGCGGCGACCGACTCCTGCACGGCCGGCGGCGACCCGGCCGGCTCTCCGCCGCCCGCTCCGTCGCCCCCCGCGGCGGGACCGCAGCCGGCCGCCGCGAGCGTGGCGACCGCCAGCAGGAGCGCCGGGCCGACGATTCGGCCGGGGGGTGCGAAGCCGGGGAGGTGAGGCATGACCGGGCCCTCGACAGGGGTGAACGGCGCGCGTCCGGAGACGCGTCTCTCAGCGCAAGATGCGGCCCCGCGCGGCGGACGCAACCGACGGAGGGCCGGGCCGGATGTTCCGGACCGGAGACCCAGCGCGGGGGTACCCCGGGGGCGAGACGAGGCGGCGGCGCGCCGACGGCGAGCGGCGGCGGCGCACGAGATGAAAGGACACCGTCCCCGGTGCGGATCGAGGAGCTGGACCACACGGCCGACGTCGGATTCGTCGTCGAGGCGGAGGCGCTCGCGCCGCTGTTCGAGGGCGCGGCCGCGGGACTGTCGGTCGCCCTCGGCCTGTCGCCGGGTCTCGTGGGGGTCGAGGAGACCGGCGGCTCCGTAGAGCCGCTCGAGCTCTCCGCCGGGGACCTGGACCGCCTGCTCGTGGGGTGGCTCCGGGAGCTGCTCTGGAAGGTCCAGTCGGAGCGACGTCTGCCGCGGATCGTTGAGGTCGACGTGAACGCCGGAGACGGCCGTCGCCCGGCGACCCTCAGCGCCCGGATCCGGTGGAGCGAGGCGGGGGAGGCGCCGACCCGGGAGATCAAGGGCGTGACCTATCACGGTCTCCGGGTCGAGCGGAACGCCGACGGCTGGCGGGCCCTGGTCATCTTCGACGTGTGACCCGGCCCCGGGAGAGGATGGACCGCGTGGACGAGCTGAAGATCAGGGTCGAGCGCGTGGACGACCACCGGTGGAGGATCCCGCGCACCGGCGGGATGCGCACCGAGGGACTGGTGTTCGCCGACGATGGGCTCATGGAGCAGCTCCGCGAGGACCGCGCCCTGCTGCAGGTCGCGAACGTCGCCTGCCTCCCCGGGATCGTCGGGCGCTCCCTCGCGATGCCGGACATCCACTGGGGCTACGGCTTCCCGATCGGAGGCGTGGCCGCGTTCGACGAGGAGGAGGGCGTGATCTCCCCGGGCGGCGTCGGCTACGACATCAACTGCGGCGTCCGGCTCCTGCGCTCGGACCTCGAGGAGCGCGACGTGCGTCCGCGCCTCGGAGCCCTGGTGGACCGGCTGTTCGAGGCGCTCCCGAGCGGCGTCGGGGCGCGACGCAGGGACGTGGTTCTCGGACGCGACGAGCTGGCGGGCGTCCTCCGGGAGGGAGCCGGCTGGGTCGTGGGGCGCGGGCACGGACGGCCCGACGACCTCGACGCGATCGAGAGCCGCGGCGCCCTGCCGGGGGCGGACCCCGACGCCCTCTCCGACCGGGCGCTGCGACGGGGCCGGGACCAGCTCGGCACGCTCGGCTCCGGCAACCACTTCGCGGAGGTCCAGGTGGTGGAGCGGGTGTTCGACCCGTGCGCCGCCGCCGCGCTCGGCCTCGAGGAGGGCCGGGTCGCGGTGATGATCCACTCGGGCTCGCGCGGACTCGGCTACCAGGTCTGCGACGACTTCATCGAGCTCATGCTCGAGGCGGCGGACCGCTACGGGATCGACCTGCCCGACCGGCAGCTGTGCTGCGCCCCGATCCCGTCGCCCGAGGGGCGCCGGTACCTGGCGGCGATGAACGCGGCCGCCAACTACGCGTTCGGGAACCGCCAGATGATGGCGAGCCGCGCCCGGGACACGTTCGCGGCCCTGTTCGGGAGGGACGCCGCCGAGGGAATGCGCACCGTGTACGACGTCTGTCACAACATCGCGAAGTTCGAGGAGCACGAGTCGGACGGCGTCCGGCGCCGCGTGTGCGTCCACCGGAAGGGCGCGACGCGGGCCTTCCCGCTCGGGCATCCCGAGATCCCGGAGCGTTACCGGGAGGTCGGGCAGCCCGTCCTGATTCCCGGCGACATGGGCCGCTACAGCTACGTGGCCGTGGCCACGGAGGCGGGGTACGCCGAGACCTTCGGCTCGAGCTGCCACGGGGCCGGCCGCAGGATGAGCCGCACGAAGGCGAGGAGGTCCGTGGGCGGCCGCGACGTCGTCGGGGAGCTGGCCGATCGCGGGATCGAGGTGCGCTCCGACACGAACCGGACGGTGGCCGAAGAGGTCTCCGAGGCCTACAAGGACGTGAAGGACGTGATCCGGGTGGTCGAGGCCGCCGGGATCGGCCGAGCCGTGGTCCGCCTCCGCCCGATCGGGGTGGTGAAGGGGTGACCCGGCGGGTAGATTCTCAACCGATTGAGAACGCGGACCCGGACCGGGAAGAGAGGACCGTGAGCCACACCGTTTCGACTCGACCCCCGCTCGGCTGCGCGGCCGTCCTGATGGAGGTGCTGCGGGGCGAGCTGCGGGAGCGCGAGCTTCCGTTCACACACCAGCGCGAAGCGATCGCGCGGGTCCTGTTCGAGTCCGCCCGGCATCTCTCCGCCGACGAAGTGGCCGAGGAGCTGCGGAGACGCGGAGGACACATCGGAAAGGCCACGGTCTATCGGACCCTCGCGCTGCTCGTCGAGCTCGGGCTCGCCACCGAGCACGACTTCGAGGAGGGGTTCAAGCGGTACCAGGCGCAGGTCGGCGCGGCCCGGCACGACCACCTGATCTGCACGACCTGCGGACGCGTCGTCACGTTCCACCGGCCCGAGCTGGACCGGATCCTGGCCGAGGTTTCCGCGGACGCGGAGTTCGAGGCGCTCACGCGACAGATCAAGATCTTCGGGACCTGCGATGCCTGCTCGTAAGCGACTTCTCGAGCTGTTCCTCGAACGGTCGTTCCAGCTCGGGGACTTCACGCTTTCCTCCGGTCGGAAGAGCGACTTCTACATCGACTGCCGGACCACGACCATGCACGCCGAGGGGCAGGTATTGCTCGGGCAGGTCGCCATGGACGCGATCGAGGCGGCGGGCCTCCAGCCCGACGTGGTGGGGGGGCTGACGATGGGCGCGGACCCCGTCGCCTACGCGATCGCCGGCGAGAGCTTCCGCCGGCGCCGGCCGATTCACGCCTTTTCCGTCCGGAAGCGGGTGAAGCGCCACGGGACGGGTCGGCGGATCGAGGGCTGCTTCGAGTCGGGGGCGCGGGTGCTCGTGGTCGAGGACGTGATCACGACCGGCGGCTCGGCCCTCCAGGCCTGCGAGGCCGTGAAGGAGGAGGGCGGTACGATTGTCGCCGTCCTCGCGGCGATCGACAGGAACGAGGGCGGGCGCGAGGCGATCGAACAGGCCGGTCATCGCGTGATGTCGCTGTTCGGAGTCGACGAGCTGAGATCGGCGCTGACGGCCCGGGACGCCCGGTAGCGACCCGCCCGGGTCGACGACAGATTGCCGCACGGAGCCTCCGATTCCCGGTGGTTTCGCGACACATTCGACCTTTCCGCCGCGCCCCGCGCGGCCAGCGAAACCCGTGACCATGCTTCGACAGACTCTCCTGTTCCTGAGCGAGCGCGAGGACCTCAAGAACGTCCTCATGAAGCTCCCCTTCGCCAGCGGCCTGGCGGGCCGGTTCGTCGCCGGCGAGACGTCGGAGGAGGCGCTCGCCGTCGCCCGGCAGCTGAACGACACCGGCTTCCGCGTCACCCTGGACCTGCTCGGCGAGAGCGTGCACGTCCGCAAGGAGGCGGCGGCGGCCGCCGCCGCCTACCGGGCCAGCCTCGACGAGATCGAGGCGAGCCCCGCCGAGTCGACGATCTCCCTCAAGCTGACCCAGCTCGGGCTCGACATCGACGAGGAGTTCTGCCATCGGAACCTGCTGGGCATCGTTCGCCACGCGGAGGAGCTCGGGAACTTCGTGCGGATCGACATGGAGAGCTCGGCGCACACCGAGAGGACGCTCCGCATCTTCCATCGCGTGTTCGCCGAGCACCGGAACGTGGGGATCGTCGTCCAGTCCTACCTGCACAGAACCGAGAGCGACGTGAAGGAGCTCGTCCGGGTCCGGGCTCCCGTGCGCCTCTGCAAAGGCGCCTACAAGGAGCCGGCGGAGGTGGCGCTCCAGGCGAAGTCGGAGGTCGACGCGAACTTCGTGAGCCTGATGCGGATTCTCCTGGACGGCGGCTGCCCGACCGCGATCGCGACGCACGACGAGAAGATGATCGACGCCACGCTCGAGCACGTGCAGCGGAACGGGATCCCCGACGACGGGTTCGAGCTGCAGATGCTCTACGGCATCCGGAGGAGCTACCAGCGGCAGCTCGTCGACAACGGCCTCGGGATGCGGATCTACCTGCCCTACGGCTCGCAGTGGTACTCGTACCTGATGCGTCGGCTGGCCGAGCGCCCCGCGAACCTGCTGCTGGTGCTGCGCAGCGCGGTCGGCGGCTGACCCCGAGGAGGAGAGGAACGCGGTGATCAAGTTCACGGACCGGGCGAGGGAGCGCGTCCTCGCCTTCATGGACACGGAGGAGGGAGACCTGGCGGTGCGCGTCAGCGTGCTCGACTCGAGCCCGCTCGCGCCCCGCTACGACCTCGCCCTCGTCGAGTCGCACGAGCGGGACGAGTCGGACCGGAGCTTCGACGCGGGCGGCTTCGAGGTCGTCGTGGACCCCGGGAGCGCGGAGCTGCTGGACGGAGCCAGCGTCGACTGGGTGGAGACGCTGCAGGGCAGCGGCTTCAAGGTCGAGAACCCGAACATCAGGCCGATCGGGGAAGGGACGCCCGAGGGTCCGCTCGCCGAGCGCGTGAAGCACGTCATCGAGTACCAGATCAACCCCTCGATCGCCGGTCACGGCGGCGCCGTCACGCTCATCGACGTGCGCGACGACGTCGTCTATCTGGAGATGCAGGGAGGCTGCCAGGGCTGCGGGATGGCCGCGGTCACCCTCGCCCAGGGGATCCGGCGGATCCTCACGGAGTCGATCCCCGAGATCCGGGACATCGTGGACGTCACGAACCACGCGGCGGGAACGAGCCCTTACTACTGATAGTCCGGAGGGAACAGGCGCGGCTCCGAGAGCTGCCGGCACGCGGCGCCGGAGGCTCTCTCCGCCGGGCCTCCTCCCTCCTCGCATCAGGGCGCACAACCCACGAAGGGAACTCGGCTCGCGACGGCGGGACGCGCGGGCGGAAGTCCGGACCGCAGAACGTGGTGGTCAGCGGCCGGGCGAAGCCCGCCGCGATCCGAATCTCGTTCCCCCGTAAGGTGTCCCCTCGATGCACGTGGGCGGGGCGGGAACTCCCGGAGCGAGCCTCCGGCGCCGTGTGCCGGCCAGCTCGCGGAGGGAGTCCCCCCCCCGCCCACGATGTCAGCGAAGGATGACCGCGATTCCGTTGTCCGTCGGCATCCTCTCCTTCGGCAGCACCATCGCCCGTCCGCCGTGGCGGAGCGCGCACTCGGCGAGCTCGTCGAGCAGGTCGACGGAATCGCCGCCCGGGTCGGCGCCGCTCACCTGGATCACGTCCAGCTCGCCGGTGAGGTCGTCGAACCGGCCCCAGATCCGCCGCCACCTCTCCGTCAGGAGCAACCGGATCCGTCCCGCGACGGCCAGCCGGCCGGCGGCCACGAGGTCCGTCTCCACCTTCCCCTTCCCGTAGGAATTCTCCCAGAGGGCGAGCGCCTCGTCGATCTTGCGGCTCACGCCGGCCCGCGCGATCGGCCAGGCCGCCTCGTGCAGCCGGATCGGGTCCCAGTCCGTCACGCTCCCGACGATCCCCTCGGGAGCGAGGTTCTCGATTCTCGTGATCCCGCGATAGATCGGGTGGTAGTAGTCGACCGCCGCCAGGATCACCGGCCCGATCTCGTCGGCGAGGAACTCGCGGACCCCGGCGTCCACCAGGCGGAAGAACATCTCGAGCTCGGGCTTCGCGTCGTCCTTCCCGGCGCCGTGGCCGTGGAAGATCGGCTTGCTCCCGTGGCCGCCCGAGCTGTGCATCGACAGCCGGTCCTTCTCGAGCTGGAAGCCGAGCGCCTCCCGGAGGCTGGTCGGCACGGTCTCCAGGTTCACCGGGGCCAGGCCGTTCGGCGAGCCCCCCCACAGCCGGACCTCCTTCTGGCTCAGAACGAGGACCCAGAACCGGTCGGGTGTCTGCAGGAGCTCGACAAGCGGCCGCGTGTGGAAGCTGGGGGCGACGACCACCAGTTCGGGCACCTCCGCGGACAGCCGGTAGGAGCGCTCGAAGCCGTTCGCGGCGAACAGGGCGAGACCGTCCGCCTGGTGCTGCCAGAACTCGTCGTTCGCGACGAGCTTGTCGAATCGCCCCAGCATCTGCTCCGGCTTCTCCACCCCGGAGCCCGCGAGCAGCTCCCGGGCCTTCTGCAGCTGGGCCCGCAACCGCAGCGGCTGAGCCTGCACCTCCGCCCCTTTCCGGACCGTCGGCATGTAGATGCTCACGGCGGGGCTGTGCGTCACGTCGAGCAGTTCACGAAGCTGGTCTCTTCCGAAATAGTCCAAGGGATACGTCCTTTCCGGGGAGTCGCGCCTCCGGGTCGGGGCGGTCGCATCCCGCCCGACCCGAGCGTGGATCACTTCGACTTGGCGATCCCTCCGAGCAGCGCTCCCACCAGGGAGACGATGATGGCCCCGAACAGGGCCGCCCAGAACCCGGAGATCGAGAAGCCTGGAACGAGCGCCGCAGTGAGCGCGAGCAGCGCCGCGTTCACGACGAGCGCGAACAGGCCGAGCGTCAGGATCGTGACCGGCAGCGTCAGCAGCATCGCGAGCGGCTTGATGAAGGTGTTGACGAGCCCGAACACGAGCGCCGCGAGCAACAGCGTTCCCACCGCGTCGACCGAGATGCCTGACACGAGGCTGGCCGCCACCCAGAGGGCGGCCGCGTTCACCAGGATCTTCAGAATGACTCCCACGCGGGCCTCCATCGGCTGGGGTTCGAGCGCGGCCGGGAGCGGCCGGCCCCGGGCTCAGGCCCGGGGCCGCGCTTCCGGCCGTAATGGCGTCAGAACGCCTGCAGCAGGTTGAACTGCCAGTACCATCCCCTGCCGGGACGGTTGTTCGGGTGCACGAAGTCGAGCTCCATGATCAGGAAGCCCAGCAGGTTGAGACGGGCCGCGATGCCGTGGCTGGTGACGACCTCCCTGCAGTCCAGGCCCGGAGTCTCGCCCGCGCCGCAGCTGAAGCCCACGTTCTCCGAGTCGCTCCTCCACGCGAGGCCGGCGTCGAAGAACGGGGCGATCTCGAGGGGAGGGAAGCCGGCCGAAGGAATCACCCCGAAGAACCCGAGCAGCGGGATCCGGAACTCGAGGTTCGCCACGGCGATCCGGCTCCCGAACAGCTGCGCGTAAGGGTAGCAGACCGTGGCGCCCGAGCCGAAGCACTCCTCGGCGCTGAACGAGCCGCTGCTGTAGCCGCGGATGAGGTTCGGGTACCCGAGGTAGATGTCGCGGATCACCTGCCGGTTCGCCCACAGCTCCGGCGCGCCCGCGTCGACCTCCGACCACAGGGCCTCGGCGTCGCTCCCGTAGCGGCCGTAGTGCATCAGCCGCGTCGCGAGGGTGAAGGGCCGCATCGGCATGAAGTAGCGCCGGTAGTCGGCGAGCGCCCCGAGGTAGTTGAGGTTGCCGACCGACGGCGACAGCTCGAGGCGGTACCGCTGGCCGAGGATCGGTCCCGTGCCTCCGTACAGCGCGTTGTCGTAGACGAGCGCGGTGCTGAGGACGCCCTGGTTGAGCGACTGCGGCGCGTCCCGGTCCTCCGAGTCCGACCCCAGGAACTGTAGCGTTCCCGGGTCGTAGTAGTTGAACCTCAGCTCCTCCGAGAAGTCGAGGTTCTGGTAGCCGCCCGACAGCTCCCAGCGGTGGGAGCGGTTGAACGGGTAGGAGACGCCGGCCGCGATCTGCCGGCTGACCTGCCACTGCAGGAGATCCACCTCCACGAGGTCCCCGGTCTCCGGATCGATCGCCCGGCCGAGGAGCCCTCCCGTCACGTACGGGATCTGGCCGCCCTGGACGAACCAGTTCCAGCGCGACCGCCGGTTCTCGTAGCCTACGATCAGGGCCGAGCTCTTCGTGATGTCCCCGTACGCCGTGTTGACGTTCACCGTCGCGCCGAGGTTGCGGTTCCCCAGCATGTCGCTGAAGAACATCGAGATCCCGCCGGCGAAGAACGATCCGTACCGGTCCACGCCGGCCCCGACCACGGGCTGGCTCACGTAGTCGAGGCTCAGCTTCGGGCTGTACTCGGCCCGGGAGAACGTGAGCGTGTCCTGAAGGCCGAGCTCCGGCTGGTCGAGCAGCACCGTGATCAGCCCCGGGGTCCGGTCCTGCGGTGGGAGCACCGCGGGGCTCACCCCCTCGATCTGCCCCTCGATCGGGACCCCTGCCAGCTGCGTCTCGCCGTCGACGACGTAGAGGTTGTAATCGCCTCTCTCGTAGGCGGTGTAGACCAGCCGGTCGGCCCGGCCGGCGGTCGAGATCACCGGGCTGAGCGCGGTGATTCCGCTGACGCCCGTGATCAGGTCCGTGACCCGTGAGAGACGTCCGCCCCGGAAGTCGAAGCGGTAGACGTTGCTGATCCCGCTGACGTCGGTGACGAAGTAGAGGCCCTGCCCGTCGGCCGACCACTGCGGGTCGATGTGCTTGCCCTTCCCGAACACCGGAAGCGCCTGGATCTCGTCCGTGTCCGGGTCGATCACCGCGAGGCGGTAGTTCCCGTAGTGGAGCGTCGCCAGGTCCGTCGAGAACCGGTCCGTGACGAACGCGATCGACCCCCCGTCGGGCGACCAGGCCGGCTGCAGGTCCGAGTAGAGGTCGTTCGTCAGCCGTCGCAGCTCGCCGCGCTCCAGGTCCGTGACGAACAGGTCCATCACGCCCCCGACGAGTCCGCTGAACGCGATCCTGCGGCCGTCCGGCGAGAAGGTCGGCGTGAAGATCTCGCCCAGCTGCGGGAACTTGAGCTCCCGGATCCGCGCGCCCGTGTCGGGGTCGATCACCGTGATCGCGGCCGTCCCCTTCACGACGGAGCCGAACGCGAACATCCGGCCGTCCGGGCTCCAGGCGCCCGCCGAGTTGATGAACTGGAGACTCTCGAGGTGCGGGTCGGTGGCGTTCTTCGTGATCCGGCGGAGGATCCTCCCGGAGTCCACGTCGGCGAGGAACATCTCGATCGAGAGCCGGTCCTTCTCCGACAGGAACACCACGCGGCTGCCGTCGGGGCTGAGGGAGGGGCCGACATTCAGCCCGCCCGCGCCCCTGGCCTCGGAGAAAAGGAGGCGCGCATCACCGTGCTGACCGGTGATGAGGCTCCGGCTCAGGTCGGTCCGCTCCTGCAGGGCCTTTTCGTCCGGCTCGCGTTCGGGCCGCTCGCCCGGGGGTCCCGGCGGCACGATCTCCGGCTCCGGCTCGAGGCGCTCGAGCAGGGGCGCCACGGCGGTCGAGTCGAGAACCCCCGCGGCGACGGAGGCGTAGGCGGCCCGGATCGACTCGTGCCACTCGCGGTTGATCTCGTCGATCGAGGTCTGGAGCACGACCTCGAGGGCTCCCTCGGCGTTCCCGGAGCGCCCGGCGACCTTGAGGACCTTCCCGACCGCCTCGTCGCCCCACCGGCCCGCGACGAACGCCCAGAACGCTTGCCCCCAGCGGTACGGGAAGTACTCGTACGGGTTCGAGAGGTCGCGGGTCGTCGGGAGCTCGCAGCAGTCCGCCGCCGCGTCGCGCATCCACATCGCGGTGTGGGGGTCGACGGGCCCGATCGAGAGGTACTCCGCCATTCCCTCGACGAACCAGAGGGGAAGCATGAGGGCCGTGGGCCCCCGGAAGCCGATCCCGCCCTCGCCCGAGACGCTCGTGATGTCGAACTGGAAGGCGTGGACGAGCTCGTGCCCGATCACGTGGTCGGACTGGTCGAGCGGGCCCGCCAGCGGCAGCACGATCCGGCGCTTCAGCACCTCGGTGACTCCGCCCGTGGACTCGCCGATCTCGCCGAAGATCGCGTTCGTCTGCTCGAAGTCCGGGTGGCTGGTGTAGAGGATCAGCGGCTGCCGTCCGTCGAGCTGGTGGTCGAGCACCCGGGCGATCCGGGCGTACCACCGCTCCGCCATCCGGGCGGCCTCGGGGACGATCTCCGCCCCGTCCTCGTAGTAGTAGATGTCGAAATGCTCCGTCCGGAGCACCTTGAACTCGTGCGATGCGTACTGGACCTTGTTTCTCCCGAAGTACTGCGCCGCGGCCTCGGCGGGAGCGAGGAGCCCGGGCAGGAAGAGCGCGCCGGCGAGCAGGAAGGTAAGAAGACAGGATCGGTTCGACCTCATTCGCACCCTCCCTCGACACCCCGGGGCCGCCGACCGCGCGGCCGGCTCGTTGAAATATAGGCTCCAGCCGCCCCGCCCGGCGTCCCGCCTCGCGTGGCTGCCGACCCATACCCGGCCGGGGACGCGGGGTTTCGGGCGGCGGCGCCGATGCGCTCCCGTCCGGCGCTCAGCCGGCCGAGCAGGGAAGCAGGACCGCCTCGTACCGGTCCCGGACCCGGCAGGCCTCGCCCAGGTCGACGAACGGACCGAGGAGCACCCGCGTCAGGCCGTCGGCGCCCCGCGCCGTCCGCGCCGTTTCGCCCCGTCCGCGATGACGGCGGGCCAGCGCCTCCGCGTTCGCCGGGTCCGTGAACGCCCCGACCTGGACCAGGCTGCACGTCTCCAGCGGCGACGCCTCGAGAAGCTCGAGCCGCACGCGGGCGATCCCGGGACCCAGCACGCCGAGCTCGCGCGCCGCCGCCCGCGACAGGTCGAGGACCCGTCCGTGCGCGAACGGCCCCCGGTCGTTGATCCGGACCTCGGCCGAGCGTCCGTTGTCGAGGTTCCGCACCCGCACCCGGGTCCCGAACGGCAGCCGCCGGTGGGCGGCGGTCATCGCCTCCATGTCGTAGACTTCTCCCGAGGCGGTCCTCTTCCCGTGGAAGCCGGGACCGTACCAGGAGGCGTCCCCCTCCTCGCTCCAGCCGGTGGGAACCGAGGTGAGCGGCGGGGGATTCGAGGCGCAGCCGGCGAGGACCGCGACCAGGCCGAGAAACGCGAGGGCTCGCACACGCTCAAGGAACGACCGGCGCCCCGATCCTGCAAGGTGCGGCCGCGGTCGGACCGGAGGATGGAGACGATGAAAACGAACGACTTCAGCATGTACAGGGCCCTGCCGGGCGTGGACTACGGTCGGGCGGTCGAGCGGGTGGAGGAGGCGCTGCAGGCGGAGGGATTCGGGATCCTGACGCGGATCGACGTGCGCGAGACGATGAGGAAGAAGCTGGACGTCGAGTTCCGGCCCTACGTCATCCTCGGCGCCTGCAATCCGCCGCTCGCGCACCGGGCGCTGTCCGCCGAGGACACGATCGGGCTCATGCTCCCGTGCAACGTGGTCGTCGCGGCGACGGACGAGGGATCCGAGGTGGCGATCGCCCGGCCGCACGCGATGCTCGACCTCGCCGACGCGGAAGGGCTCTCCGACGTCGCGGACGAAGCGGAGAGCCGGCTCGCCCGCGTGCTCGAGACCCTCTGACCGCGGAGGTCCGACGATGCGCACCCCGTTCGCACGTTCGCTCCCGGTCCTCGCGCTAGCGGCGACGGGCGCGCTCCACGCCGCTCCGGCCGGAGCGGCCCGCGGCGTCCCGCCCGGCGTCCACACCCGGCTCGAGGAGTCCGTTCCGGCCGCGGGTGAGACGCTTCGGGGCCCTCTCGAGGAGTTCCGGCTCCGCTTCTCAGCGCCCGTGGAGTCGGGCCTCAGCGAGATCCGTCTGGTGGGGCCGGACGCGGACACGACGACGCTCGCCCTGCGCGGGTTCGCGGACAGCGCGGGCGTGCTCCGGGCCCACGCGCCGCCGCTGCGGGACGGCGCCCACAAGCTCCTGTGGCGCTCGGTCTCGGCGGACGGCCACCCGGTCGAGGGCTCGATCCCCTTCCAGGTCGCCGTCGGGGCGCCGGAGCCGGGCGGAAGCGAGGGCGCCGCGACGGACGGGGACGTCGCGACGGACGAGGGCGTCGCGGCCGACGAGGGCGCGCAAGTGCCGGCGCGCGACGCGGGTGCGGGCGCGACCCCGGCGGCGGCCGGCGACGCGACCCCCTCCGACGAGGCCTCTCCCTCGCTCCGCCTCACGCTGCTCGCCGGGCTCGGGCTCGCCTGCCTGCTCGCCGCGGCCGGGTTGCTGTGGTTCGCCGGCGGCACGTCGCTCGTGCGCGAGCCGCGCGTGCTGCGCGTCGCCTCGGCGACGGCGCTCGGGGCCGTCATCCTGCTGACGCTGGCCCACCTGGACTGGGTCGCAGGCGTCCTCCCCGCCGGGGCCGGACGGGTCGAGGGCTTGCTCGCCACGCTCGAGACGCGCGCCGGGGCGGTCGGGGCCGCGCGGGTCGTCCTGGCCCTGCTCGTCTTCCTCCTCGTCGGGGGCGCTCACGCGGGGCGTCTCGCGGCGGTTCTCGCAATGACCGCGGTCGTGCTCGGCGCCGCCGCCGGCCATCCGGCCGCGATCGAGCCGGCCGTGGCGATCGGGGCGAACGCTCTCCACGTCGGGGCCGCCGCGATCTGGATCGGGGGCGTGCTGCTGCTGGCGGTGCTGCCGGACCGGTCGGAGCTCGCCGACGCGGGATGGCGCTACGCCGAGGTCGCCGGTCGGGTCTCCAGCCGGGCGTTCCTCGCAGTCGGCGTCATCGTGGGCACCGCGCTCGTCCAGGACTTCCTGTTCCTGAACTCCCTCCCGGACCTGTGGCGGACGCCGTACGGGCGGCTGCTGCTCGCGAAGGGGGCGGGGCTGGGCCTGCTGGTGGCGTTCGGGGTGTGGCATCGCTGGCGAACCCTGCCCCGCCTGGCCGCCGACGGTGACCCGGGCCCGCTCCGGCGCGCGGTGCGCGTGGAGGTCTGGGTGCTGCTCGCCGTCGTCCTCGTCGCCGCGTGGCTGTCGCGGGTTCCGCCTCCCGTCGCGGGCTGACGCTCTCCGTTCCCGGCGGCCGGGCCCTGCGGGGCGACCCGGGGCCGGTACGCAGCGGTGCGGCGGCGGAGCGGGGCCGCATCGTCACTCGATCGTGATGCTCTCGCGGGCGGAGATGAAGAGGACCTCGTTCCGGTTCTCGTGCCGCCGGAGCAGGCTCGACCCCTTGGCGCGAAGACGCTCCTCCGTGAACCCGAACAGGACGAGATCCGCGTCGGACGACTTCGCCTCGACGAGCCGGGAGAAGTCGATCCGGTCGTCGGTCGCGATCACCTGCACGTTCTTCCCGGAGATCGCGATCCGCCCCTCCGCGATCAACCGCATCAGCTCCTCGGTCCGCTCCGCGACCTGGGACTTCGGGTACGCGGCGAAGATCCGGAGCTCCGCGCCGGCCCAGTCCGGGTGCCCGAGCAGGATGTAGGTGAGCAGGATCATCAGAGTGGCGTTCCGGTAGTCGTGCCAGGTCAGCCAGATGTGGATCTCCGCGCGGTTGCCGAAGTGGTGGTCGCCGTGGCGCAGGACGAGACAGTCCATCCGGGCGCTCTGCGCGAGCCGCACGCCGTCTCGCACCTCTTCGACGACCTCCGGCGGGTCGTGGTCGGAGAACTCGAAGAGCATCGTGTTGTTCTCGACGCCGCCCACGCCCGGGGCCTGCAGCGTCTGCGCCAGCGCCGAGCGCATCGACGGGCTCACCATGGTGTCGACGAACACGCCGCCCGGGATCTGGCCCTGCAACCGCAGGAGCCGGTCGAGCACCTTCCGACTCTCGCGATAGGTCTCCTCGTCGAGCAGCCCCGGAATGAAGTGGAGATAGGTTCCGAACCCGTAGCGGTGGCAGAGCCACCCGAGGGTCTGCATCGGGGCCGAGCGGTCGAAGGTCCGGCCGTTCACCATGATGATGCTCGGCCGCCACTCGTCCGGCGGCGTCTTCTGGAGCGCGATCTGCAGCCGCCGCGTGGCCTGCGTCATCACGCCGTGGAGGATCGCCGACAGGTCGTCCGCGTGCTCCTTCGACCGCTGGATCCCCCAGTACAGAGCGCCCATCACGACGATCGCGAGGAGCGCGAAGATGGGGTCCATCTGGAACATCAGGAACAGGCACATCAGCGCGCCGGCGAAACTGACGTACCAGCGGGACCGGAAGCTCGGCCGGTAGCTCGGGCGAGCCGCGAAGTGCTCGAGGAAGCTGATCGCGCACAGCGACCCGTAGGTCACCATGAAGAACATCGAGATGATCCTGGCCACGAAGTCGACGTTCCCGAACAGCGCGACCGAGAAGGCCAGCGCCGCCGTCAGGACTGTCGCGTTCCGCGGCTCGTTCGCGGCTCCGATCCCCGCCGAGAGGAGCCGCGTCGGCTCCCTGAACGGGAGGATCCGGTCGCGCGACAGGGCCTGCAGGGTGCGCGGCGCCACGAGGATCGAGCCGATCGCGGAGGACGCGCAGGCGGCGGCGAGGCCGATCGGGATCGCCGGCCCCCAGATCGCGATGTCGGACATCACGAGCCGGCCCGTGTCGGCGAGCAGCGACGGCGGGGCGGAGCTCGCGAGCTTCCAGCTGACCAGCACGTACATCACGAGTCCCGTCGCGGTCGCGGACATGATCCCGAGCGGGAGCGACTTCCGGGGATTCGCGAGATCGCCCGAGAGGCCCACCCCGGCCGTCATCCCCGTGAAGGCGGGGAACACGATCGCGAACACGACGATGAACGGGTCCGTCACGGCGAGGCCGCCGGAGAGGAGAACGGGCTCGGACCCTGCCCCCGCGACCGGCCCACCCAGGAAGAACGCGCCGAGCGAGAGCCCGAGGATGATTACGACGACCCACAGGGCCGCGACGCCGATTCTCGCCCCGCGCGTGAGTATCAGCCAGAGCAGTACCGCGATCCCCGGGAGCGAGACCATCCGCGGGTCGAATCCGATCCCGAGCGCCGAGCGGAGGACCGGCTCGAGCGGCCGGAACGCCTCGGCGAAGGCGATCATGTAGAACGCGACCGAGATCGCCTGCGACAGGTAGAGCGCGATCCCGATCGCCCCGCCGATGCTCTGCCCGAACGAGCGCGAGATGATGAAGTACTCGCCGCCGCCCTCCACCCGCCGGTTCGTCGCGATCTCCGCGATCGCGAGCGCGGTCGGGACGGTGACCGCGTGACCGAGAAGGACGATCGCGAGCGTCCCCAGCAGGCCCGTGTGCGCCACGGCGTAGCCGAAGCGCAGGAAGAGGATGGCGCCGAGGATCGTGCTGATCGACGCGAGGAAGACGGGGGCCGTGCCGAAGCCGTGCCCCCGGGAACCACTTGCCTCCGCCATGGGTCAGGTCCGTTCGCCAGGGAACGCGTCGCGCAGACGGGAACTCGGCGCCCCGCCGTCCGGGCCCCTCTCCTCGCCCGCCTCCCACTCGCGCAGCAGGGCGAACGGAACACCGACCGCCCCGAAGCCGAGGGCCCCCGCGAGAAGGTAGGAGAGGCGAACGGCCCTTCCCCCGATCGCCAGGGCCAGCCCGAACACGAGGAGCACTGCGAGCGCGAGCGAGACGCGGTCCGGGAGCCGACGCCGCACGGCTGCGGCGCCGCCGCCGGCGAGCGCGCCGATCAGGCCGCTCCAGGCGATCAGGGCGAGGAACAGGAGCCAGGCGATGAACCCTCGCATGCGCGCCTCCGCGTCCCGGGTCGAGGGCCGGACCGGCCGGTCCGATGCCGGCGGAAGATGCAACACCGGTGACCTCCCGGTCCAGAAGCGGGTTTCGGCCAGGGACGAAAACCCGCCGGCGGGCGCGCGACCGGACGGGACGATCCGGGATAGCCCGGCACAGGCCGGGGACCTTCGTACCTCCCCCGGCGGGTCATTGAGTCTCATGGCCGTGTCGATAGTTCCGGTGAGCCTCCTCGTCCAGACCGAAGCGGCTCGCGAGCGATGAATCGCAACTTGATAGATAATAAAGACTTGTCGACCAGCATCCGCGGTCCGGGCTCGCCGTCGGCTCGCCGGAACAGTTCGTGCTTCACGCCCGGTAGCGAACTACAGCGGTCCGGAGGTCGGCGCGATCGCCCCTGACGCCGCCGGCCCACCTATCAGGGGGAGGGAGAGCGTATGAAGAGGCATCACGGGTTGGCCATGCTGCTGGCGTTCGTCGCCGCGTTCGCGATCGGGTGCGAGGGCGACGCGGGGCCGGCCGGACCTGCCGGACCTCAGGGACCGGAGGGGCCCGAGGGACCTCCGGGGGAGCCGGCGACGGAGACGGAGTTCACCTTCCAGGGCGACTTCGGGTCGCCGTGCATCCACTGTCACACGACGCTCGTGGGGAACTACGTCACCACGAACCACCGGTTCGCGTACGACGACCTCGGCGAGAACCAGGACAACAACTACTGCCTGCAGTGCCACACGACCGGCTTCAGCTGCGACGTCGACGAGACGGGCGCGATCCTTCCCGGGTCGTGCGAGTATCCGGACGACGGGTACAGCGCCTGGATCGGAGTGGACACGGAGCTCGGCGCCGAGCGGCGCGCCGCTCTCGAGGGCGTCCAGTGCGAGTCGTGCCACGGCCCGCTGGGCCCGGACTTCAACGCTCACGTGCCCGAGCTGTCCTTCTCGACCTGGGACAACTCGCTGTGCACGCCCTGCCACGACGCGCAGATCACCGAGTGGGAGACGTCGGGGCACGCCCTCGTCGCCGGCGGCGACGTGGCGGTGTTCAACGAGGAGCACTACGTCGGCAACTCGTCGTGCGACTACTGTCACACGTCCGAGGGCTTCATCCGGGTCAACGACCCGGCCTACGCCGACTTCGACTTCGGCGAGGAATTCAGCCACATCGGCTGTCCGACCTGTCACGACCCGCACGTCGGCGAGGCGGGCGGCGGCAACGAGGCGCAGCTCCGGACGTTGGGTTCCGTGGAGCTCGCCTACATCCTCCCGTGGGAGCCCGGCGACGAGGAAGCCGCACGGATCGAGGGCTACGGACCGGGGCAGACCTGCGTCCAGTGCCACAAGGCGCGACGGAACAACTCCAACGTTCAGGGCCAGATCGCGAACGGCTACGGTCACTTCGGACCGCACGGAAGCCCGCAGGGCGACATGTTCATCGGCGCCGGCTCGTACGAGATCCCCGGATTCACGTATGACGGGGACCACGCGCACGAGAACCTGATCTCCGACGGCTGCGTGACCTGCCACATGGCGTTCGACGAGGCGTTCGGCGGGCACATCGTCCACAACTTCATGCCGTCGATCGACGTCTGCACCCAGTGCCATCCGGGCGCGACGGACTTCGACATCAACGGCGTCCAGACGGCCATCCAGGGTAAGCTCGACCAGCTCGCCGGCCTGATCGGCGGCGGCTACGCCGACTGGGAGACGCTGATGGCAACGCTCAACACCGACAACCCGACCTGGACCGTCGCGGAGCGCGAGGCCGCTTACGGAGGCGTGTTCGTGTACAACTCCGGGGACTTCGGCGTCCACAACCCCGACTACGCGAACTCGCTGCTCGACAACGCGATCGCCCACCTGACCCCGTAACCCGAACCGGTCCCGGGCTTCGGCCCGGTCGACCGCAGAACGAGCCCGGAGGCATACCCCCCGCCTCCGGGCTCGTTCACATCCCCGCTCGCTCTCCAGGTCCCCCGGCGGCCCGCGCGCGAAAGGGCTCGGCGCCGGGTCCGCCCCATCCGTCGAAATCTCCACCACTGTGCCGTGGAGGAATTCCCCAACCCGGGCGCCCCGGATCGCTGCGTATTTCCGCAGATGACCCCGTCGAGGGGCCGCTTCTCCTGTAGAGAAGTTCCACACCAGGCGCACCCTGGCGTTCGGTCGTTCTCGTCATCTAAGCTGTTGTGTAGAAGAAGGTTGAAGGGAGCGCACCGGCGGTGGCACCGGCCTTGCCCTTCCCTACCGCCGGAGAGGCTCGCCGGAGTCGCCGGCCGGGCGCTCCGGACTTCAGCTCGAGGACACGACGATGCTCGCCGCCACGATGTTCCTGCTCCTTCTCGTCGTCTCGGCCGTCTATTACGGCATCATCCGCGTCCGAGACCGCGGCGTGGCCGTCCCGGCGACCGTGTCCGCGCTCGCACGGCGGCCGCCCGGAGGCATCTTCCTCCAGGACGGCTTCACGTGGAGCCGGATCCTCCCGAACGGCGACGTCCTCGTCGGCGCGCACCCGCTCCTCGTGGGCCTGGCCGGGGTGGAGCCCGAGCCCGACCCGGGGATCGTCAAGCCGTGCGCGCTGATCCGGCGCGGGGAGCCGCTGCTGCGCATCACGTCCGGGGACCGCTCCCTGAGCCTGCGCTCTCCGCTCACGGGCCGCATCGTCGGGTACAACCTCCACCCGACGGGTGCGGACGATTGGGAGGGCGCGACGGAGAAGCGCGGCACCTGGGCGGTCCGGATCCGTCCGCGGGACCTCCCCGAGGCGCTCCCCTCGTGGCGGATCGGCCCGGAGGCGAAGCGCTGGAGCGAGTCCCGTTACCAGGCGCTCGGCCAGTACTTGCAGCTGGCCGGCGGCCCGTTCCTCGCCGATGGCGGCGAGCTCCGACGGGGCGCGCTCCAGGAGCTGGAGCCCGACGCGTGGCGCGGCCTCGAGGAGGCCTTCCTCCGGGGTTGAAGGAGCCGGACCTCCCCGGGTCGGACGACCCCGCTGACTGACGTCGGGACTTGGCACGGGTTCCGGAGATGCCGGAACCCTCCGTCAAGGCGGGCCGGTCTCCGTCAGTCCTTCACCCCCAGCGCCCACGCCGTTTCGCTCGCCGGGTTCGCTCCGCGGCGCGCCGAGATCCGCACCGGGACGCCGGGCCGGACGACCCCCTCCCCTTCCACATCGGCGTGGAGGAAAAGCCCGGTCGCGTCGACCGTGTCCACCGCGACGACTCCCTCGAGGTCCCCGATCTCCCCGTAGCGCGGGCCCGTGCGGGCGGCGGAGTCGTCGAACCGGATCGCGACGTCGGCGCGGACCGGGGCGGCGCCGGCAGGCACCAGCGTCCCGCCGAGCAGGAGTAGGTCGTTCTCGACGCGGCGGTTCCAGGGAAGGCGGTCGTAAGCCGCCGTGCCCGACGCCTCCGCTCCGCCGGCCGCGATCGCGTCGAGTGCGCTCACGAGCGCGACGACGTTCAGTCGGCGGAGCTCCTGCTTCTGCGGGTCGTCCGGCAGGATGCCGCTCTCGATCAGCACCGTGCTCGTGCCCCAGGCCTGCATGTTGTCGCCGAACGCCCGCGGCGCGTACCCGTCGTCGTAGCGCGCCAGGCGGCCGGCGAGATCCGGGGCGAGCGCCGCGGCGATGGCCGCGGCCACCCCTCGCGCCCGTTCCCGCACGGGGCCCCAGCTTCGTTCCTCGTCCGCCGCCGGGGCGAGCAGCGCGATCGCGACGAGCGCCCCGCCCTCGCCCGCCGCGTACGTGCCCTGGTCGTGGAGGTTGAACCCGAAGTCGGCCTCGATCGAGTCGCGCACGGCCTTGAGGATCCGGCCTTCGGGCGTCGCCGTCCGGCGCGCATCCCGGTTGATGTCGATCCCCGCGGCGTTCTCGCGGACGAAGCGCTCCGCCCCGTCCGGGTTCAGCATCGGGATCATCGTGACCGTGAGGCGTTCCTCCAGCCGGCGGCGCAGGACGTCGTCCTCAGGTCCGGTCGCGAGCCAGTGGACGATGTCCGCGAGGGCCATGGTCGCGGTGGACTCGTCGCCGTGCATCTGGGACCAGAGAAGGACGGTCGTCGGCCCGGTGCCGAAGGTGACGGCATTGATCGCCCGCCCCTCCAGCGAGGCTCCGAGCCGTGTCACGCCGACGCGGTCCGAGCGCAGCGCGGGGGTGAGGACCCGCCAGAGCTCCGCGTGAGTGAACCGGCGGTCTTCGAGTCCCTCCGCGCGGTAGCGTTCGGCGATGTCGAGCCCCTCGGCCCGGCAGCATGCTTCCTGGGCCGGGAGAGAACCCGCGAGCGCGAACAGCGCGAACATCGGGAGAAGCGCGAGTCCGTACCGTGAGGCGTCAGACCACATGGGGTCGTCTCTCTCGTAAGCGGGCAAGGAGCGGAGGGGGTGGGATTCGAACCCACAAGGGCTTGCGCCCGCCGGTTTTCGAGACCGGTGCATTGCCGTTCTGCCACCCCTCCGGGCAGGGTGTCGTTCCGTCGGCCGGCCCCGCACCCGATCGCGCCTGGCGGCGCCGGAAGGGCGGCCCTCGAAGGGATACGGACGGGGTGGGATTCGAACCCACGAGACACTTGTGGTGCCCACACGCTCTCCAGGCGTGCGCCTTAAGCCGCTCGGCCACCCGTCCGGGTCACAGCGGAGGAGGTGGGATTCGAACCCACGCGGGCCTTTCGGCCCAACGCCTTAGCAGGGCGCCGCCTTAAGCCACTCGGCCACTCCTCCGACTCCCGGTCCGCGCCGTCGGCACCGACCGGTCCGCAAAAGAAAAAAGCGAAGGCTGCGGATCGGGACGTCCGTCCCTCGAGCGCTCCCTTCACCTCGTCCCCCGCGATTGGCCCGCCAGGGTTCGAACCTGGAGTCTCCTGGTCCAGAGCCAGGCGTGTTGCCGGTTACACCACGGGCCAGCGTTCCGACTCGCCAGCGGGGTCGACGAGTATAGGCGTTCCGTAGGCCGGGATCAACCCATCGAACCCGCCGGATGCGGCATCGTTCCCGGCCTTCGCCGTCCGGGGCCCGGTGCGTCAGGGACCGGGCGTCAGGCGACGAGCGCGTGGAGCTTCAGCGCTCCCGTCCGCTCCTCCGCGGCTGCCCCGAGCGCGTCGTTGACGCGCACCAGCCGGTCGTCGGCCAGCGCCGCCTCCTGCCCTTCCGCGAACCAGGTGATCTCCGTGAACTCGCCGGGGCGTCCGGCGCTCTCGAACAGCTGAGTCCGGATCCCCATCGTGAACAGAGTCCCCGTCCACTCCGTCCAGGCCTTGAGATACGCGCCCCGCCGGCCGTCCCCGACGCGCGCGAACACGATCTGCGCTTTCACCCGCGGCTCCCTCCGTTCCGTTCCTGGGGTCCCAGCAGGGCGAGAAGCTCGGAGCCGAGGCGCGCCGGGACAAGACGGATCCGGAGCGACGGCCGGCCGTGGCCCTCCGCTCCCGGCGCCGGACTCGTCCGGACGCTCCCATCCCTGAGCAGGAAGTTGGCGCGCGCGCGGACCCGTCGCATGGCCCGCCCGTCTCGCGGGGAAGCGGCCACGACGCCGACCTCGGGACCGGCCACGGCCCGGACCGCTTCGCGCGCGAGGCGAAGCACGGCCGGGCTCGTGCTGACGATGCCGACTACGTCCGGGAACCGGAGCGTCGCCAGACGCCGCAACAGCCCTTCCCCGGGGCCCACCTGCACGGGCACCGTCCGGAGGGCGGCGGGACGCGGTCCGAGTGGAGCGCCGTCCGGCGGCCGTGCCTCCGCGCTCGGTGGCAGGCAGGCCCGGACGCGTAGCGGGAGCCAGCCGAAGTCGAGCCCGGGAAGGGGCTCGGCGACCGCGAGCCGGACGCGGACACGCGCGCCGCCGAGCAGCTCCTCGAGCTCGCGGCCCACGGTCGTTCCCAGCTCGTCCTCGTCGGCCAGCACGAGGATCCGCCGAAGCCGGACGGCCGCCCCGAGACTCGCGAGCCGGAGTCCGAGTCCGGGCGCCCCGGCATCGAGCAGCTCCGGAAACGGAGGCAGCCGCGACTCCACGAACACGCCGCCGCCAGGCACGGTACGGACGAGGCCGCCGCGCTCGAGCTCCCGGTAGGCCGCGAGGACGGTGTCCCGGTGAACCCCGAGCCGGCCGCCGAGTGCACGCACGCTGGGCAGCCGCGCTCCGTCGGGGTACGACCCGTCGTGGATGCGCCCCGCGATCCGGAGCGCGATCTGGCGCCGCGGCGGCACGTCCGAGCCGCGCAGGACCCGGAGCGGCGCAGCGGGCGCCCCCCTCCCGTTCATCCCTTCCTCCCGCGCCCGCCGACGCCGCTCCGAGGCCCCGGCACGGACCGATCCGCCGCGGCCGGCGCCGGGGGGCGCCGGCCGTTCCCATGCCTTTCCGCACCCGTCGGAAGCTGTATATTCTCCGCCGTCGTCAACCGCGCCTCATCCACCCGCGCCGGGCCGCCGCGCCCCGCGCCCCGCGGTTCCATGCAGCCCCGATCGAGTCGAGCAAGACGATGAGATTCCTGGTTCTGGGCGGGGGACTCCAGGGCTCCGCCGCCGCCTACGACCTGCTCGCGCAGGACGACGTCACCCTCGTCACCCTCGCCGACGTCCGGGCGGACGCGGGCGCGTCCTTCCTGCCCGACGACGACCGGCTCCACAGGATCGCCCTCGACTTCTCGAACGAGGAGGCCGTCCGCGCCGTGATGGAGGAGCACGACGTGGTGCTCTCGGCCGCGCCTTACTACTTCAACGACGACCTCGCCCGGATCTCGATCGAGACCGGCTGCGACTTCAGCGACCTCGGCGGGAACACGGAGATCCTGTTCGCACAGCTCGAGCTGGACCGGCGGGCGAAGGACGCGGGCGTCACGATCGTGCCCGACGTCGGGCTCGCCCCCGGCATGGTGAACGTCCTCGCCGCGGAGGGGATCCGGCGGCTGGACGCCGTCGAGAGCGCGAAGATGTACGTCGGCGGCCTTCCCCAGCGCCCCGTCCCGCCGCTCAACTACCAGGTCGTCTACTCCCTGGAAGGCGTGCTCGACTACTACACGACCCCGTCCTGGATCGTGCGGGACGGGAATCCCGTCCAGGTCGAGGCGCTCACGGAGATCGAGGAGCTGGACTTCGGGGAGCTCGGCACCCTGGAGGCGTTCCACACGGGCGGCGGCGCCTCGATCCTGCCGTGGCGGTTCGAGGGGAAGGTGAACCGGCTCGAGTACAAGACGCTCCGGTATCCAGGGCACGCGACCCTGATGCGGAACATCCGGGAGCTCGGCCTGCTTTCGGAGGAACCGATCGAGGTCGACGGCCGCGAGGTCGCGCCGCGCGACGTCACGATCGCGATCCTCAAGCCGCTGCTCACCCGCCGGAACGAGCCCGACCTCGTGGCGCTCCGCGTTGTCGTGCGCGGGACGAAGGACGGCCGGCCGGTCACCCACCGCTGGGACCTGCTGGACCTCGAGGACCAGGACCGGGGGATCACGGCGATGGAGCGCACCACCGGGTACACGCTCGCGATCGTCGGCCTGATGATGGGCCGGAACGTGATCGACCGGCCCGGTGTGATGCCGCCCGACGAGGGGATCCCGGCCGAGCCCTACCTCGCGGAGCTGGCGAAGCGCGGGATCGACGTGCGGTACACGGCGGCGTAGGCCCGGAGGGCCGGGCCGGCTCCGGGAGCTGGCACGCGGGAGGGCGGGGGCCGGCTCCGGACGCCGGCACGCAAACGGCGCGTGAGGCGTCCTCCGCCGACCCCCGCCCTCCAGGAAACACGGCGTCCACAGCCTCCATGAAGAAGCGGGTCCCGCCGCCGGAGGTGCGGCGGCGGTCCTCGAAGGAGGGGCTGAGGTCTCGTGGAGCCGGCCTTCGATCGCGCAGCGATCGTCCAGCCGGCGGAAGGTGACCTCAGCCCCTCCCCTTCGAGATCGCCTTCAGGAAGTCTCCGAGCGGCAGCGTGTTCAGCACGTCGCCGGCCGCGAGCCAGGCCCGCCGCGCCTGCTCCACGCCGTAGGAGATGAGGTCGAGCTCCGCGACGCGGTGCGCATCGGTGCTGATCACGATCGTCACGCCCTTCTCCTTCGCCCGCATCAGGTGCGTGTCCCTGAGGTCGAGGCGCGCGGGGTGCGCGTTCAGCTCCACGGCCACGCCGTGCTCGGCGCAGGCGTCGAGCACCTCGTCGAGGTCGAACGCGAAGGGGTCGCGCTCGTTGAGGATCCTCCCCGTGGGGTGCGCGAGGACGTTCACCTGCGGGTGCCCGACCGCCTCCAGGATCCGCTTCGTCTGCTTCGCCTCGGGCAGGTCGAAGCGCGAGTGGACGCTGACCACGACGAGGTCGAGCCGCTCGAGCCACTCGTCCTCGAGGTCGAGCGAGCCGTCGCCGAGGATGTCGACCTCCATGCCGCGGAGCAGGCGGATCCCGTCGCGGCCCTCGAGGATCCCGTCGATCTCCTCCCACTGCCAGGCCAGCTTCTCCGCGTCCATACCGCCCGTCATCGCGAGCGCCTTCGAGTGGTCGGTGAGGGCGAAGTACTCGTAGCCGCGCCCCTCGCAGGCGAGCAGCATCTCCTCGATCGAGTTCTTCCCGTCCGACCACGTGGAGTGCATCTGGAGGTCGCCCCGGATGTCGTCCAGCGTGATCAGCTCGGGAAGCTCTCCCTTCTCCGCCGCGGCGATCTCCCCACGGTTCTCGCGCAGCTCGGGCGGGATCCAGGCGAGGCCGACCGCCTCGTAGATCCCCTCCTCGGTACGACCCGCGACGCGGGCGCCGAGCTCGCGTTCCGGCGTGCCGTCGGACGCGGCTCCGTCCCCGGCTTCGTCCGCGGCGCCGACCTTCTCGCCGGTCTCCAGCACCTCGAACACGCCGTACTCCGAGACGCTGAGCCCCCGCTCGAGGGCGCGGCGGCGGAGCGATACGTTGTGCTCCTTCGAGCCGGTGAAATACACGAGCGCGGCCCCGTAGCTCTCCTCGGGCAGGATCCGCAGGTCGACCTGGAGGCCGGACCTCAGGTGCACCGTGCCCCGCGTGTCGCCCGCCTTGTCCACCTCCGCCACCTGCGCCCAGCCGGTGAACCGCTCCATCACGGGCCCCGGTTCGTCGGCGACGACGAGGAGGTCGATGTCGCCGACCGTCTCCTTCCGGCGCCGGTACGACCCGGCCACCTCGAGCCGCTTCACGCGCGGGTCCGCCTCCATGTGCTCGACGAGCGGCCGCACGAGCTGGTCGGCCTCGGAGAGGCGGAATCGCTTCTCGCGCGACCGGTACTTCTCGACGGCGGCGAGGATCTTCTCCTCCGACCGCTTCCCGAACCCCTCGAGCCCGGCGAGCTGGCCCGCGGCGGCGGCGTCCGCCACCTGCGCGACGGTCGTGATCCCCAGCTCCTTCCACATCTTCGCGACCTTCTTCGGGCCGACGCCGGGGAGCCGCGTGATCTCGACCAGCGAGCGCGGCACCCCGGTCGCGAGCTCCTCGAGGTCGGAGAGCCGGCCGGTCGTGACCAGCTCTGCGATGTGCGAGGCCATGTCCTTCCCGATCGCCGGGAGCTCCGTGAGGTCGGCGCCTTCCTCGACGAGCTTCCGGAGGGGCACGGGATGCTCCTCGACCGTGCGGACCGCGTTCCGGTAGGCGCGGATCCGGAACGGGTTCACGCCGCCCTTGATGTCGAGCAGGTCGGCGAACTCGGAGAGGGCCGCCGCGATCTCGATGTTCTCCATGCCGGACAAGCTGTCCGGCCGGGCGGCGGGTCGGCAAGCGGCCGGAACCGCGGGCGCGGACCGGTCCCGGAAAGATGCATCGCGGACCCGGTCCGAGTTAGCGTTCGGGGTCGAGCGGAGGCAATCAGCCGGGGGAGGAGACGATGGCCGAGAGCGGACCGGACGACAGGGGCCCCGACCTGACGGCGGGGATCGCTCGCGACCGGCTGGCGGATGGAGAGTCGCTGGAGGGACACGCCGGAGACGACGCGGTCCTCCTCGTCCGCCGCGGGGACGCGTTCTTCGCGATCGGTGCGCAGTGCACGCATTACGGAGGGCCTCTCGCGGAGGGGCTGGTCCACGACGACACCGTACGCTGCCCCTGGCATCACGCCTGCTTCTCCCTCCGCACGGGCGACGCGATCGGACCGCCCGCCCTCGACTCGGTCGACCGGTACGAGCTCGCGATCGAGGACGGCGTCGTGCGCGTGGTCGGGAAGCGGGAGCGTCAGCGGCCGCCGGAAATCCTGCGGGGCGGGCCGGCCGCCGTCGTGATCGTCGGGAGCGGCGCCGCGGGGACGGCGGCGGCGATCGCCCTGCGGCGCGAGGGCTACGAGGGCCCGGTCACGATCGTGGACCCGGAGGAGGCCGCCCCCTACGACCGGCCGAACCTCTCGAAGGCCTTCCTGTCGGGCGACGCGCCCGCGGAGTGGCTCCCGCTGCGGCCGGAGGGATGGTTCGCGGAACACCGGATCGACCGGATTCGGGAGCGGGTCGCGCGGATCGACGTCGACGCGCGCCGCATCGAGCTCGAGAGCGGCGACTTCCTGCCCTACGACGCGCTGCTGCTCGCGACGGGCGCGTCGCCGGTGCGGCTCCCCGTGACGGGGGCCGACCTCCCGCACGTCCACGTCCTCCGGACCCTGTCCGACTGCCGGTCGATCCTCGCCGACGCGGAGGACGCGAAGCGGGCCGTGATCGTGGGGGCGGGCTTCATCGGACTGGAGGCCGCCGCGTCGCTCAGGGCGCGGGGCCTCGATGTCACCGTGGTCGCGCCGGAGAGCCTGCCGTTCGAGCGGCTGCTCGGGCGCGAGCTCGCGACGTTCCTGAAAGGCCTGCATCAGGAGAACGGAGTCTCCTTCCGGCTCGAGCGGACGGTGGAGAAGATCGACGAGGAGGGCGTCCGGCTCGACGATGGCGCGCGACTCGAGGCGGACCTCGTGCTGGTCGGAATCGGAGTGCGGCCGGACACGGCGCTCGCGGAGGTGGCCGGACTCCCGGTTAACGACGGCGTCCTGGTGGACGACCGGCTCGCGACGCAGGTCCCCGGGATCTACGTGGCGGGCGACGCGGCGCGCTTCCCCGACCCCCGCACCGGCGAGCGGATCCGGATCGAGCACTGGACGGTGGCGCTCCAGCAGGGGCAGGCGGCCGCCCGGAACCTCATGGGGCGGGACGAGCCGTACCGGGCGGTCCCGTTCTTCTGGACCCGCCAGCACGGGATCTCGCTCCAGTACATAGGGCACGCGAAAGCGTGGGACGAGACGCGGGTCGAGGGGCGGCCGGAGAACGGCGATGGGCTCGTCCGGTACCTGAAGGACGGCCGCGTGATGGCCGTCGCGGCGGTCGGGCGCGACCGCGAGAGCCTCGAGGCCGAGGTCGAGCTGGCGGAGGAGTACGCGCGCGGCGAGGGGCTCGAGAGCCCCGGGATCCGGCCCTGGCCCCGGGGTCAGGAACCGGAGGACTCGTAGCGGACGCGGAAGACGCCGAACATCTGGAAGCCGAGCTCGTCCTTCCGCCAGGCCGTGACGAGGCCCCGGTCGCCGCCCATCATCCCGGTGATGAGCCGGTCGTCCCTGAAGCGGGCCCGGAGTTCGCCGGTGGAGGTGCCGCGCAGCTCGATCACCGTGTCGAGGAGCTCGCTCCGGTCCTCCACCCGGTAAGCCGTATGGCCCTCGACCTGGTACGGCTCGCCGAGCGCGGCACGCCATCCGGGATCGGGGGCGAACCCGACGAACCAGAGACCATCCTCGTCCTCCCGGATCCCGGTGAGGATCGGCTGGGGTGCCTGGCTCGGCCCGACCATCTCCGGCCGCTCATAGGACTCGTACCAGTCGGACTCCAGCTCGAGGCGGGCGAGCTCGTTGCCCTCGGCGTCGAACCGGACGGCCTCGTACCGGAACTGGAGCGGAACCGCCCAGAAGGTGCCTTCGCTCCCGGGGCCCAGGACCCACGGAGTCCGGACGGCCCCTTCCGCGGTCACGAGCAGGAACGGGTACCCGTGGTCGCTCGGGCTCGCGTGGACCCAGTCGCCGCTCGGGAGGCGCACGGAGCTGCCGACCCCGGTCGCCTCCAGCCGGTACGTGCGGACGTAGTCGAGTTCCGGGGAGAACACGGACATGCGGCCCGTCCCCCGGTCCCACACGAAGACGGAGTCGTGCGCGTCGATCTCCAGCCAGTCCGGGCGCGCGGGCTCCCCGGGTCCCTCGCCGGGCTCCGCGAGCACCTTCGCCAGCTCCCCGTCGGACCCGAGAACGAACGGCATCCCCTCGTGGAGATGCCGCGCGATCACGAACGCGCGTCCCCTCCCGTCGAACGCGAGCCACGGCAACCCGGAGAGCGCGTCCTCGTCGCGTCCTCCGTCGATCGTAGCGACCTTCGCGAGCACGATGCCGCCGCGACCGCGAGGAGGAGCGGGAGGAGAGTGAGGATCGGCGCGCGGCGCGGCCGCGACCTCACGAGCCCGCCTCCGTCTCCTCCAGCAGATCCAAAAATCCGATCTCGTCGAGCACGGTGACGCCGAGCTCCTGCGCCTTCTCGAGCTTCGAGCCCGGGTCCTCGCCCGCCACAACGTAGTCCGTCTTCCGGCTCACGGACCCCGTCGCCTTCGCGCCGAGCGCCTCGACCCGCCTCTTCGCGTCGTCCCGGCTCAGCGACGCGAGGGCGCCGGTGAACACGAAAGTCATCCCTGCCAGGGCGCCTCCCGCCGCCGGACGCGCGGGCGCCGTCAGCTCCTCCATCTCCGCGAGCAGCCGGTCGAGGTTCCCCGCGTTGTGCGGCTCGGCGAAGAACCCCACGATCCGGCCGGCCATCACGGGACCGACGCCGGGCACCTGCTGGAGCCGCTCCTCGTCCGCCGCGCGGAGCGCCTCCATCGAGCCGAAGTGGGCGGCGAGGTCGCGGGCCACGGCGACTCCGACCTCCGGGATCCCGAGTCCGTGCAGGAACCGGGCGAGCTCGGTGCGGCGCGCGGCGTCGATCGCGTTCACGAGGTTGCGGGCGGAGGTCTCCGCGAAACCCTCGAGCGGGGTGAGCTGTTCCACCTGGAGCCCGAACAGGTCGGGGACGGTCCGCACGAGCCCCTGCTCCACCAGGAGCTTCGCCGTCTCCTCTCCGAGGCCCTCGATGTCGAGGGCGTGACGGGAGCCGAAGTGCTGGATCCGCCCGACGAGCTGGGCCGGGCAGCCGAAGGAGTTCGGGCAGACGGTGAACGGGCCGCGCTCCTCGAGCTCCGTCCCGCAGGAGGGACAGGCCGCGGGCATCCGGAACTCGTCGCCCCGCTCCCGGCCCTCTTCCTCGATCCGCTCCACGACCTGCGGGATCACGTCCCCGGCCCGCTGCACGCGGACGAGGTCGCCCTCGCGCACGTCCTTCCGGGCCACCTCCTCGCGGTTGTGGAGGGAGGCCCGGCTCACGGTGACGCCCCCGATCTCGACCGGGCGCATCAGCGCGACGGGGGTCACGACGCCGGTGCGGCCGACGCTCGGGATGATGGAGAGGATGCGCGTGATCTCGGCGCGCGGCGGAAACTTCCAGGCGAACGCCCACCGCGGGTGCCGGGAGGTCGCCCCGACCTCGTCGCGCGCGGAGAGGTCGTCGAGCTTGAGCACGATCCCGTCGATCTCGAACGGGAGGTCGTCGCGCCGCGTGAGGAACTCGGCGTGGAGGTCTCGGGCCTCGTCGAGCGTCTCGACGTGGCGGGACAGCGCGCTGACCCGGAACCCCCAGTCGCGCAGCGCGTCGAGCGTCTCCCGCTGGGACGCCACCGCCGCGCCGGAGGTGGCGAGGATGTCGTACGCGTACGCCTCGAGCGGACGCGATGCGGTGATGGACGGGTCGAGCTGCCGGAGCGACCCCGCGGAGGCGTTCCTCGGGTTCGCGAACGGCTCCTTCCCCTCCTCGAGCAGCCGCTCGTTGAGGGCGTCGAACGCCTCCATCCGCATCAGGACCTCGCCGCGGATCGACAGCATGGCGGGCACCGGCCGGGCTCCGTCGCGGAGCCGGAGCGGGATCGAGCGGATGGTGCGAACGTTGGGGGTGATCCCCTCTCCCCGGACGCCGTCGCCGCGGGTCGAGGCCCGCGCGAGCTGGCCCTCCTCGTACACGAGCTCGACGGAGAGCCCGTCGAACTTCGGCTCCACGACGTACGCGACGCGCTCCGGGCCGACCGCCTTCCGGAGCCGCTCGTCGAAGCGGCGGGCCGCCTCCTCGGAGGCGTCGGAATCGAGGCTCAGCATCGAGGCGGCGTGCTCGACCGCCGGGAACTTTTCCGACGGCTCGCCTCCGACCCGCTGCGTCGGGGAGTCGGGCGTACGCAGGTCGGGGAACTCCTCCTCGAGGCCCCGGAGCTCGCGGAACAGCCGGTCGTACTCCGCGTCGGAGACCTCCGGCGCGTCCTGCACGTAGTAGAGCCAGTCGTGCCGGCCGATCTCCTCGCGCAGTTCCGCGATCCGCTGGCGAGCCTGCTCTCGGTTCATGGGCTCTCGGGCTGGAGGCACCCTCGTCGCGTCGCGCGGCGGACGGACGGGCCCTGCCAGCCGGGCCCGCGCCGGAACCCGCCGGCGGCGCGATCGTATCACCGTGCGAATCTTACACGGCCCGGACCGCCGGGTCAGCAGGGGCACCCACGGGAGGCGAGGATGCCCGAGGTTCTGACGTTCACGCCCGAGGTCGCCGCGGCGACCGACGCCACCTACGACAAGATCGAGGACTCCGTTCCCCGCTTCGAGTGGGAGCTGAAGGCCCCGCTCGTCCACGAGATCAACCGTCTCAAGAAGGAGCGGAACGCCGTCATCCTCGCGCACAACTACATGGTGCCCGAGATCTTCCACGGGATCGGCGACTACGTCGGCGATTCGCTCGGCCTGTCGATCATCGCGAAGGAGGTCGACGCCGACGTGATCGTGTTCTGCGGCGTCCACTTCATGGCCGAGACCGCGAAGATCCTCAACCCGTCGAAGACGGTCCTCATCCCCGACCTCGACGCCGGCTGCTCCCTGTCGGAGAGCATCGAGCCCGAGGACGTGATCCTGATGAAGCAGCGGTACCCCGGGGTGCCCGTCGTCACCTACGTGAACACCCCGGCCGCGATCAAGGCGGAGTCGGACATCTGCTGCACGTCGGCGAACGCGGTGGCAGTCGTCGAGTCGCTCGGCGTGCCGAAGGTGATCTTCCTGCCCGACGAGTACCTGGCGCGCAACGTCGCGAAGCGGACGGACGTCGAGGTGATCGCGTGGAAGGGCCGCTGCATGGTGCACGAGCAGTTCACGGTGGATGAGATCCGCGCCTACCGGGACCAGTATCCGGGAATCGAGGTGATCGCGCACCCGGAGTGCTCGCCCGAGGTCTGCGACGAGGCGGACTTCGTGGGCTCGACGACGGGCATGATCGAGTACCTGGACCGGGCCCGGTCGAACCGCGTGATCCTGGTCACGGAGTGCTCGATGTCGGACAACGTGATGGAGGCGCACCCGGGTCTCGAGTTCGTCCGCCCGTGCACGATCTGTCCGCACATGAAGAAGATCACGCTCGAGAAGACGCTCGCGTCGCTGCAGGAGATGAAGCACGAGATCCACCTCGAGGAGGGGCTCCGGAAACGGGCGCTCGTCGCGGTGGAGCGGATGCTGGCGATCGGCCGGAAGGACTGAGGAGGGGCCGTGCTTCCAGTCCGGCGCAGGCGGAGCCTCGGGACGACGGGGACCCTGCTGCTCGCGGCCGGGACGCTGACCGTCGTCGGCCTCGCCGCCGCGGCGGTATTCCTCCCGGAGGACGCCCCGCGGGAGGGCGCCTTCTCCACGGGCGGCGAATCGGCGGAAGGCGAAAGACCGCTGCTCGCGGTGACGATCGACGACGTCCCCTGGACCGGATCCCGTCCGGGCCGGGAGGAGCTGCTCCGGAGAACGGAGCGCCTGCTGTCGGCTCTCGCCGCGCGCGACGTCCCCGCCGTCGGCTTCGTCACCTGCGGCAACCTGCTTCCGGACGGCGCCGGCCTCCGGCTCTGGCACCGGGCCGGCCTCGAGCTCGGCAATCACACCTGGTCCCACCTCGATCTCAACGACGCGGACCCGGCCGTCTGGCTCGCCGACGCCGCCCGCTGCGAGGAGCGCATCCACGCCCTCACCCGGACGCGGCCCCGCTGGTTCCGCTACCCGATGCTGCACCAGGGCGCGACGCGCGCCGTCCGCGACTCGGTCGCCCGGGCGCTCGCCGGCATGGGCTACGGGATCGGCCACGTGACGATCGACAACTCGGAGTGGGTCCTTTCGGCCGCCTACGACCGGGCGCTCCGCGATCGGGATGCGGCGCGGGCGGAGGAGATCGGGAAGGCCTACGTCGCGCACCTCGTCGACGCGGCGCGCCACTTCCGGGCCCTCGCGAGGGAGCGGTTCGGGCGGGAGACGGGGCAGGTTCTCCTGCTCCACGCGAACGCCCTCGCCTCGGATCACGCGGGCGCGGCGATCGACGCGCTGGTGGAGGAGGGCTCCCGGATCGCGCCGCTCGAGGACGTGCTGGCGGACCCGGTGTTCGCGATGCCGGACGGGTACGTCGGGCCGCTCGGCCTGTCCTGGCTCTACAGGGTCGAGCCCGCCGTTACGGACGACCCGTGGGACGAAGCGGCGGAGGCGGAGGTGAGGGCGCGATTCGCTGGAGGTCGGAGAGCGACGTCCGACTAGGGCCGAAACGCTCGCGTCGGCTCAGCCTCCGGTGTTGAACACCGCCACCGGGCACGTGGCCGTCGAGAGGATGCGCTCGACGCGCGGACCCAGGAAGAGCCCCTGGCCGCCGGGCCGGACCCCGGTCCCCAGCAGGATCAGGTCCACGGACTTCTTCTCGGCCGTCTCGAGGATCCCCGCTTCCACGCTCCCGGAGATCCGGACCTCCGCGGTGGTGATCACGCCCGCCGACTCTCCCAGGTCGCGGAGCCCGTCCACGAGGCCGTGGGCGACCAGGCTCCGCCGGGCGAGGATGCGGTCGTCCGCGCGGGAGCCCCCGACGGAGGCGAGATCGGCCTCGGGGATCACGTGGAGCACGACGACCTCGTCTTCCGGCTTCTCGACGAGCTGGAACGCGAGCTCCGCCGCGTTCTTCGCGGGACCGCTGCCGTTCGTCGGCACGAGGATGCGGGAGATCTCCCACTCCGGGGCTGCCGCCTGGCCCTGGACCACCAGGGTCGGGCACGGCGCCTCCCGCACCAGCTTGTCGATGTGGCTGGAGAAGACGATCCCCTTCCTCGGCCCAGAGCGCTGGGTGGCCCCGAGCACCATCAGGTGGTAGTCCTTGGCCGCCTCCGCGAGGATCGCCTCCCTCGGAGACCCCCGGGTCAGCACCTTGGTCACGACCTCCGCCTCGCCGAAGTTGCGGCGCACCGAGGCCAGAAACTCCTGGGCCGCCGCCCGCTCGGACTCCTCCACCACCGTCATCAGCGTGATCGAGAGCGTGTTCTCCCTGTGAAGCCGCTCTAGGACCCGCGCCTGAACCCGCTGGATGGGGAAGTCGGTGCCCGTCTGGACCCGCACCGGGAGGAGGACGCGGTGGATGCCCGCCACGAGGCTCCTGCCCGCGAGTTCCTCGCGGCGCAGCCGCTCCTCCTCCTCCTCGCCCATCGGGACTCTCGCCAGCACCCAGCGGAGGGCGGAAGGGGCCATCAGCGAGGTCACGATGGCCATGACGACGATGATCGAGAACATGTCCTGCGAGAGGACCCCGAGAGAGAGCCCGACCGAGGCGATGATGATCTCCATCGCGCCCCGCGCGTTCAGCCCGGCCCCGAACGCCAGCGCCGTCCAGTGGTCCTTCCGCCCCACCAGCCGCGCGCCGGCGTACGTCCCGACGACCTTCCCCGCCGTGGCGATGGCGATGACCAGCAGGGTCACCAGGAGGAGCCGCGGGGTCAGCAGGTTCTGGACGTTGACCTTCAGGCCCGCCACCGCGAAGAAGATCGGCGCGAACACTCCCAGCGTGACGCTCTCGATCCGCCGGTCCACCTCGCGGGGAAGGCGGGGCATCTGACCGAAGATGATCCCCGCCACGAACGCGCCCAGGATGGCTTCCAGGTGGAGTGCCTGGGAGACGGCCCCGAAGGCGAACGTGCACACGATCACGAAGGTGAGGAGACGCTCCACGGAGATGAGCTCGTCCTGGACCCACCGCAGGACCTTGCCGACGAGCCACCGTCCGAGGGTGATGCTCAGCCCGAGGAAGAGGAGGACGCTCACCACGGTCTTCCCCACCGAGAGCGCCGAGACCGCGTCGCCCGCCGCGATCCCGGCGACCGTGGACAGCAGGATCCAGCCGATGGTGTCGTCGCTCATCCCCGCGGCGAGAATGGTCTGCCCGACGTCCCTCCGGATCAGGCCCAAATCCATCAGCACCTTGGCGATCACGGGAATCGCCGAGATCGACATCGCCGTCCCGAGGAACAGTGCGAACACCAGCCGCTGGTCCGGCCGCTCGAGCAGGGAGTCCGGCAGCAGGAGGCCGAGCAGCAGCCCCGTGCCGAACGTGACGGTGATGCCTCCCCACGAGACGGAGAGCGCTACCCGGGCGTGACGGCGGATGAGGTGGAGATCGGTTTCGAGCCCGGTGACGAGCAGGAGGAACATCACCCCGATCAGGCTCACCACCTCCAGCAGGTAGCCCTGGAGGTCGGACTGGGGCACGATCCACGCGCCCAGGGCCGGTACGAGGCTCGACAGCAGCGAGGGCCCGAGGAGGACGCCCGCCAGGATCTCTCCGACGACGGAGGGCTGCTTCAGGCGCTGCGCGAGCTCGCCCAGGAGGCGGGCCGCGGCCAGGAGGATCGCGACCTGCAGCACCAGGGCGAGCACATCCCCGTGCGGAGCGGCGGAGAACGCGTTCAGACGAGACTCCGGGCAGGCGGTGGACGCGCCGTCGACTTCGGCCGGGATCCGGGTCGAGCCCAACATACGGCCGTCGCGGCGGCGCAGTAAGATCGGGAGTCGCGGAGCCCGTAAGGCGGACTCCGGCGGCGGAGGCCCGGCGGACTAGGACCCCTGCGACGACACGGACGAGGAGAACCCGGGCGGGTCCGGCTCGCGGCAGGAGGGGCGGCGACGGCCGGCATCGGACCCCATCTCCCGCGCCCGCGCCCAGACCCGGTCGAACATCTCCTCCGTGAGCTTGCCCGTGAAGGTGTTCTGCTGGCTCGGGTGATACGATGCGAGCAGCGTCAGCCGCCGTCGCCCGTCTCCCGGCCCGCCGGCGCGCTCGAGGTCCAATTCCACCCCGTGCGCGAAGCGGGGCCGCGGCGTCGGGACGCGGAAGCCCTCCCCCTCGAGCAGACGCAGGAGGCTCGTCCAGCTGAACCCGCCCAGGGCGACGATCACCCGGACGTTTCCGAGCAGGGCGAGCTCCCGTTCGAGGTAGGGGCGACAGCGCTCCCGCTCCCCGGGCGTCGGCCTGTTGCCCGGCGGCGCGCAACGCACGGAAGCGGTGATCCAGGCCTCCCGCAGCTCGAGCCCGTCGTCCCGTCCGGTCGACTCCGGCCGGCTGGCGAACCCGGCGCGGTGCAGCGCCCGGTACAGCCAGTCGCCCGAGCGGTCGCCCGTGAACATCCGCCCCGTACGGTTCGCTCCGTGCGCGGCGGGCGCCAGGCCGACGACCAGCAGTCGCGCATCCGGGTCGCCGAACCCCGGGACCGGCGCCCCCCAGTAGTCCTCGGACCGGAAGGCCGCCCGCTTCTCCGCGGCCACCCTCTCGCGCCACGCGACGAGCCGTGGACACGCCCGGCACGCGATCACCCGCCGCCGCAGATCGCACAGGTCCCTCGCGCGCATCGCTTCCTTCTCGGTGATCTTCACGACGGAACCGGGCGAGCGCGAGTGGTGTTCACAATGGCGAGCCGGCTCGATCGGCCGGCCTCGCCGTCGCTCGTCCCGGTCGGAGGCTCGACGCATGATGGCTCATGCCATGTTCACCCGCGGCGTGCCCGTCGGGCTCGCCCTCCTCGTCCTTCCGGGCGTGCTCGCCGGCCAGGCGGCACGAGGCGGCTCGCAGGAAGGCTGGTTTCCGTCGACCTTCGTCGTCCAGCCCCAGGTGGGCGCCCGCAGCGGTGTCGACATCGGCACGGGACCGCTCGTCGCGCGGCGCGAGCCGCCGACGGGGAGCGGACGTTCGAGCCCCGAGGCCGACGTGGCGTTCGGCTACCGGATCCCGGTCTACCGCTTCTCCGACGGCGGATCCGGCCGGCCCGGGCTCGACCTCGGGCTCGAGGCGGGAGTGCTCGCCCGCTTCGCGCTGGGCGAGGGCCTCAACGGCCTGATCAACTCCGACTTCCGCGTGGCCTTCCCGCTCGGCGTGGATCTCGGCGACTGGGAGGCGCAGCTCTCGCTCGTGCACGTCAGCTCGCACGTGGGCGATGACTACATCGAGCGCACTCCGGGGTTCGACCCCCACGCGAGCTCCCGCAACGGCGCCGAGGCGGACCTCATGTACCGTGTCGGCCCCGGACTGCGGCTGAGCGTGGGGAGCGACTACAACTGGGCGGCGGCGGGGGTCGAGACCGTGCGGGCGCGCCTCGGGGCCGAGTACGACCCCGTCGGCCGGGACGGGCGCCGGGTACGGCCGATCGGCACGCTCGAGCTGGAGGTCTCGGACTACACGACCGGACTCGGGGCCACGGGGATGGCGGGCGTCGGCATCCGGACCGGCAGCGGCGACCTCCGGTTCGGGCTCATCGGCCACACGGGTCCCTCGCAGATGGGCCAGTTCCGGGGCGTCGACGAGGAGTACGTCGGGGTGTTCCTCATCGTCGTCCCGGGCAACGTGACACAGAGCGGATCCGGGGCGGGCTGAATCCGGGGGCGCGGGCGGGATCAGCCCCCCTCGCCGCTCGAGGACAGCCCGATGTCGAGCCGCTCCTTGGGCGCGTCCAGCACGACGGACGTGTTCGTGCCCTCGATTCCGGGCAGACCCAGCATGCGCTTGATCTCGCGGTTCATCTCCGTCTCGTTCGCGAACCGGCCGATCACCATCACGTCGAAGTCGCCCGTGATCTCGTAGACGTGGGTCAGGCTCGGGTGCTCCGTGAGAGACCTCACGATCGCCGGGAGGGCGTCGCCGCGCGCCTTGATCCGGGTGACCGCGACGAGTCCGAGCCCCAGCTTTCCGTAGTCGATCACGGCCCGGTAGCCCCGGACGACGCCCCGCCGCTCGAGGTCCTTGAGCCGCGCGCCCACCGTGCTCGCCGCGACGCCCAGCGCCTCGGCGAGCTGGCGGTTCGAGCGACGGGCATCGACCTGGAGCTCCCGGAGCAGTCGGAGGTCGAGATCCCTGTGCGTCACGTCCTGGCCATCCCGGTTCGGGTCGGGGCGCGACCGGCCGCGCGGGAGTTGCGCGGGGCCGTCCCCGTACTGTTCATTGCGCGTCTCCCGGAGCACAAGGTGCGTGCCGGCGCGGGCACGAGCGAGGAGCGGGAAATGACGGCTGGCGACGGAGGACCCGACCGAGAACGGGGCGCCCGGGCGACCCGGTGTCACGAGTGGCCGCGGCGGAGCCGGGTCGCGTGGATCGTCCTCGCGGGCGCCTTCGGACCGGCGCTCGCTCCCGTCGGCGCGCCAGGCCAGCAGGCCCCCGCGGCGCTCCCGGCGCGGGCTTCCCCGGACGACGCCGGCGCGCGCTGGTTCCCCGACCGCTTCGTGACCGCGCCGTTCCTCGCGGCGCCGCGCGAGG
>JAWOIN010000157.1:0-6604 GCA_046484665.1 Gemmatimonadota bacterium
ACAGAGGAGCACGAGGGTCGGGATCTCGGAGAACGGGTCGAGGAATCCACTCGCGACGCGCGGCTTGAGGATGATGTCGGAGGCTCCCGGCGGGATCCCGCTGCCGGGAAAGAGACTCGAGCCGTCCGCCCGCTCGCCGACCGTGACGACCTCCTGGACCTGCCGGAAGTCCCGGGGCACGTAGTCGAGCCGCTTCGGGAGCCCGTCGCCGCCCACGTGCATCAGGCTGAGGGCGCGCACCCGGCCCTCGTGGAACAGCGAGACCAGGTCGTCCACGGTCCACGAGAATCGCGGCTTTCCGATCTCGATCGAGAGGTCGCGCCGTCCGGCGCGTCCCTCGTCCTGCGACGTCGGTTCGTGCATGTCGTCTCGACGTGTCTCGAGGGAGGACCGGGATCTCCGGGAGCCGGCCCGGATCGGGCCTCACGATAGCGGAGGCGGGAGGCGGAGCGCGAGGCCGCGGGTGCCCCGCGGGCCCACCCGCGCGGCGGGGCCCGCCCGCGTGCGGCGGGCCCCGCCCGGACGACTGCCTCGTCCGGCCGTCAGCGCCTACTCCAGGACGTGGATGTTCCGTACGGCGCAGATGTGCTTCAACCGCTCGGGCCACACCGTGACGCTCACCTCGCCGAGGTGCGCCTTGCGGAGGAGGAGCATGTACGTGCGCGACTGGCCGATCCCTCCCCCGATGCTCAGCGGGATCGCGTCGTCCAGGATCGCCTTGTGGTACGACTGCTCGAGAAAGTGCATCTGCCCGCTCATCTCGAGTTGCCGGACGAGTGTCTCCTTCGTGACCCTGATCCCCATCGAGCTGAGCTCGTGGCGCCGCTTCGTGACCGGGTTCCAGACCAGGATGTCCCCGTTCAGGCCGTGTGTGTCCCGGCCGGTCTCGGCGGATGTGTCGGTCACCCAGTCATCGTAGTCCGCCGCCCGCATCTCGTGCGGATACCCGTCCTTCAGCGGCCAGCCGATCCCGATGATGAAGATCGCGGGTGCGTAGTCCTGGATCACGCGGGTCTCGCGCTGCTTGCGCGGGAGCTCGGGGTACATTTCGAGGATCTCCTCGGCGTGCAGGAACGCGAGCTCGTCCGGCAGCGGCGGGTAGCGGGGGTCGCGGAGCGCCGGGTAGTTGGTGAGGACGTGCTCCTCGGCGTCCTTCAGGACCCGCCAGATGCCCCGCACCGTCGACTTCAGGAACTCGAGGTTCCGCTGATCCGCCGTCATCACCTTCTCCCAGTCCCACTGGTCGACGTAAGAGCTGTGGTCGTGGTCCAGGAAGTAGTCCTTGCGGACGGCTCGCATGTCGGTGCAGATCCCCTCGCCCGCCTCGCAGCCGAACTGCCTGAGCGCCGGCCGCTTCCACTTCGTCGCGGCCTGGACTACGCTCGCGCGGATCGGCCGCGGGAGCCCGAGGCCGCAGTCGAACTCGATCGGAGTGCGGGAGCCGTCGCGGTCGAGCATGTCGTTGACCCCGCTCTCGACGGTAACGATCAGCGGGACCTGGACCATCATCAGGTTCAGCTCCCCGCAGAGGCCGTCCTCGATGATCCGCTTGACGTCGAACAGCGCCCTCTGGGTCTCCTTGCGGTCGAGCAGCGGGCGGTAGTCCGCCGGGAGGATCTTCTCGACTTCCTCGTATGTGCTGATGCCGGGACCGGCGAGATCGGCCTTCTTGTCGAGCGTGGTGGGCATGACGGCGCCTCCGGGTGGTTCGGGTTCGGCCGGACCGACCCCCCGCGGCTCGAGCGCCGCGGAGGCGCTCCGGGTCCGGGGCGGAACGTCCCCGGGACGTTGCGCGAGGCTGCAGAAAGCGAGCCACCGTCGGCGACCGTGACACGGGGACGCAAGCGTCTGCGCGAAAGGAAGTTGGGGACGCCCGCTGGACCGCGGGGGCGTCTCCCGCCCCGCGGGGCGGGACGATCTGTCCGTCGTCGGGTCGGTCCCGCGAGCGTCGTGCGCGCCGCTACTCGACCAGCCCTCGAGGAAGCGCCGGTCCCCCACCCCGGCCTCCTCGAGCAGCGCCCGGAACAGCGCCCGAATCTGGGCGTCCGGGAATGTCTCGATGACGAGCCGGTTGGTGATGATCAGCGTGGGCGTCGACCGGATCCCGTGCGCGTACGCTTCCGACGTCCGCCCGTACTCGCGCCCCGTCCCGATCAGACGGTGAACGAGCGCGCGAGTCGAGGAGTCGTTCGGCGCGTCCTCGAACCGATGCGTCGCGCGCGTCGTCCAGTACGGCGAGATCTCGCTCGGCCACGCGACCTCGGGAAGGTCGTACAACTCGCGGGCGGAGCGCGCCGCGGCACCCCCGGACTGCGCGTCACGCCGCGCGGCGTGCTACTCCGCGAAGCCCCACGCGGCGAGGAGCTCCGCGGCCGCGAACGCCGCGAGGTGCAGCGCCGCGCGCCCGCCCCGCGGACGGGGCTTCGCCGGCCGCGCGGCGCGGCCGGTACCGCTGGAACAACCAGAGACTCGCGAGCGAGAACAGATAGTACCCCGAACAGAGCAGGCAGAGGCTTCCGAGGACCAGCACCGACACGAGAAGCAGCGCCACGACTCCCGCCCCGTTCAGCCAGGCGACGAACCGGTTCGTGCGCTCGAACGGCTCCGAGGGGAAGAGGGCCCCGAGCATCACGGGCCCCGATCGCGAGCCCGGGGACGCCGAGCGGCACGCCGGCGGCCGCGGAGAGCCGCGAGTACGCGGAGCCGTCGCAGTTGAAGAAGGCGCTGAGGTCGCAGAACGACCCCGCGAAGATCGACACGGGGTAGTTGGCCTCGAAGAAATGGTCGATCGTCAGCAGGGAGAAGAAGGCCATGCCGAGGCCTGCGCCGAAGCTCGCGAGGCGGGGCCCGCTGCACCCGCCCGTCGTCAGCCCGCCCGATTCCACGGGGCCCTCACGCGAGTGGCAGGTACCTCTCCCGGAGCACCTCGAGGTGGTGAGCCGCGTGCCCCGCGAGGATGAAGGCGAGGGCGCGCACGGACACGGCGACGCCGTTCGCGGTCCCCGTGCGCCGCCACCGGTCCGCGTCGAGGCTTCGGAACAGCGCCAGGTTCGCGTACCGCAACGAGGCGAGCTCGTCGGACAGGTCGTCGAGGCCGCGCTCCCCGAACCGCCCTTCGAGCGCATACGCGTCCTGGTCGAATCCGGGCTGCGGCGTGCGGTCCCCGCGCGCGATCCGCAGCGCCCTCGTCCCGAAGATCCGCTCCGAGTCGACGAGGTGGCCGATCACCTCCGCGACGGTCCACTTCCCCGGAGCGTAACAGTGTCCCGCAAGCGACGGGTCGATCTCGCCGAGCCGCGCGTGGAACGCCACCAGCTGCGACTCGAGCGTTCCGACCACGTCGTCCCCGACCACCCGGGCGACGTACGAGGCGTAGTAGTCGTCGTACTCTCCCGCTCCGGGCCTGCCGACCGCGGCTCCACGCATGACGTCTCCGTCTCAGGCGGTGAAGGCCCGCTTCACGCGTTCCCAGAACCCCGGCTCGCTCACGTCCGGCTCCGGCGGGCGCGCCTCGACCTCGCGAAGGCGCTCGAACGCGACCCGCTCGTCGCGAGTCAGTCTGGTCGGCGTCCAGACGAGCACGCGAACGACCTGGTCGCCCCGACCCGACCCGCGCAGCCGCGGCATCCCTTTGCCGCGCAGCCGCAGCGCCTGTCCGCTCTGCACTCCGGCGGGAACCTCGAGCGTGGCCGGCCCGTCCACGATCGTGGGGACCTCGACGCTCGCCCCGAGGGCCGCCTGGCTCATCGTGACCGCGAGGTTGAACACGAGATCGTCGCCGTGGCGCTCGAAGCGGGGATCGGGCTCGACGTCCATCACCACGAGGATGTCTCCGCGCGGTCCTCCCAGCGTCCCGACGTTCCCGCGGCCGGAGAGCTTCAGGTAGTCGTCGGTCGATACGCCGGCCGGGACCTCCAGCTTCACCGTCCGCTCGGCGCGGACCCTTCCTTCCCCGAGACAGGCGTCGCACCGCTCGGCGATCCGCTCGCCGGCGCCTCCGCAAGCGGGACAGGGCCTGACGCTCACGAACTGTCCGAGCATGGACCGCTGGACCTGGCGCACCTCGCCGACGCCGCCGCAGGTGGCGCAGCGCTCGGGACGCGTTCCCGGCGCGGAACCCGACCCGCCGCAGCGGTCGCACGTCTCGAGCGCCTTGACCTTCACCTGTCGCTCCGTTCCGCGGGCCGCCTCCTCGAGGCTCACCGTCAGCCTCAGCTTGAGGTCGCTGCCGCGCCGCGGGCCACGCCGCGGCCGCCCGCGGCCGAACAGGTCTCCGAGGCCCGTCGCCCCGCCGAACTCGCGCATGAACACCTCGAACGCGTCCGAGAAGTCGAACGCGCCGAACCCCCCCGCACCGCCGGCGCCGCCGCGCCGAATGCCCGCCTCCCCGTACCGGTCGTACAGCGCCCGCTTCTCCGGGTCGCGGAGGATCTCGTACGCCTCCGTCACCTCGCGGAACCGGTCCTCCGCGTCAGCGGAGTCGTTCCGGTCGGGGTGGAACTCCATGGCGAGCCGCCGATAGGCCTTCTTGATCTCGGCGAGATCCGCGCCTCTCGCGACTCCCAGCAGCTCGTAGTAGTCCGCCATTCCCTCGCTCACGCCCGCTCGCACGCGCCCCCCGCCCGGCGGGTCCGGGTCGGGGCGGGCGGTGCGCTCCCGCGGGTCAGTTCTTGAGATTCGAGACCAGCGACGACGTGTAGTCGACCAGCGCGATCACCTTCTCGTAGGGCATCCGGGTCGGGCCGATCACGCCGACCACGCCCTCGACATGGCCGACGGAGTAGGTCGCCGTGACGATCGTCAGGTCCGCGAGCTCGGGCGCACCGTGCTCGCCGCCGATCGTGATCCGGGTCCCCTCCTCGAGCGCGCGGCTGTGCAGGATCGAGGCCAGGAGCTCCCGCCGCTCGACCAGCTGCATCAGCGCCCGGAGCCGCTCGCCGGAAACGAACTCGGGCTGGTCGGCGACCACCGAGATCGAGCCGAGGTGCACGTCCTCGGGGCTGACCGCCCACTCGAAGATATCCGGGCCCGACTCGACGAAGATGTTCATCAGCTCGGCCGCCGACGGGTCTGCGAGGCGGACGTCGCGGAGCCTCTCCGTCAGCGTGCCGTGGATCTCCCGCAGCGTGCTTCCGGCGAGCCGCTCGTTGAGCACCGAGGCGAACGCGTGCAGAGACTCCGCCGGAAGCGCCGTGGGCAGGTCCACGTAGATCGTCCGGACGACGCCCGACTCGAGGGTGAGGACGAGCAGCGCCTTCTCCGAGTGGATCGGGACGAGGTCGAGCCGCCGGAGGACCACCTCGGCGAGAATCGGGCCGACCGAGAGGCCGAGCTCGCCCGTCAGCAGTCCCAGCACCCGGGCCGCCCGCTGCACGAGCGACTCGAGCTCGTTCGCGGACTCGCGGCCCACGAGCTCCTTCTCGAGCCGGGCCCGCTCTCCCGCCGGAAGCCGGCGGCGTCCCATCAGGACGTCCACGTAGTACCGGTACGCCGCGTCCGTGGGAACGCGCCCGGCGGACGTGTGCGGGTGCGTGAGGTATCCCTTCGCCTCGAGGTCGGCCATCGTGTTGCGGACCGTGGCCGCGGAGATGTCGAGGTCGTACTGCCGCACGATCCGGCGGGAGCCGGACGGCTCGGCCGTCGCGATGTACGCCTCGACGACCGCCTGCAGGATCGTCTTCTCGCGCTCGGTCAGGGATTCCTTCGACATCGCCTCCGCCCTCACGGTTCCGCCACCGCCGCCGGCCGGACCGGCCCCGCGGCCAGCTCCGTCACGAGCGCGTCCATCCGCAGCCAGCCGGCCGGCGTCAGGCGCAGCCGGCCCGCCTCCCGCCAGGCCCAGCCGGCCTCCTCCCACCGGTCCACGACCGCGAGCGCCGCCGGACCGGCAGAAAGCTCCTCGAGACGGACCCCGCGCCGCGTTCGCAGTCCGAGCCACAACCGCTCGAGCCGGGCCCGCTCGCGGTCGGGGCGCTCGCGTCCCTCCCGCAACTCCCCGCCCGCTCGCGCCGCCGTTCGATACGCCTCCCAGCGGCGCACGTTCCAGCTCCGCTCGCCCCCGACGAAGCTGTGGGCGGACGGGCCGAGACCAAGGTAGTCCGTGCCGATCCAGTAGTGCCAGTTGTGCCGGCACTCGCGGCCCGCGAGGGCGTGGTTGGAGACCTCGTAGGCACGGAAGCCTCGTCTTTCCAGCCGCTCGACGGCCTCGAGGTACTCGCGCTCGTATCTCTCCTCGTCCGCCAGGCGGACCCTGCCGAGATCCACCATGCGCCCCAGCGGCGTCCCGGCCTCCGCCGTCAGGCCGTAGGTGCTCACGTGCGTCGCGCCGAGCGACGCGGCGGTCTCCACGTCGCGGCCCCAGTCCCGCGGAAGCTCCGCGGGAAGTCCGAAGATGAGGTCGAGGTTGAGGTTTGCGAACCCGGCCTCGAGGGCGCGCTCGATGGCGGCGCGGGCCCCGGCGGCGTCGTGCAGTCGGCCGAGCCACCGCAGCGCTGCGTCGTCGAACGACTGCACGCCGAGGCTGAGGCGGTTCACCCCGACATCGAGCCACACGCGGCAGTCGTCAGCGGTGAGGGACCCCGGGTTCGCCTCCAGCGTCCACTCG
>JAWOIN010000035.1:0-27219 GCA_046484665.1 Gemmatimonadota bacterium
CCTCGTGCGCCAGCCAGACGAGGGCCGTGCGCCCGGCACCGAGGCGCTGGATCACGTTGTAACCGGGCGGTACGCGGCCGGTCATCGGCGCCCTCGCGGCGCGCGGCGCTTCAGAGTTCCAACGCCTCCCCGGGCGCCAACGGGTGCACGACCGCCCCGCCGACATCGGCTTCGGGCAGCGCCGCGACCGCTTCGCGGAACGCGAGCGCGTCCTGCTCGATCAGATCGAACGTGCCGTAATGGATGGGCACGACGTGGCGCGGCCGCAGGAGCCGCACGGCCTCCAGCGCCTCCTCGGGACCCATGGTGAAGTGGCCGCCGATCGGCAGGAGCGCCAGGTCGAGGCCATGGCGACCGATCAGCGCCATGTCGCCGAACAGCGCGGTGTCGCCGGCGTGGTAGACGCGCAGGTCGCCGAACTCGAACACGACGCCCATCGGCATGCCGCCGTAGGTGCCATCCGCGAAGCTCGAGGAGTGCCACGCGGGGGTGAAGCGCAGCGCGCCGAAGGGCATCGCGACGCGGCCCCCCGAGTTTGCCCCCAGGAACTTGGCATCGCCAAGTCCCTCCGAACCGCGATCCCGCTGCAGTTTGCCGACAATCTCGACGGACGACACGATCGTGGCGCCGCACCGCTCGGCGATGGACAGGGCGTCGCCGACGTGGTCCGCGTGGGCGTGGGTGAGCACGATCGTCTGCGGCGACAGCGCGTCGGCGGACACCGCAGCCTTGGGGTTGCCGGTGAGGAACGGGTCGACGAGCTCCCGGTAGCGGTCCGGCGGGTGCCCGGAGATGTAGAAGCCGAGCACGGCCTTCTCCTCCTTCAGCCGCTCCGACTCCGTCCACGCCGCCACCGGCGGAAGCCCGGGCTCGGGCCGCCGGACCGCCTCCACCATGCCGAACAGGGACTCCTGCCCGGTGTCCCGCTCCCGCTGGCGCAGCTGCGCCTCGGAGAGCGCCGTCTCGAGGCCCGCCTTGAGGGCCGCCCGCTCGCCGAACGCGTCAAGCGCCCCGGACGCGATCAGGCACTCGATCACGCGCTTGTTGTTGAGCCGCAGGTCGATCCGCTGGCAGAAGTCGAACAGCGACTCGAACCGCCGGTCCTCGCGGGCCGCGAGGATCGACCGGATCGCCGACTCGCCCACGCCCTTGATCGCGCCGAGGCAGAATCGGATCCCCCCGTCGCCGACGACGGTGAACTTGTAGCCGGACTCGTTCACGCTCGGCGGCAGCACCTCGAGGCCCATCGACCGGGCGGTGGCGATGTACGCCACGACCTTGTCGGTGTTGTCGACGATCGACGACAGGAGCGCGGCCATGAACTCGGCGGGGTAGTGCGCCCTGAGCCAGGCGGTGCGGTAGGAGATCAGGGCGTAGGCGACCGAGTGCGCCTTGTTGAAGCCGTAGCGGCCGAACGTGCGGATCAGCTCCGCGATCTCGCCCGCCTTCCGGGCCGCGACCCCGCGCGCCGTCGCCCGATCGCGGAACTCGGCGAGCACCTCTTCCGTGAGCTCCGCGTCCTTCTTGCCGACCGCCTTCCGGAGCACGTCGGCCTCGGCGAGCGTGAATCCCGCGAGGACGTTCGCCACCCGCATCACCTGCTCCTGGTAGGTGATGACGCCGTAAGTGGGGGCGAGCACCTCGTCGAGCTCGGGCAGCAGGGAGTCGACCGGCTCGAACCCGCGCTTGCGGCGGATGTAGACGTCGGTCATGCCGGAGTCGAGCGGGCCCGGCCGGATCAGGGCGTTCACCGCGACGAGGTCGTCGAACCGGTCGCAACGCATCGCCCGGAGCTTCTCCGTGGCGAGCGCGGACTCGAACTGGAACACGCCCCGGGTGCCGCCCGAGGCCAGCATCCCGAACACCTTCGGGTCGTCGAGGCCGACCTCGTCCCAGTCCACGGTCACGCCGTGTCGCGCCTCGATCATCACGAGGGCGTCGTGGATGACGGTGAGGGTGCGGAGGCCGAGGAAGTCCATCTTCAGCATCCCGGCCTTCTCGAGCCCGATCATGTCGAACTGCGTGATGACCGCGCCCTCCTCCCCGTTCTTCGCGTCGCGGCAGACGGGGACGTAGTCCTCGAGCGGGCCCGGGGCGATCACCACGCCCGCCGCGTGGACCGAACTGTGCCGCTTGAGGCCTTCGATCCGCATCGACTCGTCGAGCAAGCCCCGGACGCGGACGTCCGAGCGGTAGAGGTCGGCCAGCTCCTTCACCTTCTCCACCGCCTCGGACACCGTGGTCGGAAAGCCGGGGTCGTTGGGGATCAGCTTCGCGATCCGGTCCGTCTCCTGCGGCGTGAACCCCTGCACCCTTCCCACGTCCCGCACGGCGGCCCGCGCCAGCATCGTCCCGAACGTGATGATCTGTCCGACCGAGTCCGAGCCGTACTTCTCGCGGACGTAGTCGATGATCCGGCCGCGCCCCTCGTAGCAGAAGTCGATGTCGATGTCGGGCATCGACACCCGGTCGGGGTTCAGGAACCGCTCGAAAAGGAGGTCGAACGCGAGCGGGTCGACGTCCGTGATCCGCAGGCAGTATGCGACGATGGAGCCCGCGGCCGAGCCCCTTCCGGGCCCGACCGGGATGTCGAGGTCGCGGGCGGCCCGGATGAAGTCCCAGACGATCAGGAAGTAGCCCGCGTAACCGGTCTCCGCGATCACCCCGAGCTCGTAGCCGAGGCGCTCCCGGACCTCGTCCGGGAGGGGCGTCCCGTACCTCTCCGCGGCGCCGCGCTCCGCGAGATGACGGAGGAACGAGGCGTCGTCGTCGAAGCCGCCGGGGAGCGGGAAGCCCGGGAGGTGGTAGCTCTTCTCGAACGGCACGTCGCACATCTCGGCCACGCGGAGCGTCGTCTCGAGCAGGTCGGGCCGGTCGGGGAACAGCGCCGCCATCTCCTCGGCGGACTTCAGGTAGCTCTCCTGCCCGTGGAAGGAGAGCCGGTCCGTGTCCGCCTTCATCGCCCCCGTGCCGATGCAGAGGAGCGTGTCGTGCGCGTCCGCGTCCTCGCGGCGCAGGTAGTGCGCGTCGTTGGTGACGAGGACCGGGAGGCCGAGCTCGTCGGCGAGCCGGAAGATCCCCTCGTTCACCTGCGCCTGGACCGGGATCCCGTGGTTCTGGACCTCGAGGAAGTAGCGGCCCGGGAAGGTGCGGGCGTGCCACTCAGCGGCCTCCTTCGCCCGCTCCCAGCGCCCCAGCTCGAGGTTCTTCGCGACCTCGCCCGACAGGCAGGCGGAGAGGACGACGAGCCCCCCCGAGTGCTCGGCGAGCAGCTGGCGGTCGATCCGAGGCCGGCGGTAGAAACCCTCGAGGTACCCGCGCGAGCTGAGGCGGATCAGGTTCCGGTAGCCCTCGAGGTCCGCCGCGAGCACGACGAGGTGGGCGTACTCGGCGGGCGCGTCGGGGGGCTTCTCCTTCCGGCGCCGGTCCCCGTAGGCGACGTACGCCTCGAATCCGAGGATCGGTCGCAGCCCGTTCCTGCGGGCCCGCTCCTGGAAGTCCCACGCGCCGTGGAGGTTGCCGTGATCGGTGACCGCGAGCGCGGGCATGTCCAGGGCGACCGCCCGGTCCACCAGGTCCTCGATCCGGCTCGCGCCGTCGAGAAGGGAGTACTCGCTGTGGCAGTGCAGGTGAACGAACGACATCTCGCCGGCCGGGGGACTACGGGTTCGCGCAGCGGAAGGAGTCCGTGATCTCCTCGAGCTGCATCAGGAACTGCCACTTGCTCCGGCGCGGATTCGGGGAGTACAGCCAGGCGTCAACGAAGAAGGTGGCGTCCGGGCAGCGGAGGGCCCGTCCGATGAACAGGCCGCCCGCCGGGTAGGCCGCCTCGTCCTGCCACACGCCCCGCACCTCGATCCCGGTCGCGCCGTCGAGCTCGATCTCGCGGCGGCTGCCGGGCTCGAGCTCGAACGACTGCGGCACGTTGTACTGGACGGAGTCGATGCCCGCCCGCCAGGCGGCGAACGCGAAGGTCGTCACCGAGTCCATCGGCGGCCGGCGCTGGACGAGGATCGAGCGGATCAGCTCCGCCGGGTCGGGGTTGTCGTTGCGGATCAGCACGATCCCGTCGGCGCGGAACACGTGCTGGTAGACCCTCGGCACCCGGAGCGTGAAGCCGAGGCTGTCCTCGAGCGCGGCGGCGAGCGCCGTGTCGACGCCGCTCACGAACATCCGGGACAGGGCCCACTCCCGGTACTCGCGGTCGAGCGCGGCGGCGATCTCCGGCAGCAGCGTCCGGACGGACTCCGCCTCCCGGCCCGGCTCGAGCGCGACCGCCGTCACCGCCTGTCCCGTGGCCCACACGTTCGGGACCCGGAAGAACTCGGGCGGGGAGATGGAGGTCCGGCCGGCGGCGGCCGCGACCCTCTCGAGCAGGGGGTCGCCGGGGGTGGCGAACACGAGGATCTGTCGCCACAGGACCAGCTGCTCGAGCTCGTTCCCGTCGGGCGCGACGTGCGTGACGTTGAACTTCTTCTCGTCCCGGGTGGTGAACAGGGTGGGCTCGAGGGCGTCGTACGTATCCTGCTCCACCTGCCTCCACAGCCCGGGGTCCGCGACCACGATGAGCGAGTTCTCCTCGCCCATCGCGTTCGGACGTCCGCAGGCGGCCAGCGCCCCGAGCGCGGCGACCGCGACGAGCGTCCTCGCCGCGACGCCGAGGGACCGTAGGCGGGAGGGCGGGGGCCGGCGGGCGGCGGACGGTCGGGTCGGGTCGCGCAATTCGGGAGTCATGGCCCGGCAAGTTAAGACCGGGCGGCGGGCCCCAGCAACGGCGAAGAACGGCCCTGTTTTCCGCGGTCTTCCGCGAACCGGCGCTTCGACGCGAACTTCCGCCCGCGTCCCGGGGTACCCTCCGCCCGCGACGGCTCCCGGCGGCGTCCCGCCGCCGGACCGACGCCCGGAAACGACGACAGGGAAAGGCCGCCGGCGCCGTGGACTCGATCCGCAACATCGCCATCATCGCTCACGTCGACCACGGCAAGACGACCCTGGTCGACCAGCTGCTGCGCCAGGCCGGCGTGTTCCGGACCGACCAGCGGGTGCAGGAGCGGATCATGGACTCGAACCCGCTCGAGCGCGAGCGGGGCATCACGATCTTCAGCAAGAACGCCTCGGTCCACTGGAAGCGGGCGGACGGGCGGGACGTGAAGATCAACCTCGTCGACACGCCCGGGCACGCCGACTTCGGCGGCGAGGTCGAGCGGATCCTCCGGATGGTGGACGGCTGCCTGCTGCTCGTGGACGCGTTCGAGGGGCCGATGCCCCAGACCCGGTTCGTGACCCGGAAGGCGCTCGAGCTGGGCCTCTACCCGGTGATCGTGATCAACAAGATGGACCGGCCCGACGCCGACTCGGCGCGAGTGCACGACGAGGTTCTCGAGCTTCTGTTCGAGCTGGAGGCGGGCGACCGCCAGCTCGACGCGCCGTTCGTGTTCGCCTCCGCGCGGGAGGGGTGGGCCTCGACCGACCCGTCCGCCCGGGAGGGCACGCTCGCGCCGTTGTTCGAAGCCATCGTGCGGACCGTGCCGCCGCCGCGGGGCGACCGCGACGGGCCGTTCCAGCTGCTCGTTTCCACGCTCGACTACTCCCCGTACCTCGGGCGCCTCGCGATCGGACGGATCGAGCGGGGGCGGCTGCGGGCGGGGGACCACGTCGCGGCCTGGCAGCTGGGCGCCGCGGAGCCCGAGGCGCCGGTCCGGGTCCCGACCCTGTTCGCATTCGAGTCGCTGGGCCGGAAGGAGATCGAGGAGGCCGGGGCCGGGGAGATCGTCGCCGTCGCGGGGGTGCAGGGCGCCGAGATCGGGGCCACGCTCTGCGACCCGGAAGCACCCGAGCGGCTGGCGGGGATCGCCGTCGAGCCGCCGACCCTGTCCGTCGAGTTCCGCCCGAACACCTCGCCCTTCTCCGGCAGGAGCGGCCAGTACGTGACCTCGCGGCAGCTCCGGGACCGCCTGTGGCGGGAGGCGCGCGGCAACGTCGCCCTCCGGGTGGAGGAGACGGAGGACCCGGACCGGTTCCGCGTCTCCGGCCGGGGGGAGCTCCATCTCGCGATCCTGATGGAGACGATGCGCCGGGAGGGATACGAGTTCGCGGTCTCCCGGCCGCACGTGATCACCCTCCCCGCCCCGGACGGCCGGATCCAGGAGCCGTACGAGGAGGTCGTGGCCGACGTCCCCGAGTCGATGGTGGGCATCGTGATGCAGGGACTGGGGGAGAGGAAGGGCGAGATGACGGACATGGAGAAGGGGGAGGGCGGGCTGGTCCGCCTCCACTTCCTCGTCCCGTCGCGCGCCCTCACGGGCTACCGCTCGGAGTTCCTCACCGAGACGCGCGGCGAGGGGACGCTCCACCGGCAGTTCGACCGCTACGGCCCGTGGGCCGGCGACATCGAGGGCCGGAAGACCGGCGCACTCGTCTCGATGGCCCGTGGCACGGCGACCGCCTACTCCCTGTTCGCGATCCAGGAGCGCGGCGGGCTGTTCGTGGAGCCCGGCGACGAGGTGTACGACGGCATGATCGTCGGCGAGCACGCCCGCGAGAACGACCTCGAGGTCAACGTCACGAAAGGCAAGAAGCTCACGAACGTCCGCGCGGCCGGCTCGGACGAGAACGTCCTGCTCGAGCCGCCGCGCGACGTGAGCCTGGAGTTCGGCCTCGAGTTCATCGTCGAGGACGAGCTGGTCGAGGTGACGCCGGACGCGATCCGGCTGCGGAAGCGCTCGCTGAACACGCACGACCGGAAGCGCGACCGGAAGACGATCGAGGCCCGCGCGGCGGCGGGGCGCGCGGGCTGACTCCGGACCGGGCTTGACACCACCTTCCGGGAGCGCTACAAGAGCGCTCAACGAGCCCGCTTCGCTCCGGTTCCAGGAGGATCTCCCGATGTTCAGCGCGACGACGGCGTCGCCCCCGATCCACGACGAGCTCCGCTCGCCCGGCCCCCAGCGCGACGACGACGAGGACGAGGAGGAAACAGAGAAGGACGTGGAGGAAGAGGAGGGCCTCGAGGAGGAGTGGGCCGACGACTTCGAGGACGAGGAGCTCGACGACGAGGACTGGGCCGAGGACGAGCTGGACGAGGACGAGCTCGAGGAGTGGGAGGAGGAGTGGGAGGAGGAGCTGGAGGAGGACCGGCACGGCCCGCGGCGGCCGCCGACCGAGTGGTAACCCTGGAGGAGGAGATTCGATGACGCACGCGACCGTCGCCCGTCCGGGCCTGATCGACAAGACCCTCCCCTGGGTCGCCCGGTTCGAGGAAGAGGAGGAGAGCGAGGTCGAGGAGGACTTCGACAAAGAGGACTGGGACGAGCTCGACGACCCGGACGACCTCGACGACCTCGACGACCTCGACGACTGGGAGGACGACGACGAAGACGAGATCGACGACCTCGTCGCCGACGAGGAGGAGGAAGAGGAGACCTGGTAGCGGCCGCGGCCCGGACCGCCGGTTCCGGCGGGGGCCCGTTCGCCCGGTGACTTCGCCGCCGGTTGACTCGGGCCCCCGGCCGGCTACCTTGTCCCCCTCCGCGCGGGCCGGCACGTCCGGCTCGCGCTTTCGTTCGGGGCCCGTAGCTCAGCCTGGTTAGAGCGCACGCCTGATAAGCGTGAGGCCGGTGGTTCAAATCCACCCGGGCCCATCCGCTGAGAAGAGGCTTCGCCGGTCTTTCAGTGGGTCGGAGCTAAGCGCCGACTCAAGCTCAACCTCCTCGTCGGATCGATGCGCCGCGCAATGTCGGCGAGCCGGCAGCCGGGGCCTTCTTCCCGGTCGGCAGAGGTTATCGAAACCATCGGCGTCCTCGTGCTCCTCGTTGTTGCCGAGGCGTTGACGGAGCGGCTCGACCGGCATGGAGACGGGACGATGCAGCACGTGCGCCTGCTCGAGCGGCTATCACCCCTTGCCCGTCACGCGATCGGAGTCTCGTTCACTTCACACCCGGTCAGCAATACTGTATCCATTGAGTCAATACGCGGTGGGACGCGATGAAGCCGAGGCCGTCTGGGTGTGGCCCATCGATTCCGCGACGGGCAGTACCAACCTCGACCGTATCGGGCGGTGCCGATTGCACGGGCTTCGGACCGGGAATCGGGGCCGCCGGTCGAGAGCAAGGTGAGGAGAGATTCGGTCCGCCGTCCGGCTCAGCGTTCCTTATTGGTCTCAAAGCGCCGATTCACGAGATCGGCCAGAAGCCCGACGGCAAGGAGCTGGAGCCCGGTGACAAACAGGAGCGTCGCAGTGACCCCGAATGCGGCCCCGATGAACAACCGATACGCGACCAGCAGAGCGGCGATCGCCATGAACCCGAAGCCGAGGGGCGAGAAGACCCGGAGTGGGGCGAAGAAGACGCTCGTGCGGAGGATGAGGAGGAAGAATTCATACGTATTCCGAATAGGGCGAATCTTTGACTTGCCCAGACGGGCATGATAGTCGATCGGCACGAACTCGACCCGTGCATCGTCGCTCAGGAAGGCGATCGTGATCGTAGTCGTGAACGAGAAACCGTCGGGCAGCAGGGGAAGGTGGCTCGCGGCCCTCGCGAGGCGGTAGATGCGGAATCCGGAGTTCAGATCGGGAATCGGTTTTCCTGTTATTGTGGAGGCGAAACGACGCAGGGCCCACTTGGCCGGGCGCCGGATCAGCGGAACCCGGGCACCGGGCGCCGTGCGCGCTCCGATCACCATGTCAACGTCTTCCTTACAGCGCGCCCACAGATCCGGCAGGCGGTCGACCGGGTACGTCCCGTCAGCGTCGAGCAGGCACACCCATCCGCCGCGCGCTGCCGCCATTCCTGTCTTGAGCGCGGCGCCGTACCCACGGTTCTCCCGGTGTCGGATCATGCGTAGTCCCGAGCCGAAGCGTGAGAGGACGTCCGCCGTGCCGTCGGTCGACCCGTCATCGATCACGATCACTTCGGTCTGCGCGGACATTCCCGCTGTCGTCGCCAGGATCCGCTCCAGTGTTACGCTCATGCCGTCCGCTTCGTTGTAGACCGGGACAAGTACCGTGAGCTCGATGTCCGAGCCGGCCGGCCATTCCCCCGCGGATTCCGCTGCTGGCCTCTCCATTGACTCCATTCTCATCTTGGGTGGTGTCGCGGCCCTGCTGCTCTGGCTGCTGGTGGATAAGCTGGCACCGGCCTCGGAGCTCGCCGAAGTCGTTGCTCGGGCAGACTGGCGCCTGCTGCCCGTCGCCGTCGCCCTGGCCGTACTGAGCATGGTGGCCGCGGTGGCCCGCTGGAAGCTGGTTCTTCACGCCATGAAGGAGGACGTGCCCTTCGGCGAGTGCTTCCGCATCGTCCTGGGGGTCTTTCCGCTCGTGCTTCTCGCGCCGTTTCGGAGCAACGAGCTCCTGCGCGGCGTCGCGCTGCGCCGCCGAGTTCCCCTGTCCACCGGCACCGGCAGCGTGATCGTCGAGCGCTTGATCGACATCCTCGCGCTTCTCCTGCTGATGGCGATCGGGAGTCTCGTCGGCGGGCGTCCCGCCCTGCTGCTCGCTGCCCTTGCTGGCGCGGTCTCACTGTGCCTGGTCGCCTTTGGCCTCGTGACCCGAGTCTCCTTGCCACGGGCGAGGTCGGGAAACCGGCCACGGGTGATGCTCAGCCACTTTTCCGCGGCGATCAAGGCCATACTCGCCCGTCCTGCGCGGCTCAGCCTCGCGCTGTCGGCCTCGATCGTGGCATGGCTGTTCGCCTGTGCATTGGTGTTTGTGCTGCTGGCCATGTTCGGCTCTCGGCTGCCCTGGCACGTGATCCTGACCGCGTGGCCCGTTGCGGCCCTTGCCGGGTCTGTTCCGATCACCTTGGCCGGAATGGGAACCCGTGACGGAGCCTTCCTGCTGACCCTATTCTGGTCCGGTATTCGGCCTACCAGTAAGGCCGCCGTTCTGGCGGCCACGCTCGGCTACGCTGCGCTCGGTATCTGGCTCTGGATCCTGACCGGCATCCCCTTCTTGATCCGCCTGGGCATCCTCGAGATGCGCGCGCGCCCCGTCGATCGCTCACCCGGAGGTCGAGACGATGCCGCGACATAATCACCCGGACCACGAATGGCGATCAACCCCGGCAGGAGAATCGGGCGCGTTACCCGAAGGCGCGATGAAGGAGGAGTACGCGCGGGCTCGGGAGCGGAACGCTCCCCTCGTGCTGCGTTACCAGACGCGCGCTATGGCCGCCGTGCGGGCGTACCGGGGAATCCACCCCAGTCTGGCCCCGAACGCCGTCCTCGAGCTGGGTTCTGCAGACGGCCGCACGCTGCTGGAGATCCGCCGGCTGTTCGGCGAGCGGGAAAGCTACTTCGGCGTCGAGCTCTCACCGGAGCTGCTCGCCCACGCACCGGACGACGTCGAAGGCGTCCGCTTCGTGTTGGGAGATGCAACCCGGCTGCCCCCGGAGATTGTCTCGCGCCGGTATTCGCTCGTGACGGCGCTGGCACTGCTCGAGCACCTCGACGATCCGCTTCAGTGTCTGCGGCAGGCGCGAGACGTGCTGGAAGAGAACGGCGTGATGGTCGCGTCATGCCCAAACCCGGCATGGGACGATCTCGCCGCACGGTTCGGCCTCGTGCGTGACGAGCATCACGTTCAGCGAATGGACGCGGACCGGATGGTGGCGCTGTTCGAGCGGGCCGGGTTTCGGCGCGTCAGATTCGAGCCCTTCATGTGGTTGCCTGCGGCCCTGCTTCCTTACGCCAGGATCCACGTCAGCCCTCGCGCGGCAATCGCCGTGGATGCGCTCGTGAGGCGGCTCGGGCGGTGGACGCGGCCGACCTTCATCAACCAGCTCGTGTTCGGTGTCAGGTGACCGTTCCCGTCGCGTGCGACTTGCGTGCCGGGACGCAGCGGGACGGGAGCGTCACGCGGCCGTCTCGGTTCAGCGCGGCGGCGAACTCCGAGCAGTCGCGCCACGGGATCAGCGTCGACTCCTGGAAGGTGTTGGAGTTGGCCACGTAAATCGACGTGGCATCGCTGCCGACCGCGATCTCGACGACGCCGTGATCGCCACCGCCCGCGTCGATCGCATCCGAGATGCAGACGTGGTCGCGAGCGAAGGTGATTCTCCGCTCGAAACGAAAGCCGCTGCGCTGCTTACCGGTAATGAGGATTCTCTGCAGCAGGCGGCGGACGAGATCGGGCCCGAGCCGCCCGAGCGTCAGGTTCATCAACCGGAAGATCACCTGCTTCAAGGGGCTCGAAAGCGGCTGGCGCCTGCGGGACATGGGGCCAGTCACGGTGGCGGTGCCTTCCGCCGGATCGAACCGGACTGCGTGCTCCGGATCGATCAGGTGACTGACGAGCGTGTCACCGTTCACGGTGCGGAGCATAAGCCCGGTGTCGGAATGCAGCGGTCCCTCCTCGTCGAACACCTTCAGCACACCGCCCTTGGCAAGTGAAGCTACGGCGTAGTACGTGCCAGTCTTCTTGACCAGCAGCCCCGCTCCTTCGAACCAGCGCTCGAACGGCTCACGGTGCTCTTCCAGCAGGCCCTGGCGGTCCGGGTGGTAGTCCCGCCATGCCTGCATCCAGTCGTAGACATAGTGGGCACACATCCGGTTGTCGTCGTTGAAGTAGCGTCGTCGCTCGGGCATCGAGCGCGTCAGATAGGTTTCCGCGACCCGCGCCGCGGTGGGCGAGAACTGAGCCCAGATCTCGAATCCGTGCGGATAGAAATGGTACGTGTTGCGGCTGCCGTACTCTCCGCCGTAGGAGCCGTCGGGGTGCATGAAGTGTGCGGCGAACTCGACGGCCCGGGTCAGAGGCTCCTTGAGCGAATCATCCGCTGACTTCTGCCACAGCTTGCCGAGGAACGAGATCGTGCAGGAATGATATCCTGGGTCGGCACCCTCGTATTCCTGAAACCACCCCTCCTCGTGCTGCCATGAGAGGGTGATCTCGCGGAAGTCGTTCGACGCGCGGCTGAAGCGGTCATCGCCAGTCACGAGATAGACGTTGTACAGTGCGAGAGCGGCCAACGCCTGGTGATTTGACAGTCGACCCGACTCGTTGTTCGCGATCAGCCAGTCGCCGCGGAGACGGAAGAAGTCCCTGAACTCGGATGCGTCCAGCCCGAGCTCGAGGTAACTCTCCGTCAGGGCGTAGGTGGAGAAGACGTGGGCTCCGAGCGCCCGCTCGTGAGGGAAGTAGTCGTCACAGCTACCGTCCGGGTGTGTCGACTTCCGGGCGAAGCGTATCGCCGCGATCACGAGTTCCCGAAGGCGTTCGTTCTGATAGTACGGATTGTGCGGGAAAGGATACTTGAAGGCCAGCGCCAGCGGGAGGCAGAATTCCTGGCTCATCCCGCACGGAAAGTCGATCGTCCGATAGTGCCAATACTCCCGGTCGAAACAGCCGTAGGTTCCCGAGAACCGATTCTTGTCGATCATCAGGACGACTCGAGGGAGAGCCCGGATCGCCTCGAAGGAGTACCAGTCCCGACTGCCCGGCCGCGGCTGCGGAAAGCGCTCCTCAGCGGTATGCATGTGCGAGAGTTCCTCGCTGCTCGTTCGTGTCCACGCGCCTTGGTCACCCGTCCCCGACGGAACCGGTTGCTGCATCAAACACGGCCACGTTGTAGAACGCAAACGGCTGCGGGAAGTCAAGCGGACGCAGCAAGGGCAGGAGCATGCACGGCGTCCTGTTGGGCAGTATGGTGCCCTGCGTGACAAAGCGCCGCAGTCGCAGGCCGCTTTCGCCCCCGAGGGTCCGGAGGTAGCGTGGCGTGAACCTGATCGAGCCTCTCTCTTCCCTCTTGAGCAGACCGAAACCCAACATTGCCGGGTTCAGCGCGTTCGGCTCGATGAGCGCGACGTGCCTGCGTGCCACCCGCGCCATCTCCCGAACGGCGACGATCGGATCGGGCAGATGGTGCAGGAGATTGCCGCACAGGACAATGTCGAAGCTATCATCATCGAATGGCAGAAACTGCGCGTCCCCCCGTATCTTCCGCCGCGCCGGGGCAGGGTTCATCCGCAGCATGTTGTCCGAAAAGTCGAGCGCCGTGAGGACGAAGTACCGCATCAACTCATACGTGAAGAACCCGTTGCCCGCGCCGACTTCGAGCATCGTTTGCCCGTGGTCGCCGACCTCACGCCGCACGATGTTGATCTTGGGCGCGCAGAACGCGCGCACCGATGGATGCTCCGGGGGCCGCCTGTCAGTCAGGCCTTCCCAGTAGGCTTTTTGAGCGTGATAGTCGGGCATCTGTCCGTCACGCGGAAGTGCGATCTCGTCTCGTCGCAGGAGTGACGATAGGGACGAGGGTACCTCATACCATGGACGGTGCGCCAGTGGCCGGCCGATCCAAATCCGGTCCGGGCCTGACCCGATGCAGCGCAGCTTGCAACGAACTTCCAGTGTCAAGGGAGGAGTATTGACCGACCGAATGGGGCGACGGATCCGGCAGTCCGTGGTCGTCGAGACCGGACTTGCCCTGGCGGACCATCCGCTCGCCGGCACCCTGACACTTCTCATCCTCGGCACCGTCGGCATGGCGTCGACGGCCCTGTTCGTGGGCCTTCCCGTTCCGCGCGTGCACGATGAGTTCGCCTATCTGCTGACGGCGGAGACGTTCGCGGAGGGACGGCTCACGAATCCGACTCATCCGTTCTGGCCGCACTTCGAGACCTTCCACGTTATCCACCAGCCTACTTACCAGGCCAAGTATCCGCCGGCCCAAGGGCTGTTTCTGTGCGTCGGGATCCTGCTGGGACACCCAGTCATCGGCGTCTGGCTGAGCGTGCTGCTGATGATCGGGGCAACGGCCTGGGCCCTGAGAGGCCTCCTTGAGCCTCGTTGGGCGTTCTTCACGACTACCCTCCTCACCCTCGCCACCGGTGTCGCCGGAAACTGGGCCCAGAGCTACTGGGGCGGTGCCGTGGCTGCTGCCGCCGGCGCCTTCGTGTTCGGGGCCACCGTCCGGATCGTGCGCGGATCCGCTGGGTGGAGGGATGGGGCGCTGGGGGGACTCGGGCTGGGGATTCTCGCGAACTCCCGACCCCTGGAAGGACTTCTGCTTGCCGGTGCCGCCGGTCTTTGGATCGTCGTGGCATCGCTGCGAGATGGCGCGCCACGAAGAGGGAACGTCCGTGCCATAGCCAGCGCACTGCTCGTCGGAACAACCGGACTCGTTGGGACCGCCATATACAACCATGCGGTGACTGGCAGCGCCGCAACCTTTCCTTACGTTGTGCACACCCAGCGATACGCCCTCAGCCCGTCCATCTTCCTCTTGCCCCCGGCCGACCCGCCCCGCGCCGAGATCCATTCGGATATCGAGGGCCTTAATCGTGTTTGGGAGGAGCAACGCCGGCAGGCCCGTGAGGACGGAATCCGCGGCATCCTTAAACGCGCGTCTGGCCTGTTGTGGGCAGTCGGCGGCGCGGGCGTCGTCCTTCTGGTATTGCTTCCCTTCGTGTGGCGCCTGGAGGGCGTGAAGGGACCTTTCTTCCTGTTCACGATCGTGCTGATCCCCGTCCTGCTCACCACCGCGGCTCGATCGCACTACCTGGCGCCGGCCACTGCGCCGCTTCATGCCCTGGTCGGACTCACGGCCAGGTGGCTCGGCGGCCGAGGCAGGAAGACGCTCGGGACCGCAGTGCTCGCCGTCGTGGTCGCAATCAGCTTCGGCGATCTCGCTGTCGACGTTCTCCTTCAGTCGGTCCGTGACGATAGATGGGCCAGCCAGCGACAGGCGCTGCTCCAGGATCTCCGCCGGTTGCCCGACAGGGACCTCGTCTTCGTCCACTATCCGGACGATCACAACGTACACCGGGACTGGGTCTACAATCGTCCGCGAATCGACGACGCCGAAGTCGTTTGGGCGCGCCCGCTGACGCGGCCGGCTGATTCGGCCCTCATCGTCTATTATCGAGATAGGCGAGTATGGGACCTTGAGGTCAACCGAAGCAGCAACCCGGTCGGACTGGCGGAACGGCTTCGGTCGGACCGAGCTGCCTCATCACCTGAATGACAGCCGCTTGTTCCGTCGAGACACGTGCGGGTTCGGCACTCCTGTCGCCGCCGTGGTTGTCGTCGTCTCAGGCGCCACAGGTGGCCCACCACCGGTTGACCTGTGCCCCGGCCGGCTACCCTGCCCCCCTCCGCGCGGGCCGGCACGTCCGGCTCGCGCTTTCGTTCGGGGCCCGTAGCTCAGAGCCTGGTTAGAGCGCACGCCTGATAGGCGTGAGGCCGGTGGTAGTGCTGCGCCGCCTTCGGCGTGCTCGCAATGCTGAACGACGCAGCAAACCCACCCGGGCCGATTGGGGAAGTGCGCGGGCCGCTCGGCGTCACGGCCTCGAGCGGTTCGCGTCGTTTCGCGTCCGAGTCTCCCCCCCCGCCGGCGCGTGCCCTTCGGCTTGACGTCTCCCGAGCCGTGGCGACTCAATACGGATTCATGTCGCGCTCGATGTAACGGGCGACGGCGGCGGCGGCGAGCCGCTCGTAGTCCTCGCGCAGCACGTAACAGGTGCGAAGGACGTCCACCCAGGCCGCCCAGGCGCCGATGCTGTTCGTGTCGTAGTCGATCCACATGTATCCGTTCTCGCCCCACAAGGCGCCCCACGAGTTCTGGATCCGCCAGGCGCCGCGCTGGTCGCTCCAGCCGACGATCATCACGGCGTGATTTACAGTGCCGGTATCGCTCTCCTCGAACACGCCACCGGTGTATGCCTGGAACGCCGTCGTCGCACGGACCGCGACCGCCACCGGACCGTAGCGCTCGATCGCCAGCTTGATCTCGCGGATCGTCGGACTCGATGGAGTGCCTCCGGCATAGCCCCAGTTCAGGATGCGGCGAGGGAGCGGCGACGGGTTCGGACAGCTGCTGTTGGAGGCCGTATACGGCATCACGCGTTCGTCGACCCCGCCGGTGGTGAGGTACTGCTGGAACACCTCGTGGTAGAACCCGCCTCTGCAGTTGCCGGCCGCCGTGTTGCACGTGCTGACCTCGTGCTCCTCGGACAGATCGAATGGCCGTTCGTTCACGATCAGATTGGCCGATTCGACGGCTCCGAGCGCGGCGAATGCCCAGCAGCTGCCGCAGGACCGCTGATTCCGCATCGAAGGCAGCTTCCGGTACGGCTCCCAGCTGAAGTTCGCGAGCCCCGAGATGTTGCGCGGCTTCTCGACCGCGGGGCAGCTCGTGCTGAGCACGAACCGGTCCTTGAGGCTCGTGAGCTCCGCCGACAGGCGCGCCTGCCTCGCCGCCAGGTCGCGGATGTTCCGGGGCAGCCGCAAGCCGGCGAGCCGGTCGAGCGGATGGTCGAGCGCTTCCGTGTATCCGACCGTATAGCCGTAGCCCTGGCGCTGGATCTCGCCACGCAGCGACGTGAGCAGCTCCCGGGTCTCCGGCGACGCTTCCCGCTCGCGCGTGTCGTAGTCCTGCGCGAGCGCGGGGGCCGTCGACGTCGCGAGGGCCGCCGCCATCAATCCGGCTCGCAGCGAGCGAGTCGATCGACGCGTTGTCTTCTGCGCTCGTGACATGGACGCCTCCTCCGGGGTGGTGCGCGACACCGCGGGCGTTCCGCGGTCCACCAGTAAAGCGGATTCCCGGCGCCGAACCTGTCAACAGAGCTCGGCGCCGCCCGAGGATGTGCCCGGGCCGAGCGTCCAGTTCGAGCACGAGGGAGCGACCGCCACGGGGATCGCCCTGCGGTCCCGGAGACGCCGCACGGCTGTTCCACCCGGCCCCGTCCCGGACGCGGATCGATCGAGCGGCAGTTCCGTGACGGACCGCGCCCCCGCGCGGTACTGACTGGACTCACCTATACTTGGTCGTCTGATCCCGGCCGACTGCACGACCCGGGGAGCGAGCGAAGCATGACCGGATGGGCCTGCTTCTCCTGCTTCTCGTCGCCGGAGTCATCGGCTCCATCGGCCGGGCGATCGCCGGATTCGATACCGGCGAGTGCCTGATGTCGTCCGGTCGATCATCGGCGGAGCCCTGTTCGTCGCGCTCATCCGGTCGACATCCCGCGGTGGACGCTGAGCTCGCCGGGAGCCGCCCGTGCGTCGCATCTGGCAACGACTGAAGCAACGGAAGGTGGCGACCTGGACGGCCGCTTACGTCACGGCGGCGGTCGCCCTGTTCGGCACCCTGGAGGCCGTCGGCGACGTGTTCGCCTGGCCCGACCCGGTCCTCCAGGCCGTCGTGTTCCTGCTGCTCGCGGGCCTGATCGTCACGATGCTCCTCGCCTGGTACCACGGAGACAGGGGCCGACAGAAGGTGACGCTCGGAGAGGCGCTCCTGCTGGCTGTGGTGGGTGCGCTGGGTGTAACCGGCGAGAAACGGAGGAGATTCACACCGTGCTGAGTTGCTGCGGGACGACGAGCGATTCCGACAGGTGGTCGAGGCGTCGGACGGCCGCCGTCGGTCCGCCGGCCAGACGAGCGCCCCGTAGATCGGTCTGAACGCGGCCGCTTCAGCTGAGTCGTGCCGACGGGGAATCCGGCCGAGCACCGACCCCCTTCGAGAACCGATTCATGATGCAGCGCCCTGCCTTCCGGTCGATCCGGGGCAGTTCAATGATGAGTCGCCGCGGTGCGGCATCCCGTTTTCTGGGTGCGCTGGTGACTGGATCGGGTCCGGGCGTCGACGCCTCGATGAGAGGAGGGAGAGTGACGCCGACGATCGGCGGTGAGGACCGACGGGGGAGTCTCGATGCCGTCGCACGTGCGCTCGGCGGAGCGGCGCGCCGCTCCTTGGCTCCCGGACTGGGCCTGGGGATCAGCCTTCCAGTCGCGGCCCTCCTGCGGATCGAGCATCTCCTGCCACTCGAGTTCCACTGGGCGCTCGCTCCCGTGCTGGTGCCGGAGGGTGGCCGGGATGGGACGTGGACCGATGCCGTCTTAACGGTCACCCGATCGCAAGCTGACGGACTAGCACGCGCACTCGCGCTGTTGCTCGGCCTGGCCCTCCTCGGCTGGCTGGCGGCGCTCGCCGCCGATATCCTCGGTCAGGCGCGAGGCGTCGTGGCCGACCGTCGGGCCTGGACGCTCCGCTCGGCCGTCGGTGCGACCCGTCACCAGCTTCGACGGGAAGTCCTGCGGCAGGGAGCGACGGTCTCCCTGTTCGCTTGTGGAGGAGGCCTCCTCGTCGCGGCCGTCGGGTGCGAGGCCATGGCCCGGGCCCTGCCTTCGAGCCTGCGGCTCGCGGATCCTGTCGGCGCGGCGATGTTGGCCGCGTCTCCAATTGTTGCGGTCCTCTTGGGACTGACGGTCGTCGCGGTTACATGGATGCCCCTGGCATGGCTCCCTGGAGCGTCCGAGTTGCGCAGGCCGGCCGCGGTGCACCCCGACGCGCGCGATACGGTCTGGCTGCTCGCCGCCTCCCAGGTGGCGGCGGGCCTGGCGGTTGCGGTATGTGCTACGCTGCTGGCGACAGGGGCGTCGCGTATCGAGGAATCAGCCGGCGAGTACCGCCATGCGCCCGACACCCTCGTGCTTCGAGTGCACACGCCTTCGGGGCTCACCCGCAGCGAGCGGGCGGAGCGCTGGACTGTGGTGCGGGACACGCTCTTACGCCTGTCGGGCGTCCGGGCTGCCGGGATCGCCACACCGGGTGCTTTCGTCGGCCTGGGCACCGTCGATCGTGGGGTGTCGGAGTGCCCTGGCTGCGGCTCGGGCGGGCTCGCCGCCCCCGTGATGTTCGGCACCACGCGACAGATCGCGGTCGATGCAGGTTTTCTCGAGGTCCTGGGGTTCTCGGGCACGGCGCCCGCGGTTGGCGAGGTGCTGGTCGATGCCGAGTTTCAACGTCAGTTCTTCCAGGGAACGGATCCGACCGGGCGCCGCGTGTGGTTGCGGGAGGCGACGCCCTTCCGCACGCGGGGACATCGCGTCACGGGCGTGTCCGACATTCCCGGACCCGTTGGACTGGGGGTCGGTCGGTCAGTTGCGGGCCTGTACCTGCCACTCCCGGAGCACCCTCCCACTATCGCCGACTTGGCCGTGCGGGTCGACGGCCTCGACGATGTGCTTGGTCGGAGCGTTTCGGGGGCAGTCGCTCGGACGATCCCTGGCGCCCGGATCGAGACGTTGGGACGGCTCGACGAGCTGCTGCTGGAGCAGGCCCGCCCGGTAGCTTGGCTCGCGCGCGGGGCTCTCTGGATCGCCACCGTCGCTCTTCTGTTCGCCTTTCTCGGTCTGGCCGACGCGATGATTCAGCGGGTGACGGCACGAAGCGCGGAGATCGGTCTTCGCAGGGCTGTTGGAGCGCGCCGCCGCGACGTGATCCGCCTGGTGCTGGTGGACGGGGTCCGCCTGGCGCTTGCCGGAGGCGCGGCCGGTGCCGCGCTCGGCGCGAGCGCAAATCGCGGTCTGCCAGGTCTGGTCGTTGGCCTCGAGCCCCTCTCTGTTTCAGCGATGGGCGCGCTGGTCGCCCTGCTGTTGCTCGTGGGCCTCGCGGGATCGGCGATGGCCGCCGTGCGTGCGGCGCGTCTCGATCCGGCTGCCGCTTTGCGCGGTTGACTCGTCCGCACGAACGCGGGGCGCCGCTGCGACGCCGGCGCGGGGTCGTCCGGACGGTCGCGGAGAACGCGCGGACACCGAAGTTCAGCACGCGGGGTTTCGAGCAGGACTGGGCGGAGTATACGCGTCCGGATTCCGAACTTACTTCTCGCGGGCGTGGTCTGCCCATGTCACTATCCTGCGGGCAGCTGCAGGCGCCCTCCTCCCCTGGAAGAGAAGGGAGGGGCGTAAGACGATCGACTGTCGGTTCTGCTGTCGGTCGGGTCCGGCTCTCTGTCGTATCGGCGAGTCGGGAATCCGGCAGATCGTGCGGTTTGTCGCGGAATGTCGAGGTTTCTTGCCGTAGATCGGCTTCGCGGGAATACACCTGGTAAGCGCGAGGCCGGCGGTGGTGCTGCGCGCGCCTTCGGCGTGCTCGCAACGCTGAACGACGCGGCGAGTCCACCCCGGCCCGTATCGGGTAGTGAAAGGGCCGCTCGCATGGGCGACTCCGGGCGGCCGTATTCATCCGTCTCCCGTCGCCTCCCGACGATACCGCTGAAACGCGTCTCGCGGTCATCGATGGCGCCGCCCGGCCCGGCCGGCTCTCGACGAACCTCGCTACCCCGATCCCGGCAGTCCCTGTAGCTTCGGGAATTCCGCGTCCGGATGCGGACCTGCCTCCGGAGGCGGCCCGGGAGGACAGCGCCTGAGCCCCGAGAGCGAGCGTCGAATGAGCGGCAACGAAGGGAGACGAGGCTTCCGCTGGGGCCCCCTGCTGCTGGAGTTCGCCGTCATCTTCATCGGGATCACGGCCTCGTTCTGGGTCGAGGAGTGGCGGGAGGAGAGGCAGGACCGCGGGACCTTCCATCGGATCCTGGGCGAGATCTACTACGACGTCATCCTCGACGAGAGCCAGCTGTCGGGAGCGGCGGTGGCCAACAACCTGGCCCTGCAGCACGCGAGCGACCTCGTTCTCCGCGATCTGGAGCCGCCGCCGCCCGACGAGCTGTTCGACCGCATGGAGATCGTGTTCTCCTCCCTGTGGTTCCCGGCCACGCTGGGGGGCTACACGCGGCTGGCCAACACTCCGCTGGCCATCCCCGTCAACGACGTGCAGCTCGACCTCGACTACCGGTACGGGGCCTACCTGGCGCTGTACGACGGGGTCGCGGCCGAGCTCGAGGAGCTCCGGACGCTCCGCGGCTCGCTCTGGGCGAGCACGGGGGCGGTCGCATGCGCGCCTCCGCTGACCGCGGGGGGATGGTCGGGCCTCACGCCCGGGCAGATCGAGGAGCTGGACCTGCGCGGGCAGATGGCCCCGGCCTACCTCGCGCTCCGCGAGCTCGACCGGTGTCTCACGGATCCGTTCAACCGCGTGGTCGTCGCGCGGGTCCTGGACGACGAGGAGTTCCGGGTGGGCCTGCGCCGCGTCATCGGGATCCGCGAGAACCTGGCGTGGGCCCTCGTGAACCTGCGGGTCCAGGCCGTCGCGATCCGGCGGCTGCTGGAGGCCTACTTCCCGGAGATCAGCCTGCCGATCGAGACCCTGGGCCTCGTGGGGTCGGCCACTCCCGGCGGCTGGGAGCCCGCCGACGCGGTCGGGATGCGCAGGGTGGGGGCCAACGACTGGGTGCAGGAGACCCGGCTCGCGGACGGCGAGCTGAAGTTCGCGGCGAACGGCGAGTGGACGATGAACTGGGGCGTCGCGCGCCCGTGGGTCGGGGGCGCCTCCGCGTGGAGCTTCGAGGCGCGACAGTTCCCCCCGGACGAGGTGTTCCCCTCCGGCACGGCCCGCTTCAACGGCCTGAACATCCCCGTCGAGGCCGGCCGCTGGCGTGTGCGGTTCAACGCGCAGTCCGGCGCTTACTCCTTCGAGCGGCTGGCCGAGTAGCCGCGGGACGCCGGAAGCGGAGCCCCGGGCCCGGGACGGAGGGGAGGTTCGCGGCGCGAAGAAGCCGCGTCGGGAAGGCCGGTCACCAGCGGGCCCGGAGCATCGCCCCCCTTCCGGGACCGGGCGCCGGCTCTCCGTCCCGCCACGCGGGCTCGCCGTTCACCCACACCGCACGCATCCCCTCCGCGCGCCGGTGCGGGTGCTCGAAGTCGGCGAGGTCCCGGACCGCGGCCGGGTCGAAGGCGACGAGATCGGCGGCCCATCCCTCGCGCACGAGGCCGCGCGCGCGGTCCACGATCGCCGCGTCGTCGAGGCGGTAGATCGCGGCGGTCGCCCCGGACATCTTCCGGACCGCCTCCTCGAGCGTGAGCGTCCCCTCCTCGACCACGTACCGCCGGATCACGCGCGCGAACGAGCCGTAAGCCCGCGGGTGCAGCATCGTCGGGCTTCCGTCCGACGAGACGACGACGTGCGGGTCGCGGAGCAGCGCACGCACCACGGCCTCATCCATCACGAAGTAGGCGGCCGAAGTGCCCTCCGGACCCAGCTCCAGCAGTAAGTCCTCGAACGCGATGCCCCGTTCCGCCGCCACCTCGGCCAGCGTCCGTCCGGCCCAGGCCCCCGACCCGAACAGCGTGGCGTCCGGTCCGTTGCGGCCCTCCACGCGCCGGCGCAGGTACCCTGCCAGCTCGTCGCGCCGCTCGCCGGCGACCGTCGCGTAGTCGTTCGGCGGACGGGCCCACTCCGGGAAGAGAATGGAGAGGCCCGTGTAGCTCGCGGTGTAGGGGTACAGATCGGCCGTGACCCCGACGCCCGCCGCCCGGGCTTCCTCCATCGCCCGGAGCAGCGCCGCGGCCTGCCCGGGGTCGTGGCCCAGGACGATCTTCAGGTGAGCGGCGTGAACGCGGGCCCCGGACCGTCGCCCCTGCTCGATCAGCTCCTCGAGCGATTCCTCGACCCGGTCGGCGTCCTCGCTCCGCATGTGGCTGGTCACGACCCCGCCCGCCGCGGCCACCGGGCCCGCGATCGCCGCGAGCTCGTCGGCCCCGGCCCGCGAGCCCGGATCGTACTCGAGTCCCGTCGAGAGGCCGAACGCGCCGGCGGCGAGCCCCCGCGCCACCAGCTCCCTCATGCGCTCCAGGCCCTCGGGGCCCGGATCGCCGTACCCGACCCCGGACTCGACGCGGATTGTGTTGTGGCCCACGAGGTAGGCGACGTTCACGCCCGGTCGGGCGGCGTCCACCGCGTCGAGGTGCTCCACCATCTCCGCCACGGCGGGACCGTCGCCGTCCTGGCCGAGGACGATCGTCGTGACCCCCATGGCCAGGAAGTTCGCGAACGACGGGTCGCCGACCGGGTCGCCGTGGGCGTGGGCGTCGATGAAGCCCGGGGTGACGACGAGCCCCGTCGCGTCGAAGCGCTGGCGGCAGGTGAGCGTGTCGGGATCCGTCGATCCGACGAACGCGATCCTGCCGTTCCGGACGAGGACATCCGCCCGGCGGGCAGGCGCGCCGGTCCCGTCGACCACCGCGCCCCCGGCGATCAGCCAGTCGCAGGGTCCTGCCGTGTCCTTCGCCGCGGGCGTCCCGACGCGGATGGTCGCATCGCCGCCCGACCCGGCGCCCTGGGCGACCGCGGGCCGCGGCATCAACGCAAGCAGCAGCGCAAGCAGCAGCGAGGTCAGCGAAAGGGGCCGCATGAGCACCTCGAGGCGCGGGTCGCCGCGCGGGTCGGTCAGCCGGTCCGCGTCCCCACGACCAGCAGCGGGGTGGGGGTGAGCCGGAGCAGGGTTGCGGCGACGTTGCCGAGGACGAGGCGCGGGAGCCCGCCCCGGCAATGCGATGACAGCGCTATCAATCCGGCGCCGGTCTCGGCGGCGACGGAGACGATGGCTTCGGGAACGTCCCCGTGCCGGGCCACGTGGATGTCGGTGGCGACCCCGTCGAGCCGGAGCGGCTCGGCGACGGACTCGAGGTACCGCTGCGCCTCGGCGTCGTCGGCACCCTGCCGCTCCCGCCGCACGACGCGGAGGAGCGTGAGCGCGGCGCCGAACAGCCGGGCCAGGGCGCGGGCCTGGATCAGCACGCGCTCGGCCTTTTCCGTCCCGTCGAGCGGGACCAGGACGCGCTCCAGCCCGGGCTCCCAGGCCTCGGGTGCATCGTCCGAGCCGTGCACGATGAGCACCGGAACGGGGCACCTCCGCACGAGAGCGTCCGTGATGCTTCCGAGCCGGGCGGGGTCCAGCGGACGGCGGGCGTGCGTGGCGATGACCACGAGCGTGGCCCCGGCGTCGCGGGCGTCGCGGGCGAGGGAGGCGCTCGTGGGGCCCCGCAGCAGAGCGGTGGTCACCGCGGGGGCGGGCGGCTCCGCGCCCACCCGCTCGCCCACCTCCCGCAGGTAGGCGGCCTCGCGGCCCTCGGTCTCGGCACCCATGCGCCGCAGAGCGCTCCCCACGCGCGGTCCGAGGACCTCGTGTGCCGTCGGGATGCGGAGGGGGACGTGGACGTGGACCAGGCGCAGGGCCCCGCCGGAGCGGGTGGCGATCGTGCAGGCCCAGGGAAGGGCGTGCTCCGAGAAGGGGGAGCCGTCGAGCGGGACCACGATGTTCGTGAACATGGGCACGTCTCGATTCGGACGTCGGACTCCGCCGCCCCACCCGGCCCGCAGCCCGCGGACGGTCTCCGGGCGTCGGGTGCACCTGTTCGGAGGACAAGGTACGCCGCCGCAACCATGCGCGGAAGAATCGAGCGGCGGGGCGAAGTCCGCGGGAGCCGGGAGACGCGCGGACGCCGCAGTCGAAACGGGGGGGAGAGGTCGCCGGGCCACTCGCCAAGCGGCCACGCGCACGCCAGATTGAACGGAGAGTCCTTTCCGCGTGAACTCGCAGAGCAAGGGTCGCCTGAGCTGCCGGCACGGCCGGCTCGCTCGACGATGAGCAAGATGACCCGAGCGGATAGACGGGGCGGCGACTCGTCGTCCCAGAAGGAGCCGGCGGCAGACGAGTCTTCCTCCGGCACCAGCCTGGAGTCCTTCGTCGCGCAGCTGCACGACGAAGGGGTCGAGGCGGGACGAAGGGAAGCGGCGCAGCTGGTCCGGCGGGCGGAGGAGGAAGCGGCGGAGCTCCTGCGTCGGGCGGGGGTGGAGGCGGACGCGCTGCTCGAGGAGGCCCGCACCAGGGCGGCGGACGAGCGTGCGCGGGACCGGGCCGAGCTCGAGCTGGCCGCCCGCGACGCCGTGCTCGCGCTGCAGGCGGCGCTCTCCGACGTGCTCCGATCCATCCTGGCCCGGGCCGCGGAATCCCGGCTCGCCGACCCGGACGTCGTGGCGTCGCTCCTGAAGGAGGTGGTCAGGGCGTACGCGCAGGCGGACGCCGCCGGCCGTCCGACCGAGGTCCGGGTCCCGCGGAGTCTGGGCGACGCGCTCGAAGCGTGGTGGGTACGGGAGCTGGCTGCCGGCATCGCGGGGAACAGCGCGGCCCCCGTGCTCTCGGCCACCCTCGAAGAAGCCGGCTTCGAGTACCGAATGGGCGACGGCACGGTCGAAGTCAGCGTCGACTCGGTGGTCGAGACGCTGATGGGACTCGTCCGCCCGGCGCTGCGGGAGCTGGTGGCGGGGACGGCCCTGCCGGGGCGGACGATTCCGACCGAGGCGCGCCCGGCGTCGACCGGCAAGGCCCGCGTGCGCGGCCGCCGGGGCGGGTGAGCGGGAGGCGGCCGACGCCATGGGCGCCGACGCGTACTTTCTGCTCACTGCGCTGCCCGCGCTGGATCCCCCGGCCGCCGCGCCGCCGTTGAGCCTCGCGGAGCTGATGGAGCGGGTGCCCCGGGGCCGCGCCCGGGCGCTGGTCCGCTGCGTGGTCCTCTCCGACGACCTGCTGCAGCGGGAGGCCGCGCTGGCCGGCGAGCTCGCCACGCCGACCCCCGCCGTCCTCACTCCGGAGCAGGCGCTCGGCACCGCGCCCCTCCCCGACGACCTCCCGACGTCCGTTGCCGGGTCCGACGACGCGCCCGAGGTCGCCGGAGGGCTTCGCACCCCCGCCGATGTGGTCTGGAGCTCCTATTACCGGTGGGCGGACGCCTTGGCCCGGCGGCTGGGGAGCGCCTTCCTCCAGGAGTGGGTGGGGTCGGAGGTGGCGGTGCGCAACGCGCTGGCCGTGGCGCGGGCGCGCGTCCTCGGGCTGGATCCCGCGCGCCACGTAGTGGCCCGCGACCTCGAGGGCGGGGACGGGGCCGCGGCGGATGCCGTGGTCGCCGCGCTGGCGGCCTTCCCGGACCCGCTCGGCGGCCTGCGGGAGCTGATCGCGCTGCGATGGCGGTGGGTGGAGCAGCACGAGCCGCGGTACTCCTTCGGCGACGACGAGTTCGCCGCCTACGCGGCCAAGCTCGTCCTGGCCCACCGCTGGCAGCGCTCGGCGGGAGGCGACGAGTCATGATCGGGGCGATCCGGGCGGTGTTCGGCAACATGGTGGCGGTGGAGGCGGAGGGCGAGATCGTCCAGAGCTCGGTCGCCCACTGCTGCCGCTCCGACGGAGCCCGCCTGACCAGCGAGGTGATCCGGGTGCGGGGGCGTCACGCCGAGCTGCAGGTGTTCGAGGAGACCCGGGGACTCCGGGTCGGCGATCGAGTGGAGTTCGGCCACGAGCTGCTCTCGGTGACGCTCGGACCCGGGCTGCTGGGTCAGATCTACGACGGGCTGCAGAACCCGCTGCCGGAGCTGGCGCGCTCGTCCGGCTTCTTCCTGAAGGCGGGGGAGCTGCTCCCCGGGCTTCCCCAGGAGCGGCGCTGGCGCTTCACCCCGCGCGCCCGACCCGGCGACGTGGTCCAGGCGGGCGACGTTCTGGGGTCCGTCCCCGAGAGCATCGTCGAGCACGCGATCATGGTCCCGCTCGCGTGGCAGGGCCGGTTCACGGTGGCCTCGGTGGCGGAGCCGGGGCACTACCCGGTGACGGAGGTGGTGGCCCTGCTCGGGGACGCGAAGGGCGTCGAGCACGAGGTCCGGATGCAGCAGCGCTGGCCCGTGAAGGTGCCCCTCGCCTTCGCTCGCCGCCGGCTGATGCCGACGGACCCGCTCGTCACGCGCGTCCGCATCATCGACTCCCTGTTCCCCGTGGCCCGCGGCGGCACGTACTGCATCCCCGGCCCGTTCGGCGCGGGCAAGACGGTGCTCCAGCAGATCACGTCGCGGCACGCGGAGGTGGACGTGGTGATCGTGGCCGCGTGCGGGGAGCGGGCGGGGGAGGTGGTGGAGACGATCCGGGAGCTTCCGGCGCTCCAGGACCCCCGCACGGGCCGGACGCTCATGGAGCGGACCATCATCATCTGCAACACGTCCGCGATGCCGGTGGCGGCGCGGGAGGCGTCGGTCTACACGGCCGTGACGATGGGGGAGTACTACCGGCAGATGGGTCTCCACGTGCTCCTGCTCGCCGACTCCACATCCCGCTGGGCGCAGGCGATGCGCGAGCTGTCCGGGCGGCTCGAGGAGATTCCGGGCGAGGAGGCGTTCCCCGCCTACCTCGAGAGCCGGATCGCGGCGTTCTACGAACGGGCGGGCGCGCTCGAGCTGCGCGACGGCCGGATCGGCACGCTGACCATCGGCGGAACGGTGAGTCCCGCGGGGGGGAACTTCGAGGAGCCCGTGACGCAGGCCACGCTCAAGGTGGTGGGGGCCTTCCACGGGCTGTCGAACGAACGGGCCTCCGCGCGCCGGTTCCCGGCCATCGACCCGCTGGAGTCGTGGAGCAAGTACGCCGGGGTGGTGGCGCCGGAGAAGGCGGCGGCGGCGCGGGCGCTGCTCCGGAGGGCGAACGAGGCGCGGCAGATGATGACGGTGGTGGGGGAGGAGGGGGTGTCGCTGGAGGACTTCGTCGCCACGCTCGAGGCGGAGC
>JAWOIN010000077.1:0-3179 GCA_046484665.1 Gemmatimonadota bacterium
TCTTGAGGAACTGCCCGCTCGCGCCCAGGGGGGCGAGGAGCGCGGCGAAGGTCGCGGCGAGGAGGACCGGGAAGAGGCAGGATCGTGTCATCGGAATCTCCGCGTGGGTGTCACGGGTGCACGCATACGGCTCACCATGCACGGCCCGTCTGCCACTTCAGGCCGGCCGAGATCCGCGTCTGGTGAACGAAGGGCGGACGCTCGACGTCCGCGTCGCTCCGGGTGCGGTTGAAGTCGCTGGAGAGCTCGAGGGTCAGGGGCACGGCTTCCCAGGGCGCCGTCCAGCGTGCGGATACCTGGTACTGCGTCGTCCGGAAGTCGCCCCCGGCGTCGCTGCTCGATTTCGTGTATGCCGCGCGGGGCGTGAGGCGGAGGCCGGTGTCCCCCAGGGACACCGAGGGGTGGAGCGAGAAGAGGAGGTACCGGGACCCGCCGAGCTCGGGGGACCCCGAGACGCGGGAGGTGGAGACCGTGCTGGAGAGGTCGACGAGCGGGTGAAGCGAGCCGAACGCGCCGAGCTGCACGTCGGTCACCCGCTGATCGGCCCACGGCTGGCCGGAGTCGGCGAGATCCTGGACGCCGACGCTCTGACTGAGACTGATCCCCCCGAGGGTCTCCATGACCGAGAGCGAGAGTCCCTTCTGCGTCCGCTCCGTGGCGGGAAGCTCCAGCGCCTCGATCGCGTCGCCCCGCTGGCCCGTCACGTTCGCCGCGAGGCTGACGAAAACGCGCGACGTCGCCGGCACCGAGACCGTGACGTTCGCCCCGTTCTCGATCGTGCGCGGGTCACCGATCGCCCCGGCCGAGCCGCCGCGGCCGTGGTTGTAGATCCCGTTCACCGACGCGCGCCCGAAGAAGGTGTTGCTCAGGGAAAGCTCCGCCCGCGTCCGCGCGCCCGTGCCGGCCGGCGTGAAGCCGGGGTTCGCGGGGTTCACGAACCCGGCACCGGTTCGGCCGAGGGTGACGGAGTAGCCCAGCGTCCCCGCCGCACCGCGGGCCGAGAGGCGAAGGGCGGTGCCGTCCCGCTCCTCGTCGAGCGCGCCTTCCCCGGGGCTGAACTCGCCGGTCGCTACCTCGCCCGTGAACTCGAGTCGCGGGTCGAGGGTCGCGCTCGCCAGCATGCCCCACGCCTCGCCGCGCCCGCCGGCCGAGAAGGCGTCGATGGGCAGTTCCGTGACGCGGAGCGTCGTCGCCCGCACGAGATAGCGACCGTCGTCGCTCCCGGCCTCGTACGCCGCCGCGTCGACCCTCGGGTCCGGGAAGGCCGGATTGCCGCTCGCGCCCAACCGGGCGGATCGATAGTAGGAGACGCGGCCCGCGGCGGAACGGACCGTTCCCTGCACTCCGCCGCCCGAGGTGAAGACGCTGAGGAGCTCGCTCCCGTCGAGAAAGGAGGGCGGCGAGAACCCGATGATCGCCTCGGGCCGGATCGCACCTTCCACGGCACCCATGCGGGCGATCCAGTTCTCTCCCTCTCCGTGCGAGTGCCACGGGTCGTCCAGATGCTGGCTGGCGGAAAAGTCCCCCGTGAGCTGCTGCTCGAAGCGCCCGGTGCGGGCATCCACCCGGGTGGAAAGCTGGAGCCGGGTGAGCGCGGACGGTCCCGGCGCCTCGGACGAGCTCGCGGCCGTCGTCAGGTCGAGGACGAGATCGACCTCGCGGCCCGGCACGCCCGCGAACTCCTGGCCTGGCCGACCGGCGGAGCTTCCGTGCTCGATCCTCCGGGGTGGGTCGGGCCGAATGTCCGCCCCGGGCCTGAGGATGGCCGCGGGCGGGAGATACTCCGCGGGGCGGAGGCTCGCACCCTCCTGTCCCTGGCGATCGAACCCGTCGTCCGACTCACCGTGCCTGCCGTCGGGTGCGAGCGCCGTGGCCGGGTCCGATGCCCGCTCATGGGTCGATGCAGGACCGCTCCACCTCGCCGGGGTCGGCTCATCGCCAGGGACTTCCCCGGCTCGCTCGCCTTCTCCGGAAACTCCGCTCGACGGGCCCGACCGGACCGATTCACCGGACTCGGCACGTTCGAGGCGGAACGTCCGCCACTCCGTCGGCTCCCCGTCTACCTCTCCCGGGAAGACCGCCTTCACGCGGAAGGCACTCTCGGTTTCGCCGAGCGTCTCGACGAGCACCTGCTCGGGTCGCCAGGCCGCGTCGCTGACGCGTCGACGCACGACCGTCCAGGGCGAAGCCGGGGAAGAACCCCGTGCCCGGTAGCGCACCTCGATCTCGTATCCCGAAGCGCCCGGAACGAGGCTCCACCGGAAGCGGGGTGAGGCCGGAGCGACCCGGCCCGATTCGTCCGGTACGAGCACGCGCAGCGCCGAGCGCGATTCTGTCGCCTGGAGGAAGGTGACACCCTGGGGCGGGAGGGTGCGGGGGTTTTCGAGCACCAGCTCGAGTCGGTGCTCTCCCGTGAACGAGACCGGAATCGGCATCGTGGCGCGCACCTCAACGGGCTGCCCTCCGGAGACGACGCGGGTGAAGCGCTCGAAGGGGGTCCCGTCCAGCACCCACGTCCCCACCACCGTCCCCATGCCGGACGTCGCGAGGAGCGCGCGAGGGTGGAGAGCCTCGCCCTCGGCGACCACCTGCCACGGCCGCGGGGAGACGAGCCGAACGCCCGTCACGGCGAGGGGGCCGGACATCGAGTTCGGGGGATGGAGCGTCAGCATCGCCCCGCGGGCGCTCGTGCTCCCGTCCGGGTTCCGGATGTCGAGCCGGTACGCGCCGGGAGCGGCGTCGCGACGCGCCGACACGACGACTTCGGCCGTCGTTTGCGTGAGGACGCGCGACTCCACCACCTGCACCGCGGGATGGTTCGACGTGATCGCGGCGGCGGGGTGGAAGTTGCGCCCCGTGATCCGCAGGAGGTTCTCGCGGCTCCCCGCGGACAACGCGGGCGGGGTGATCGCGTCGATCACCGGAAGCGCCTGGACGATCACGGTCATCGGGACGGAGATCGTGCCCGCGGTGCTCGTCGTGCCGGTGAGCGTGCCGGAGTACGTGCCCGGCGCGACGGTGCCGGCGGCCCCGAAGGCGAAGGCCTGGGGGTCGTAGGGCGGATTCACGGTTCGAGTCCCGCCCGTCCCGATTCCCGCCGGGAAGCCCTGGAAGGCGTAGAGGATCGGTTCCCGGAACGTCCCGTCCGTGACGGTCGCGACGCTCACCGCGACGGGGTC
>JAWOIN010000008.1:0-5270 GCA_046484665.1 Gemmatimonadota bacterium
AGCCGTCGACGGGCGAGAGGACGGGAAGCCGACGGGCCGGGGAGACGGGGCACGGGGAAGCGGCCGGATGAAAAGAGGGCGCCCGCCGTCGCTCGGGCGGGCGCCCTTCGTCAGCCGTCGGGTCGCGGACGTCGCGTCAGGCGAGGACCGTCCCGCATCCGGGCAGCCGCTCCCTCATCCACGGCTCAGGGAGCGGCGGGCACCGGAGAGGGGGCGGTGTCATCTCCGGTCGGACCAGGCGGGCCTCGTCGACCGGGAGCTCCGGCGACGTGTCCGGCGGCGCGACGTGCACCTCGACCGGGGCCTCGCGCACCTCCACGGGCAGGTCCCGTCCCTGCGCCGCGTCGGCCCCGACCGTCTGGAGCGCGTTCGCGGCGAGCGAAAGAGCCGCCAGCGTTCCCAGCATCCCCAGGATCTCCCGTATCTCCATCCGCCCGTTCATCGTCCCGCCCCCCTGAGTTCCCGATCCTCGTCGTCGCCTTCCGCGGCCCGCTCTCATTCCGTTGGACAGCGACGGGCCCCGTTCCGTTGGCTCACCCTACGGAAGCGGGGCGTGGCCGGTTTCAGGCGCGGGGCGGGGCCGGCGGGCGGGCTCGAGGCCGGGAGGACCGGCTCGCGGTCCGGAGGGGCTCACCGGAAGGCCAGCTTCGCGATCCGCCCGTCGGGCCCGGCCAGCCAGCCGGCATCGGGCGAGGCGAAGCCGATCCCCCACCAGGAGCGGTCGTCGAGCGCCCGCCAGGTCGCGCCGCCGTCCGGCGACCAGTCGGCCCCGCCGGGCCCGACGATCACGGCCGTCGGACTCGAGGCGCCCGGCACCCACGCGCCCCCGTAGGCGGGCCCGCCGATCCGGAGCGATCCGGCCGGGGTCCACGTCGCGCCGCCGTCCGCCGTCGTCGTCACCCTCACGGCCTCCCCGGCCGGCCGCGCGAGGTCGCCGCCCACCGCGATCCCGTGCCGGTCGTCCCGGAAGGCGAGCGAGGTGATGCCCGCCGCCTCCCCGGCGGCCACCGGGGTCGCCGACGCGGTCCAGGAGCCGCCGCCGTCCTCGGAGCGGAGCACCCGCGCCGTGCCCGCGTTGCCGGTGCCGATCCAGGCGAGGTCGGGGCTCCGGAGCTCGACGCAGGTCCCGCTCGCCGCGAAGCCTCCCTCTCCGGGCTGCGCCTCGGGCAGGCGACCGGCGGGGACGAGGCTCCACGTCTCCCCGCCGTCCTCCGTCCGCAGGACGCGGAGCTCTCCGCGCACGGCGTCCCCGTACGCGAGACCGCGGCGGCCGTCGAAGAAGGAGAGGCAGTCGTAGAACCCCTCCGGTTCGGGGTTCGTCCACTGGAGGGTCCACGACGCGCCGCCGTCGGTCGTCCGGTAGATCCGGGACATGTCGCCGGGGCCCGCCGACAGCAGCCAGGCCGTGTCCGCCGAGAGGGCGTGGACGTCCCTGAACTGCAGGGTGTCCGCGCCGGGCACGATCCCGCCCCGCCACGTCTGCCCCCCGTCGAGAGTCCGGAGCCAGGTCCCGCCGTGGCCGCTCACCCAGGCCACGGCGTCGCTCACCGGGCTCACGGCCTGCAGCAGGACGGAGACGCCGCTCTCCTGCCGCGTGACCGCGGGCTCCAGCGTTTCCTGCGCGCCGAGACCGGTCGGCGCGGCGACCGGCAGGACGAGGGCGCCGGCGAGCCCGGCCGCGAGCGCTCGGTTCCGCCCCGATGCGCGAAGGGCCCGCCGAAGCGGGCCCCGCGCCGCGCGCCCGGGGGCGGGTCTCAGAGCTTGTCCGCCCACTTCCGGATCTCCTTGCCGAGATTCTCGAGCGACTTCATCAGCGGCGCCGCGCCGCCGATCGCCCGGGCGAGGTTGTCGCCCACCACGTCCCAGTTCACGACGTTCCAGAACGCCTCGAGGTAGTCCGCGCGGCGGTTCTGGTACTTCAGGTAGTAGGCGTGCTCCCAGACGTCGACGCCGAGCACCGGCACGTAGCCGTCCATCAGCGGGCTGTCCTGGTTCGCGGTCGAGAACACCTCGAGCTCGCCGAACGAGTTCACCGCGAGCCAGCCCCAGCCGGAGCCGAAGCGGGAGCCCGCCGCCGCCGTGAGCTTCTCCTTGAAGGCGTCGAGCGAGCCGAACGCGGCGTCGATCTTCTCCGCCGCGAGGCCTTCGGGGCCGTCGGGCCCGCCCGGCGAGATCACGGCCCAGAACAGCTTGTGGTTCACGTACCCGCCGCCGTTGTTGCGGACGGCCGTCTTCAGGGACTCCGGCAGCGAGTCGAAGCTCCAGAGGAGCTGCTCCGCGGAGTACTTCTGCAGCTTCGCGTGGCCCTCGAGCGCCTTGTTGAGGTTGTTCGTGTAGCCCTGGTGGTGCTTCGTGTGGTGGATCTCCATGGTGCGGGCGTCGAAGTGGGGCTCGAGCGCGTCGTAGGCGTAACCGAGCTCGGGAAGCGCGTAGGGATGGGCCATATCGGTCTCCTTCCGGATTGGCGGGCAGGGCGCGCCGCGCGAGTCGGCCGGGCGCCCCTTCGTTCGTCCATGCGTGCCTATCGGTACGGAAAGACCGGGCGCATGTTCCCCTCGGCCCGCGGGACTCAGCCCGCGGGGGACAGCCGCACCACGAGGGATGTCCGGCCGGCGCCGGCCGGGAAGCGCACCCGGAGCGGCGTCCGCGCGGTCGACCCGTCCCGGGGGCCGACCGACGCCTCGCCGCCTCCGGCCCGCCCGGACGGGTCGACCCGGACGCGCTCCCCGACCAGCCGGAGATCGGCCTCCGAGCCCGCGGGGCCCTCGACGGAGAGCGCCCAGCCCGAGCCGGCCGCCTCGAAGGCGAGGACGCGCGCCCCCCGGCTCTCGTCGCCCGGCCGCGGCGCCGCGAGGGGCGGGTCGACCTCGAGCCCGCCCTCCCACGTGACTTCGGCGGCGTGGTCCGCGCCATCGCCGGGGAGGACGAGCGTCAGGGCGCCCTCCCGGCGCGCCGCCGGTCCGTCGATCGCGACCTCCGTCCCGTCGACGCGGGCCCGCAGGTCGCGGGCGCCGGCCGGGAGGAAGCACGTCCAGGCGACCTCCGCCGTTCCCTCCGACGCTCCGTCGGCCGCGAGCGCGACGGAGGCCCGCCCCGGGGCCCGCTCCAGCGTCGCGTCGAGCCGGGCGTCGCCGACCGCGAGCCCGCGCACTTCGACCCGCGGCCACGAAGGCGGCAGCTGCGGGGCGAGGCGCGCCCGCCCGTTCGGGGCGTCGGGCTCCCAGCCGAGCGTCCCGCGCAGGAACATCGAGGGAAGGGATGCCGTCGCGAAGAACTGGTGGGGCACCGTCTCGTCGAGCGGGGCGTAGAAGCGGCCCGACAGGAGCTCCGGGTGCCGTCCGAGGGACCCGTCGAAGGTGAGCCGCTTCACGGCCTCGACGAGCGGATAGCCGGACCAGGGCCGCCGGTACCGGTAGTGGCCGAGGCCCACGAAGCCCGTGACGAACGGCCAAACGGTGCCCGCGTTGTAGTGCAGCGGGTCGTACAGCGGGCTGCGGGTCGAGAGCATGCGGGCGCCCCAGTCGGCCGCCACGTCGCCGCCGGCGAGTTTCCGGAGCGTCGCGTCGGCCCTCTCCTCGCGGTAGAGGCCGAACATCGCGCCGACCGCCGCCCACGCCGTGAGCTCACGGCTGCGCCCGCCGTCACGCAGCAGCGCGAATCCGTGGTGCCCCTCGTCCGGAAGCCAGTACGACTCGTCCAGCGAGGCGCGGGCCCGGTCCGCCAGGCGCCCTGCCTCCTCCGCCATCGCCCCGTCGCCCACCGCCCGGGCGAGCTCGACCGTCCCCTCGAGCGCCGCGGTCCCGACCGCCGCGAGGTAGATGTCCTGGTGGACGCCGGCCCCGAGCTCGCCGACCTCGACGGCGGCGAGGCCCGCGACCGTGTTCTCGAGAAGGCCGTCCCCGTCCGTCTCGTTGGCCCGGAACCAGTCCCAGGCGCTCCGGTAGGCCGGCCACAGCTCCCGGACCGTCTCCTCGTCGCCCGTGGCCCTCCAGTACGACGCGACCGCGACCATCCACCAGGGCGTCGTGTCCGCGTGGTAGTACGGGTACGGGTACTCCTCGAACCAGGGGATCGTCGCCGCGGCCTGCGAGATCTCGTGGGGCATCTTCCCGTCGTCCCGCTGGTAGCGGGCGAGGAAGCGGAGCTCCTCGGCGACGAGGTCCGTCTGCCCGGTCACGTTCATCGCGGTCGCGATCATCATCGCGTCCCCGCCGAAGAACCACCCGAAACCCGGCCGGAAGCTCGTGCCCGACGGACCCCACCCCGCCACGAAGCCGCACCCGAGGTCGGGGTTGCAGACCCGCTGCTCCTCGAGGTTCACCGTCGCCCAGGCGAGGGCGAGGTCGAGCGAGTCGTCGGGCGTGTCCACGCGGACCGTCCGCGCGAGCGCCTCCTCCGCCCAGGCGTGGAGGCGCCCCGGAAGCCCGGCCGCCGAGGCGAGGATCCGGTCGTAGGCCGCGACGGCCGAGTCGCGGCCCGACGTGGAGCCCGCGATCACGATCGGGATCATCTCGCGGGCCGCCCGCGCCGCGTCGACCGGAATCACGAACGTCGCCGGCGCGTCAGCGAGCCGGTGCGCCGGGTGCGCCGTCGCCTCCGTCGCCCAGGGCGAGCCGATCAGCGCGTTCCGCCGGCGGAGGCTCTCCGACAGGATGAACGCCTTCCGGGCCTCGCTCCAGCCGAGGTACTGGCCGCCGAAACCGCCGGGCCAGGCGAGCTGCAGGACCGGCTGGAACTCGACCAGCACCTCGAGCGGCCCGGCCGCGTCCACCTCGAGGAGGACCAGGAGACCCGGCTCGTCCCGCGGCGCGAGCACGTGCTGCCGGACGGAGAACGAGGCGTGGGCGTACTCGACCGTCGCGCCCTCGGGGCGGACCCGGACCGTCCGCGCCACGCTCGCGCCCGGGATCGGGTCCCGGTACTCGGGGACCTTGAACGCGAGCCGAAGCTCGCGGGCGACCTTGAGCGGGTGGACCCAGATCTCCGCCTCGCCCGTCTCGCGTCCGAGCCAGGCCGCGCGAGGCGCGACGACCCCCAGGTACTCCCCGGCGCGGACCGGGCCGCGCAGCTCGAGCGCGGAGGCGGGAATCGGGACCCGGGGAACGGTGTCGGCGGGAGATGCGGGCGGAGCGCCGAGCAGGGCGGCGAGCAGCAGCGTGGCGGCGACCTGCATGTGACCTCCCTCCGAGGCGAGCGACCTCTCCTCAGTCGCTCGGGATGTCGATCACGACCTCGATCCGGCGGTTCCTGTCGCGGCCCGCGGCCGTGTC
>JAWOIN010000020.1:0-36834 GCA_046484665.1 Gemmatimonadota bacterium
ATCAACTTCAAGTTGACGGTCTTCCCGCAGTGCCTCCCTGTCGGGCATCGGGACGGACTGCTGCGGTTTCGGGAGAAAGGAAAACGGTCACGACCATTATAGGGCGCCCCCTTTCGGCTGGCTACGGAAAGGGGGCGCGAGTAGCGGAGTGACCGGGGTGGGGATCGAACCCACGACCTACGGATTAAAAGTCCGTTGCTCTGCCAACTGAGCTACCCGGTCGCCTCGGTGCCATCATAGCGGGGACTCGGGAGGCGGGGAATCCCGCCCGCCGCCTCCCGTCCGTCATCATCCGGCCCGGTGCGACCGGGACGGCTCTCAGGCGCGGACCAGCGTCATGTTCAGCCGGGCGTCTTCCTCCATCCCGTCGTCGTCGAAGTCCCACTCGGCGCCGCCGCCGGTCAGCCGGAGCGTGTCACCGCTCAGGTTGAGATCGAACTGCCACGTCACGTCGAACTGGCCGGCCAGGAACTCCATCTCGAGGACGTCGCTCGAGCTCCAGTGACCGCTTCCCCCCATGCTGCCCTCCACCGGGTCGACGACGGTGAAGATGAAGTCCCCGTCGGCCTCGAGCACGAGCGTGGCCGTGTAGTCGAGATCCGCGATCAGGTCGATCCTCGTGTTCGGGCTGGCGACGCTCACGAGCTCGGCCACGGTCACGTTCCAGGTCCCGACCAGGTCGTCGGCCGGCGGTCCCGTCGAGTCGCCGCCGCAGGCGGCTGCGACGGGCAGGAGCAGAGCGAGACGGAACGCGGACTTGCGGAGCATACACCCCTCCGTTCCGGCCCGAAGGCCGGGGAATCGCGAGGGGGGATGGCGCCCCTATCGAGCGGGTCCGGTCCGCGCCTTCCGGCGGATGCGGCGGGAAGCCGGGCGAGGACTTCGGCCGCGATCCGGCCCGCTCGACGGGCAATCTAGCGAGGCTGACGCCGACCGGCACGCCCCGGGAGGAGCCCGGACGGAGGGTGCGGAACCGGACCGGCCGGTGTCGGATCCGGTTGCCCGTCGGGGCGTTACGGCGCGATGGCCCCCTGCTGGATGTAGTCCCGCATCATCTTGTTGTCGTAGGACGTCTCCCGCAGGTGCGCCCGGACCACGTCTCCGATCGAGACGATTCCCGCCAGCCGCCCTTCCGCCACGATCGGCAGGTGCCTGATCCGGTTCTGCGTCATGATCCCCATCGCGTAGTCCAGGTCGTCGTCGGGCGTCGCCACGATCACCTCGGTCGTCATGAGATCGGCGACGGGCCGGTCGCGGAGGCGCTCGCGGGTGTCCCCCTCGTCGTCCCAGGTGGCGGCCGCCGCGTGCAGGATGTCCCGCTCGCTGACGATCCCCTCGACGGCTCCCTTCGGTCCGGTCACGACCAGCGCGCCGACCCGGTGCCGGTTGAGCTCGCGGACCGCCTCGTGGACGGTCCGGTCGGCCGGGACCGTGTAGACGTCCGGCCCTTTCTCGCGGAGGATGTCACGAATGCGCACGGTGGGACTCCTTCCGGCTGGAGAACGCGAAGCGGCGGCCGGTCCCGGCTCCGGACCTGCCCGCGAGGAGGCGCGACGATCGCGCCCCTCGCTTCCATGTATGCACGGGTGCTCGAGGGAACGCCAGTTCCCGGGCCCGGCTCAGCCCCCGTCCGGCTCCGGCGCGCGGGGCCCCACGCGCTCGAGACCGATCCGCGCCTCGAACGCCTCGAGGAAGGGCCAGCCCCAGCCGGCGAGACGACCCTGCACGAGGACGAGCGGCGTCAGCTCGTCGTCGCCGATCTCGCCGTCGGAGTCCTGAATGTTCGTGACATAGTAGAGGATCTCGACGCTCTCGCCCCCGACGACGTGGGCCTCCTCGTCCCAGGGGTTCGGGATCGCCGCGGTCCGGAACAGCCCCCGGTTGTACTCCATCGGCTCGGTGCCCATCACCTCCCGAACCTGCTCCCGGGTCATCCCCTTCTCGAGCAAGTACAGCTTCGAGCGGCTTTCGGACTGGACGCTCTCGAAGCCGGATGCGCAGGAGAGCGCCGCGAGCCCCGCGAGGGCCGCGAGCGGCACGCGCCGCGTGAGGATACGGGCCCGGAGCAGGGGCCGACCCTGGTGACGTGACATCCGGACCTCCGGTGGCTTGGTCGGGACGGAATCGCGCGCCGCGGCCGCCCTTCGACGCCGGCGCGCGACGACCGGGGATTCTAGGCCGTCCGGCCTCCGCGCGCATCCTCCCGCGCAGCCATCCGGGCGGCCGCCACGAGGGCGAGGACGCCGAGCGCCGGCGCGAGGATCAGGGTCGCGACGGCGGGGACGAGCCACCCGTCGCCGGGGAGCAGGGCCCGGAGCACGAGGAGCGTCAGCGCCAGGAGCGATGCGAGCGCCGCGGCGGCGAGCGCGGGGACCGCGCCGCGGCGGAGCGGGATCTCGAACGCGCCGCGGCGCGCGGCGGCGAGACAGCCCGCGTGCACCTCGAGGCCCGCCACGCCGGGCCAGACGACGGGACTGACCGGCACGATCGCCCGCTCGTCGCCCGGTCGCAGCCGCCCGTGACAGAGCGGACAGGAGGTCGCCGCCCTCTCCCGCCCCGCCGCCCGGGTCCCGCCTCCCGGGCTCACTCCACGCGGAGCGGCGCGTAGCGGTAGCCGGCCCAGCAGCCGGCGATCGCCGCCACTCCCTGCTCGAGGAGCGCCAGCGCGGTCGAGCGCGCCCCGAGCAGCTCCCAAGCGCTCGCGCCGGTGGTCAGCCCCCCGAACAGCAGGTTGAGCAGGAACCACACGACGAACGTGAACAGGGCGATCGCGGCGCCGTGCAGGATCGGGGCGGCCGCCGTCCGGAACCCGGTCGTGAACCCGCCGGTGAACCAGCCCACGCCCACGGCGAGCGTGAGCCAGACCCCGGTGCCGGGCCCGACGGGGCTCACGAGGCCGCTCGCCATCAGCAGGAGGGCGATGCTCGTCGCGACGGCGAGGCCCACGAACCACCCGAAGGCGATCCACGAGAGCTGGACGTTGCGCAGGTGCTCGGAGTGCATGTCAGGCCTCGAGCAGGAGCTCGTGCTGGAGGATCGGCGCCCACGCCCTGTGGTGGGGCGTCGGACCGTGCTCGCGGATCGCCGAGAGGTGCCCGCCCGTGGCGTAGCCCTTGTTCTCCGCCCATCCGTAGGCGGGGTACCGACGGTCGAGCCGGACCATCAGCGCGTCGCGGACGACCTTCGCGAGGATGGACGCGCAGGCGATCGAGAGGGACCGTCGGTCGCCGCCGACCAGGGCCTGGTGAACGCCGAGCTCGGGGACCGGCAGGCCGTCCACGAGCAGCAGGTCGGGCGGGAACGGAAGCCGCGACACCGCCCGGGACATCGCGAGCGCCGTCGCCCGCCGGATGTTCAGGCGCTCGATCTCGCGCGGCGAGGCGGCCGCGACCGCGAGCCCGATCGCGACCTCGCGGATCGCCGCCGCGAGCATCGCCCGGTCCGCGGCCCCGACGAGCTTGCTGTCGTTCACTCCGTGCAGGCGGCGCGGGGCGCGACGGAACGGAGGCAGGGCCACCGCGGCCGCGACGACCGGGCCCGCAAGCGGTCCGCACCCGGCCTCATCCACCCCCACGATGTGACGAAGCCCGCGCTCCCAGCCGTCCCGTTCGAGGTCGGTGGGAGCCGTGCGGGCCATTCGTCTCTCGTCCTTTCGGTCGGGGCGCTACGCGTCCGCGTCTTTCACGTCGGCGGTCCCGTCGCTCTCCGCCGTGCCTCCGTCCTCGGGCCCGCCGCTCTCCCACCAGCGCCGCTCGCGCACGCGGGCGCGCTTTCCCCGGCGCTCGCGCAGGTAGTAGAGCTTCGCCCGCCGGACGTGCCCGCGCCGCACCACCTCGATCCCCGCGATCGTGGGCGAGTGGTCCGGGAAGATCCGCTCCACCCCGACGCCGCCCGAGATCTTCCGGACCGTGAACGTCGCGTTGAGGCCCGCGCCCCGGCGCGCGATGCAGATCCCCTCGAACGCCTGGATGCGCTCCTTCTGGCCTTCGACCACCCTCACCAGCACGCGCACGGTGTCGCCGGGCGCGAAGGCCGGCAGATCGGTCCGGATCTGCTGCTTCTCGATTTCCGCGATTCTGGGATCCACTGTACCGCTCCTTGCGGGGCCGCCCGTCGCGACCGGCCCGTGAATCTAACCGACGACACGTCTCCGTGTCAGTCTTCCCATCCCGGCAGCTCCGGACGACGCTCCCGCGTGATCCGCTCCGCCTCGGCGCGCCGCCACGCCTCGACCCGGACGTGGTCGCCCGAGCGCAGGACGTCCGGCACCGCCATTCCCCGGTACTCGGCCGGGCGCGTGTAGACGGGCGGCGCCAGCGGCCCGTCGTAGAACGAGTCTCCCGCCGCCGATTCGTGGTCCCGGATCGCGCCCGGCAGCAGCCGGACGACGGCGTCCGAGACCACCAGCGCGGCCGGCTCCCCTCCGGAGAGGACGAAGTCGCCGATCGACAGCTCCTCCGTCGCGAGCCCGATCGCGACCCGCTCGTCCACGCCCTTGTAGTGGCCGCAGAGGAGCGTCAGCTCCTCCTCCATCGAGTACCGTACGGCGGTGTCGTGGTCGAACCGCCGGCCCCGCGGGCTCAACAGCACGACCGGGCCCGCCGGCTTCACGTCGTCGATCGCCTCGAAGAACGGCTCCGGCTTCATCACCATGCCGGCGCCGCCTCCGTACGGCTCGTCGTCCACCGTCCGGTGCCGGTCGTGCGTGTAGGCCCGCAGGTCCACGACCCGGTACCGCGCGACCCCCGCCTCGGCCGCCCGGCCGAGAATGCTCGTCGCGAGCGGGACCTCGAAGAACGCCGGGAAGATCGTCAGGATGTTGATCCGCACGGTGCCCTCCGACCGCGTTCCGGCTCCCGACCGCCTACAGCTCCAGCAGGCCCGGCGGCGGGTCGATCCACACCCGACCGGCCTCGAGCTCGACCCGGGTCACGATCTCCCGCCGGAACGGCACCAGGCGTTCCCGGCCCTCCGACTCGATGCCGAGCAGCACCTGCCCGCCCAGCTCGTAGACGTCGATCACCGGCCCGATCCGGCCGCCCTCCGCACGCCAAGCCTCGAGTCCCGCCAGCTGGTGGAGGAAGAACTCGTCCGCGTCCAGCGGCCTCAGCGCGTCCTCGGGCACCGCGAGCTCGAGTCCCCGCAGCTCGTCCGCGGCCTCCCGGGTCTCGCGCCCCTGGAACCGGAGCAGGAGGCCTCCCTTGTGCGGGCGCGCCGTCTCGAGGACGAGCTCCGCCGGGACCGACTCCGGCCTCTCGCCCTCGACCCGGAACACGCGGCCCTCGCCGAACAGGGCCTCGGGGTCGGAGGTCGAAAGGCCGGCGAGCACCTCGCCGGCGAGCCCGTGCGCGCGCAGCAGGCGCGCCACCACGATCCTCACGGTCCGCGCCGCCCGGCCGACTCGCCGGACGGGAGCCTACTCCTTCGGCTCCGAAGCTTCCCCGGCCGACGGCTCGTCCGCGGGAGCAGCTTCCGTCTCCGTCGCGGGAGCGTCGGCCGTCGCCTCGGCCGCGGGCGCGTCGTCCGACCCGGCTTCGGCGGACGCCTCGACCTCGGTCTTCTCGGCGGCGGCCTCCTCGGCGGCCTCCGCGGCGGCCTTCTCCTCGGCCTTCTTCTTCCGGGCCGCCTCGGCGGCCTTCTTCGCCGCCACCTCGGCCGCGGCCTTCTCCTCGACGCGGCGCTTCGCCAGCTCCTTCTGCGCCTCCGCCGCCATCGCCGCCCGCTTCGACGTGTGGCGCGCGTCCGCCGGCGGCCCGAGCTCGATCACCGGCTCCTCGAGCGTGTCCGCGGCCTCGCCGGCCTGGAACTTCTGCCACACCCCGGTCTTGCGGAAGATCGAGATCACGGTGTCGCTCGGCATCGCGCCCCGGTGGAGCCAGCCGAGCGCCGCCGCGGCGTCGAGCCGGATCAGGGAAGGTTGGGTCCGCGGGTTGTACGTCCCGATCGTCTCGATCGCCGGGCCGTCACGCGACTCGGCCGAGTCGGAGACGACGATGCGGAACGAGGCCTGCGCCTTTCGGCCCGTACGCTGCAGTCGAATCGTCGTGGGCATTCCTGTCCGTCGTCCTGTTGCGGGCTTTCGCCGTCCTGCTCACCGGGCCGCGGCGGTCTCGCGCCGCCGAGGCCCCGAACGCCGTCGGAAGAGCTCAGCGAGGCAGGCCCGGGAGCCCGCCGCCCGCCGCGAGGCGGGGCGCCAGCTTCCGCATCTGCTTCATCGTCTTCCGCATCTCCTTGAACTGCTTCAGCAGCCGGTTCACCTCGTGCACCGGCCGACCGGAGCCCCGGGCGACTCGCGCCCGGCGCGACCCGTTCATCAGCTCGGGTCGCCTGCGCTCCTCGGGCGTCATGGAGAGCACGATCGCCTCCATGTGCCGGATCCGCCGGGGGTCGACCTCGACCCCCTCGAGCATCTTCGGCTTTACGCCCGGGATCAACTTCAGCAGGCCCTCCAGCGGACCCATCTTCTGGATCTGCTTGACCGCCTGCAGGAAGTCCTCGAGGTCGAACTCCTCGCCCCCGAGCAGCTTCTTCTCGAACCGCTTCTCCGTCTCGGCGTCGATCGTCTGCTGCGCCTTCTCGACCAGCCCGACGATGTCCCCCATCTGGAGGATCCGGCCCGCCATCCGCTTCGCCTCGAAGGCCGTGAGGTCCTCGAGCCGCTCGCCGACGCCCACGAGCTTCACCGGGACGCCGAGCACCCCGTGGATCGAGAGCGCGGCGCCGCCGCGGGCGTCGCCGTCCATCTTCGTGAGGACCACGCCCGTGATCCCCACCGCCTCGTGGAAGCCCTCCGCGATCCGCACGGCCTCCTGGCCCGTCATGCCGTCCGCCACGAGCAGGACCTCGTCCGGCCCGACCGCCTTCTTCAGCGACGCGAGCTCGTCCATCAGAGCGCGGTCGGCCTGCAGCCGTCCGGCCGTGTCGAGGATCACGTGCGTCCGGCCCTCGCGCCGCGCGGCATCGACGGCCCGCCGCGCCACCGCCGCCACGTCCTTCGCGCCCGGCTCGTGCGCCACCGGAACGTCGATCGACGCGCCGAGCGTCGCCAGCTGCTCGCCGGCCGCCGGGCGGTACGGGTCGCAGGCCACGAGGACGGGACGCCGCCCGCCCTGCATGAGGCGCCGCGCGAGCTTCGCCGCGGTGGTCGTCTTCCCCGAGCCCTGGAGCCCCACGAGCATTACCACCGTCGGCGGCACCTTCGCCTCGACGAGCCCCGCCGCGCCGTCCTCGCCGCCGAGGACCTCGACCAGCTCGTCGTGCACGATCTTGACGACCTGGTCGCCCGGCTTCACCGACTTCAGGACGTCCTCGCCGAGCGCCCGCTCTTCCACGCGCCGCAGGAAGTCCCGGGCCACGTGGTAGTTCACGTCGGCCTCGAGCAGTGCCCGCCGGACCTCCCGGAGGCCGTCGCGGAGCATCGGCGCCGTGAGCACGCCGCGGCTCCTCAGGCCGCGGAATACCCCGTCGAGTCTCTCGCCGAGCTGCTCGAACACGTCCCTCCGCTCCTCCCGCGGCGGCGCGCGGCCGGCCGCGGACGCGTCCCGAAAATCAAAGGACGCGATGCGGCGAAGTCGCGCTCGCGTCCCGCCGGCGCCGGCCCGCGCGCCGCGGTCCGGGTCACCGGGAGCCGAGAAGTATACGCTGGAGGCGGAAATCAGGCAACGCGATGGGACGCGACCCTCACGATCTGGTCGCGGGACGAGCCCACCGAGACGTACCGGATCGGGACCCCCGACCGCGCCTCGATCCGCTCGAGGTACGCCCGGGCCGCCCCCGGGAGGGCCTCCCAGGTCCGACATCCCTCCGTCTGCGCGCCCCAGCCCGGCACGGTCTCGTAGACGGGGCGCGCCCGCTCGATGTCCGAGGATCTGTCGGGAAACCGGTCCGATCGGCGCCCGTCGAGCTCGTACGCGATGCCGAGCCGGAGCTCGGAGAACGAGTCCAGCACGTCGAGCTTGGTGACGGCGAGCGCCGTGAGCCCGTTGACGGCGGCGGCGTGCCCGACGACGACGGCGTCGTACCAGCCCGGTCGCCGCGGACGCCCGGTGGTCGCGCCGAACTCGGCCCCCAGGTTCCGCAGCCGGTCCGCCTCCTCGCCCAGGAGCTCGGTCGGGAGGGGGCCGTTCCCGACCCGGGTCGTGTACGCCTTCACGACTCCGAGCACGCCGCTGATCAGGGTCGGCCCGATCCCGACCCCCGCCGCGGCGGCTCCCGCCGTCGTGTTCGACGAGGTCACGTAGGGATAGGTGCCGTGGTCGACGTCGAGCAGCGAACCCTGGGCGCCCTCGAGGAGGACGCGCCCGTCGGCGCCGAGCTCCGTCCGGATCGCCTCGCCGCTGTCCCCCGCGAGCGCCAGGATCGTCGGCGCCACGGCCGCCAGGCCGTCGACGATCGCGGACGGGTCCGCCCGCTCGTCGCACTCCCAGCGCTCGAGCAGCATGTTCGCGGCGGAGCAGCCCTCTTCGATCAGCGCCCGGTTGGCGTCGAGGTCCTCGAGGTCGCACACCCGCACGCCGGCCCGGGCGACCTTGTCGCGGTACGCCGGACCGATGCCCCGCATCGTTGTCCCGATCCGCCCCTCGCCCCGGAGGTTCTCGCGGGCCCCGTCGAGCATCCGGTGGTACGGCAGGACCAGGTGGGCGCGCCGGGAGATCAGGAGACGCTCCCGGATCGCGATCCCGCGCCCCTCCAGCGCCTCGATCTCGGCGAGCAGGGTCCAGGGATCGATCACGACGCCGTTGCCCAGCACGCAGCGGACAGACGGGTAGAGCGCGCCGGACGGGATGAGGTGGAGGATGAACTCCTCCGCTTCGACCAGCACGGTGTGGCCCGCGTTCGCTCCCCCCTGGTACCGGGCGACCAGGGTCGCCTGCTCGGCCAGCACGTCGGTGATCTTGCCCTTGCCCTCGTCGCCCCACTGGGCGCCGACGATCACGATGCAGCGGGTCGTGTCCTGGAACATTCAGCCTCCGGACGGAGCGTCGCGGTCGAGGAGCCCCGCCGACGCGAGCGCGTCGGCCACTTGCCTCCGGGCGGCCCCGGACGGGGCCACGAGCGGCGGCCGCGGGGGGCCGCCGACCATGCCGAGCAGGTCGAGGCCGTGCTTGATGCCGGGCACGCCCGTATGCCCGACCACTCTCTTGTGAAGCGGCCCGATGCGCTCCTGGAGACGTCCCGCCTCCGCGGCGCGACCGGCCTGCCAGGCTTCGAACAGGGACGACGTGGCCCCGGGAGCGAGCAGCCCGACCGCCACGATCCCGCCGACCGCCCCGATCGCGAGACCGGGGTAGAGATGGGTCCCGGCCCCGACGAGGACCCGGGCCCGGTCGCCGCAGGCCGCGCACAGGGCGCCCAGGTTGTGGATGTCCCCCGAGGAGTCCTTGACCGCGATCACGTTTCCGTGTCCGGCCAGCTCCCCCACGAGCTCCGGCTCGAGTCCGACCGGAACGAACTTCGGGACGTGATACAGGATCACCGGGACCGGGGAGGCGTCCGCCACCTCGAGGAAGTGCAGCCGCAGCGCCTCCGGCGTCATCCGGTCCCGGAAGTAAGCCGGCGGACGGACGAGAACGGCGACGGCGCCTGCGGACGCGCACTCCCGTGACAGGCGGATCGTGGCGCGGGTCGACTCGGCGCCGGTCCCCGCCAGGACCTGGAGCCGGTCGCCCACGGTCTCGCGGGCCCGCTCGACCAGAGCGAGCAGCTCCGCATCGTCGAGCAGGGGCGCCTCGCCGGTCGACCCCGCGATCAGCACGCCGGCGACCGGGTGCGCGGACCATGCCGCGAGGTTCCGGGCGAACCCGCCGAGGTCGAGCTCCCCGAGCGACGGGTCGAACGGCGTCGTGACCGGGAGGTAGATCCCCTCGAGCGTCACGTTCGACCCTCCCTCCCCGGCGCCTCGTCGAGCCGCCCGTGCCGGTCGTCCGCCAGGGTCTGCATCATCAGCTCGAAGTCGCTGGGACTGCTGGCGGCCGCCTTCGCGGTCTCGTACTCCACCATTCCCATCTCGACCAGGCTCTGCAGGTGCTGCTGGAACGTCCGCATCCCGTAGGCCGTGGCCCCGAGCTCCATCAGGCTCGTGATCTCCTCGCTCGGCTTCGCGTGCAGGATGCAGTCGCGCACGGCGCCCGTGATCCGGAGGATCTCGACCGCCGGGATCGCCCGGTCGGAGTCCTTGCGCGGAAGCAGCTTCTGGGCGATCACGGCCCGCAGGGTGTCGGCGACCCGCAGGCGGCCGATCTCCCGTTCCTCCTCCGGGAACACGGCCAGCAGCTGGTGCAGGGCGCCGACGGCGGTCGGCGAGTGCATCGTCGTGATCACGAGCTGCCCGAGCTCGGCCGCGCGGATCGCCGTCTCCATCGTCTCGCGGTCGCGCATCTCGCCGATCAGGATCACGTCGGCGTCCTGGCGCATCGCCGCCCGCAGTCCGCTCCGGAACGAGACGGTGTCGACCCCCACCTCCCGCTGCGTGACGGTGCTCAGCTCGTCGTCGTGGAGGTATTCGATCGGGTCCTCGAGCGTGACGATGTGCTTCCGGAGCCGCCCGTTGATCCACCCGATCATCGCCGCCTGGGTCGTGCTCTTCCCGGACCCGACGCCGCCGGTCACGAGAACGAGGCCGTGGTCGAGCTCCGCGATCTCGCCGAGCACCGGGGAAAGGTAGAGCTCCTCGAGCGACGGGACCTTCCACGGGATGACCCGCATCACGATCATGAACGAGCCGCGCTGGCGCAGCAGGTTGATGCGGAAGCGCCCGACCCCCGCCAGCTCCCACGACGTGTCGTAGTCGTCGATCTCGTCGATCCGCTCGCGGTCCCGCTCGCTCGAGATCAGCCGGAGCGCGATCTTCCGGGTCTCCTCCGGCGTAAACACCTGGCTCGAGAGCTTCACGACCTGCCCGTCGATGCGGGCGCGGAACACGTCGCCCGCCTTGATGTGCAGGACCGTCGCCCCGCGGTCCACGGCCGCCTTGATGAGTCGCTGCACTAGTAGCCCCGTTCCTTGTCGACCCGGTTCTCGAGCGGCCGCCCGGCCTTCCAGTGGCCGATGTTCCGGAGCATGAGCGCGCCCTGCCTCTCCCAGAATCGCGGGGTGATCGAGCCCGTGTGCGGTGTGATCAGCACGTTGTCCAGCTCGCGCAGCGGGCTCTCCGGGGGCAGCGGCTCCTCCCGGAACACGTCGAGGGCGGCTCCGCGCAGCGCGCCGGCGCGCAGGGCGTCGGCGAGCGCCGCCTCGTCCACGATGCCACCCCGGGACAGGTTCATCAAGACGGCGTCTGGGCGCATCCGGGCGAGCTCGCGGGCCCCGAGCAGGTCCTTCGTGTCCGACGTCTCGGGCAGCGCGAGGACGACGAAGTCCGCCGCCTCCAGCGCCTCGCAGAGCGCCTCGGGCCCCAGCTGGCGCTCGACCTCCGGCAGCGGCGTGCGGCCGGGTCGAGCGCGCACGGCCCACACCCGCATCCCGAGGGCGGCGGCCCGCATCCCGACCGCGCGACCGATGCCCCCGTAGCCCACCACCGCGACGAGACCGCCGGCCAGCTCCCGCAGCGGGCTCCTCTCACCCGCCAGCGCCTCGTAGGGCCAGCCGCCGTTCCGGTTTCCCGCGATCGCGAGGTCGAACCCCCGGGCGAAGTGCAGCATCGTGGCGATCGCCCACTCGCCGAGCGGGTCCGCGTAGACGCCGGCGGAGTTCGTGAGCACGACGTCGGCCTCGCGCATGGCGGGGAACAGCGAGCCGCGGACCCCGGCCGCACCCGAGTGGGCCCAGCGCAGGCGCGGGGACGCTCCGAAGATCTCCGGCGTGATCCCGAACCCGAAGTAGACCTCCGCTTCCGCCACCGCGGCGAGCACGGGGGCGGGAGCGCGCCCGGCGCCGTCCCCCCCGGAGAAGGCGGAAACCCGGATCGCCTCGACGGACCAATCCGGACCGGCAGTCTCCCGGATCGCCTCGACCAGTCCGTCGGGGATCCGCCAGGTCGGGTGGCGGTCGGAGTGCATCCAGATCACGAGCCGGCGGCGTCCGTCCGGGCCGGGGCCTCCGGGTCCCGCGGTCCCCGGCGCGAGGCCGTCCTCAGTCGACACGGACGCTCCGGATCCCGGGCAGCTCCGACAGTCGCTCGATCAGCTCGTGGCGCTCGGCCAGGGCGCAGCGGAGGCCCCAGGAGACGGAGGCGGAGCCGTGCTCCCGGTCGAAACCCGCGAGGACGACGTCGAGGCCCCGCTCGCGGAGCAGCCGCTCGACCGCGTCGGCCGCGTCGGATCCCGGGTCGAACGCGACCCTCAGCTTCTGGAGCGTCACCTCGCTGAACTTCGCCGAGAACCGCCGCTCGATGCGCGCCAGGACGGCGAGCGTGAGGAGGACGAGGACCGTGCCGCCGATCGCCGTGGCGTAGTCCCTCAGCCCCACCGTGAGCCCGATCGCCGCGACCACCCAGAGCGTCGCGGCCGACGTGAGACCGATCACCGTCCCGCGCAGGACGAGGATCGTGCCGGCGCCGATGAACCCGATTCCGGTGACGATTCCGTAGGCGATCCGGCCCGGGTCGGCCCGGATCCAGTCGTTCGTCGCGAACTCTGCGGCGACCCGCAGCGATGCCTCCGTGAACAGGGTGGCGCCGACGCAGATCAGGATGTTCGTCCGCAGGCCGGCCGGCTTCCCGGAGAGCTCCCGCTCGAAGCCGATCGAGCCGCCGAGCACCGTGGCGAGGAGGAGCCGGCCGAGCACCTCCGGCTCGAGGGCCTGCAGCCACGACGGGAGAGACGCGATCAGGGACTCCATGCCGCCTCCTTCGCGACCTGCACGGGGAACGGACTCAGGCGGCGGGCGGAGCGCCGAGCCCCATTCGCTCGCCGGCCTCCGCGAGGACCGGCCCGGCGATCGCCCGGGCGCGGGCCGCCCCGTCGCCGAGGATCTCCCGCACGAGCGCGGGCCTCGCGCGGAACTCCGCCGCCCGTTCGCGGACCGGCGCCAGTCGGGCCGCGATCGCGTCGGCCAGCAGCCGCTTGCACTGCACGCAGCCGATCGTCGCGGTCTGACACCGCACCTCGATCTCCGCGCGCGCGGTCGGGTCGGTGAAGTGGGCGTGCAGGGCGTACACGTTGCAGACGTTCGGGTTGCCGGGGTCGTCCTTCCGGACCCGCGCGGGGTCCGTGACCGCCGTCCGGACCGCCGACCACAGCTCGTCCGGTCCGGCCAGCATCGGGATCGTGTTGTCCTGCGACTTCGACATCTTCGTCACGCCGTCCAGTCCGAGCACCCGCGGAGCGGCGCCGATCAGCGGCTGCGGCTCCGGGAACAGCTCTCCGAACCGGGCGTTCCAGCGGCGCGCGATCTCCCGCGCCAGCTCGAGGTGCTGCCGCTGGTCCTCGCCCACCGGCACCAGCCCCGCCCGGAACAGGAGGATGTCCGCCGCCTGGAGGACCGGGTAGTTGAGGAGGCCGGCGCTCACCGCCTCCACCCGCTCCGACTTGTCCTTGAACTGGGTCATCCGGGTGAGCTCGCCGAGCGGCGTGACCGTGTTCAGCAGCCACGCCAGCTGCGCGTGCTCCGCCACGTCTGACTGCACGTAGAGGATGCAGCGGTCGGGATCGAGACCGGCGGCGAGCAGCGCCACCGCCACCTCGATCACGCTGGCGCGGAGAGCCTCCGGCTCGCACGGCACCGTAATGGCGTGGAGATCGACGATCGCGTAGATGCACTCGTACCGGTCGGTGAGCTCGATCCATCGCTCGATCGCCCCGAGCCAGTTCCCGAGGTGCAGGTCGCCGGTGGGCTGGATGCCGCTGAACACGCGGGCGTCGCCTGAGGTCATGCCGGGGTCGTCGATGGGGTGGATGATCCGCGAGCGCCGGGCCTCGTCGGCCGGTCGTCGGCCGCGGGGAAGGTAGCCGGAAAACCGGAACGGGAGCAAGCGAGAGGCGAGTGAGCGGACCCCGACACGACGTTCCCCCGGCGGAGCCGGACACGGCGGGACCCGAGGCCGACGACGCGGCCCTGCTCGCGGCGGCCCGCGAGGCGGCGGAGGCGGCCGCCGCCGTGCACGCGGAGGCGCGCGGCGGAGTCGAGCCCTCGCGCTGGAGCGAGAAGGGCCGCTCCGACTTCGTCACGGAAGTCGACGTCGAGGCGGAGCTCCGCATCGTCGCGATCCTCCGGCATCGCTTCCCGGGGCACGGCATCCTCGCGGAGGAGGGCTCGACGGGGGCGGACGGGTGCGACGGGGACGGCGCCGCTCCGGGGCAGGCGGCGCCCGGGCGCCCGGGGACGATCCGGTGGATCATCGACCCGCTCGACGGGACGACGAACTGGCTGCACGGCTATCCCGAGTACGCCGTCTCGCTGGCGGCGGCGGACGCGGCGGGGCCGCGCGTCGGGCTCGTGCTGAACTCCGCGACCGGAGAGCGATTCGAGGCGGTGCGGGGCGCCGGCGCTCGCCGGGACGGAGCCCCGATCCGCGTGTCGGAGATCGCCAGCCTGCGGCTCGCGCTCGTCGGCACCGGGTTTCCGTTCAAGAAGCTCGATTCGCTCCCCGCCTACCTCGAGGCGTTCTCGCGGGTGCTCCGCGCGACGAGCGGGATCCGGCGGGGCGGCTCCGCCGCACTGGACCTCTGCGACCTCGCCTGCGGCCGGCTGGATGCCTTCTTCGAGTACTGGCTGATGCCCTGGGACGTGGCCGCCGGCGGGCTCATCGTCCGCGAGGCGGGGGGATGCTTCGGAACGCTCGACGCTCCGGGGGTGCCGCCGCCCGATGCGGCGGTCGTCCCGGGCCTGCCTCCCGGCGGCTACATCGGGGCGAACGCGGCGCTCGCGCGTCCGTTCCGGTTGCTCGTCGCCGCGGACGCGCCGGACGCGGGACGAGCGGGAGCCTAGCGCTCCTCGCCCTCCTCGTCCTCCAGCTCGACGTCCTCCGCCACGGCGGCGGCCTCCGCCTCGAGCGCCTCGAGCTCGGCGACGAGCTCGGCCTCGACGATTCTCGACTCCTCGGCCGTCGGACGCTCGGACTTCCCGGCCTCGAGCGCCTTCGGCGTCTCGGGCTCCGCCGGCGCGAGCAGGCCCATGTCCCGCTTCAGCGCGAGCAGGCGTTCCTCCACGTCGGCCTCGCCGCCGGTCTCGAGAAGGGCGAACTCGCGCTCGAGGCTGTCCCCCTGGAGGTCCTCGGTGACCTCGGCGGCCGCCAGCGCCCTCCGCTCGGTCTCCTCGATCTTCTCCACCATCTGGTCGAAGGCGCGGAACGCGCTGCGGTCCTGGAGGCCCGCCATCGTGTCGTGGATCCGCTGCTGCGCCTGCGCCCGCTTCTGCTTCGCGATCAGGAGGTTCTTCTTCCGTTTCGCCTCCTCGATCTTGGCGTTCAGCTGACGGAGCGAGTCCTTCAGTCGCTCGGTCTCCTCGCGGTGGCGGAGCCACTGCTCCTCGAGCTCCTTCGCCTGGCTCGCGTGCTCCTGACCTCGCATCAGCGCCTGCTTCGCGAGGTCGTCGCGACCCTGGCCGATCGCGAGTCGCGCCCGACGCTCCCAGTTCTGGGCTTCCTTCCGCTCGCCCTCGACCTGGGCGCGGAGGCGACGCTCGTCGGCGATGGCCATCGCGACTTCCTGCTTCGCCTGCGCGAGCTGGCGACGCATGTCCTCGATGACCTGGACGAGCATCTTCTCCGGGTTCTCGGCCCGGGCGATCAGGTCGTTGATGTTCGACTTCAGGAGGCGGGACAGCCGTTCGAAGATCCCCATGGCCGTGTCAGTCCAGTCCGAGTTCGTGTCTATGGGACGTCACGGCGAGCGAGAGGCTCTCGAGCGACGCGAGGAACTCCGAGTAGTCGAGATTCTCGATCTCGAGCGCGTCCGTGATGATCACGTCATCGCCCTCGAGGCCGTAGGCCCCGTGCACGAGGTCGGTGGCGTTCAGCTGGAGCAGGCGCTCCAGCAGGGCGAGACGCGGCTCCGAGTCCTCCGGCGCCGTGCCGATCGTGGAGCGGAAGACGACGAGGGGCGGCGAGTAGCTCACGATCACCGGAGGGCTGCCCGAGGCCTCGCCGCTCTCGGGATCCACGATCCACAGGTTCTCGCCGATCTCCTCGCAGTCCATCTCCGTGCGGATCAGGAAGCTCTCGAGGTCTTCACGACTGATCATCGGTCTCCATCCTCAGTGAGGGCGGACCGGCCTCCCGGGGGGCTCCCCTCGAGGAGGCGCGTCAGGAACTCCTGGTGCTCCGCCAGTTCGTGCACCCGTTCGGCGAGGGCCTCGATCTGCCCTTCGAGTCGCGTCAGCCGCTCGGCGTCGGCGCCTTCGGGGAGAGGCGGCGGGCCTCCCGATCCGGACTCCAGGCGCCTCGCGAGCGCCGTGGCGAGCGGGGCGACCACGAAGATCACGATCAGGATCAGGATGAACGGCGACATGGGTCGCGGCCGTGTCCGTTCGGTCGGGCCCCTCGCTTCCGTCCGCCCTACGCGGGCGCGGGGCCGGGAGTTTCAGGCAGGGGCGCTCCGGGCGCCGACGCACGCCATAGGGTAACGCCCCCGCCCCGGTCGAATCAACGGCCCGCGGTCGCGAGGACATCCCGCAGGAAGCTCCCGGTGTAGCTCGTCCGGCACGCGGCCACCTGCTCGGGCGTTCCCGCCGCCACGACCTCACCGCCGCCCGCGCCCCCCTCGGGGCCCAGGTCGAGCACCCAGTCGGCCGTCTTGATCACGTCCAGGTGGTGCTCGACCACGAGCACCGTGTTTCCCTTGTCGACCAGGCGGTGCAGGACCTCGAGCAGGATCCGGATGTCCTCGAAGTGAAGCCCGGTGGTGGGCTCGTCGAGGATGTACAGGGTCCTGCCGGTGCTGCGCCGGGCGAGCTCGGCAGCCAGCTTCACCCGCTGGGCCTCGCCCCCCGACAGCGTGGTCGCCGACTGGCCGAGCGTGATGTAGCCGAGCCCGACGTCGATCAGCGTCTGGAGCCGGGTGCGGAGCTTCGGGATCGGGTCGAAGAACTCCCGCGCCTCCGCGACCGTCATCGCGAGCACGTCGGCGATGCTCCTGCCCCGGTAGAGAACCTCCAGCGTCTCCCGGTTGTAGCGCCGGCCCCGGCAGACGTCGCACGGGACGTAGACGTCGGGAAGGAAGTGCATCTCGATCTTCACGAGACCGTCGCCACGGCAGGCCTCGCAGCGGCCGCCCTTCACGTTGAAGCTGAAGCGGCCGGGCCGGTATCCGCGGATCCGCGACTCCGGGAGCCGCGCGTAGAGGTCGCGGATCGGGGTGAAGACGCCGGTGTAGGTGGCCGGGTTCGAGCGGGGCGTCCGCCCGATCGGGCTCTGGTCGACGTCGATCACCTTGTCGATCCGGTCCAGCCCCTCGATCCCGTCGTGCGCTCCGGGGACCGTCCTCGCCCGGTGGAGGTCCCGCGCCAGCCGGCGGAACAGGATCTCCTCGATCAGCGTCGACTTGCCCGATCCCGACACGCCGGTCACTGCGATGAAGGTGCCTAGCGGAAGCAGGACGTCGATTCCCTTCAGGTTGTGCTCGCGGGCACCGCGGATCACGATCTCCTCTCCCTCCCGGCGAGCCCGCCGTTCCGCCGGCACGGGGATCGACCGCCGCCTCCGGAGGTAGGCCGCCGTGAGCGAATCGGGACTCGCGAGCAGCGCCTCGAGCGTTCCCGACACGAGCACGCGCCCGCCCTTCCGCCCCGCGCCCGGCCCGAGGTCGATCACGTGGTCCGCCGCCCGGATTGTCTCCTCGTCGTGCTCGACCACGAGTACCGTGTTGCCGAGGTCGCGCAGGCTCTCGAGCGTGCCGAGAAGCCGGCGATTGTCGCGCGGGTGGAGTCCGATGCTGGGCTCGTCGAGCACGTACAGAACGCCGACGAGCCGGCTCCCGATCTGGGTGGCGAGGCGGATCCGCTGGGCCTCCCCGCCGGCGAGGGTGTCGGCCGAGCGCCCCAGCGTGAGGTAGCCGAGGCCCACGCGGGTCATGAAGCCGAGCCGGTCGCAGACCTCCTTCAGGATCGGGGCCGCGATCTCCGGGTCGAGGTCGGCGCCGCCCGGGTCGTCCCGCAGCGACGCGAACAGGGCGAGGACATCCTCCACGGGCTCGTCGACGACGGCGGTGAGCCCGCGACCGGCCACCGTGACCGCGCGGCTCTCGGGGCGCAGCCGCCCGCCGCCGCAGTCCGGACAGACGAGCGCGGTCATGTACTCGTGCAGCTGCCGGTGGAGCGCCTCGCTCTCCGTCTCGTGGTAGAGGCGGCGGACGTGGGAGACCGCCCCCTCCCACTCGAGCCCGGGGTCCCCCCGCAGCACGGCGTCGCGCTGCTCCCGCGTGAGCGTCCCCCACGGCGCGTTGAGGTCGAAGCCGTGGCGCCCGGCGACGGCGGGCAGGTGGACCCGGCGGAGACGGCCGGTCGGGCTGCCCCACGGCAGGATGACGCCCTCGAGCAGCGAGATCCGCTCGTCTCCGACGATCAGGTCCGGGTTGGGCTCGAGCCGCACGCCGAGCCCGTCGCAGGACGGGCAGGCGCCGTACGGGGAGTTGAACGAGAACTGCCGCGGCTCGAGCTCCGGGATGCTGATCCCGCAGGCCGCGCAGGCGTAGCGCTCGCTGTACAGGTGGGACTCGGCGCCTTCCGCTTCGCCCTCGTGGCGACGGATCTCCACCGTCCCGGAGGCCATCCGGAGCGCCGTCTCCACCGACTCCGCGATCCGGGCGCGCTCCTCTCCGCGCAGCACGAGCCGGTCGACCACGACCGAGATGTCGTGGTTCGCCCGCCGGTTGAGCCTCGGCACCTCCGACAGGTCGACGAGCGCGCCGTCCACCCGGGCGCGCACGAAGCCCTCCTGGAGCGCCGCCTCGAACAGCTCGCGGAACTCCCCCTTGCGGCCGCGGACGAGCGGCGCGAGGACCTCGATCCGCGATCCATCCGGCCACGCGGCGACCCGGGCCGCGATCTGCGTCGCGGACTGGCGACGCACCGGCCGTCCGCAGCCCGGGCAGTGCGGCGTGCCGGCGCGCGCCCACAGGAGGCGCAGGTAGTCGTAGATCTCCGTGACCGTCCCGACCGTGCTGCGCGGGTTCCGGGCCGACCCGCGCTGCTCGATCGCGATCGCCGGAGACAGCCCCTCGATCCGGTCGACGTCGGGCTTCTCCATCACGCCCAGGAACTGACGGGCGTAGGCCGACAGCGACTCGACGTAGCGGCGCTGGCCCTCGGCGTAGATGGTGTCGAAGGCAAGCGAGGACTTCCCGGAGCCGGAGAGGCCGGTGACGACGGTGAGCGCATCCCGCGGGATCTCGACGTCGATGTTCCGGAGGTTGTGCTCGCGGGCCCCGCGGACGACGATCCACCCCGATCCCTCGCCGGGGGTCACGGGAGATCCTCGCCCCTCCACAGGTCGTCCAGCCGCTCCCGCGTCCGCACGACGCGATGGCCGGAGCCCTCGACGAGCACCTCCGCCGGGCGCGGACGGCTGTTGTAGTTCGACGCCATCACGAAGCCGTACGCACCCGTGTCGCGCACCACGAGGAGGTCGCCCGGCCGCACCGCGTGCAGCCTCCGGCCCGTGCCGAGCACGTCTCCGGACTCGCAGGTCGGGCCGAGGACATCGACCGTCGGCTCCCCCGTCTCCTCTCCCGACAGGGGCAGGATCCGGTGCTGCCCCCCGTACAGGGCGTAGCGGGCGAAGTCGGTGGAACCGGCGTCGCAGACCAGCGCCGCCGAGCCGTCGCGCTCGCGCCGGTAGAGCACCCGGGTCAGGAGGATCCCGGCGCGGGCCACGATCGAGCGCCCCGGCTCGAACCGGAGGCGCGGCCCGCCGGGGCCTGCGAGCGCCGTGACCCGCCGGACGAGCTCGCGGGGATCGGGATCCTCGCCGCCGCCGTAGTCGATTCCGAGCCCGCCGCCGATGTCGATCTCCTCCACCCGTGCGCCGGCGGCGCCGAGATCGGAGGCGAGCTCGAGCATGAGGGCCAGCGCCTCCTCGTAGGGGGCGAGATCGTGGAGCCCGGAGCCGAGGTGAACGGCCAGCGTCGTCGGCCGCAGGCGGGCGGCGGCGCTCAGGGCGCGCCACGCGGCGGGCACGTCGGCCGGCGCGAGCCCGAACTTCGCGTCGGCGCGGCCCGTCTCGAGGGACGGGTGCGCGCCCGCCCGGATTCCCGGCCGCACCCGGACTCCGACCTCCGCCGGCCCGGCCGGGGACTCCGCCGCGTGCGCGACCGCTGCCTCTACCTCGTGCCCGGACTGGACGACGAGCAGCCCGACCCCCTCCCGCAGCCCGTCCCGCACGACCTCGGCCGACTTCGGAACGCCGCCGAGCACGATCCGGCGCGCGGGGAAGCCCGCGCGCCGCGCGCGGGCGAGCTCGCCGGGCGTCGCGACCTCGACCCCGATCCCGCGTCGCTCGAGCCGCGCCAGCACGGACAGGTTCGAGTTGGCCTTCGCCGCGAAGCAGACCCGTGCCGGGTCGCCCACCGCATCGATCCAGCGGCGCGCGCCCTCGTCGATCGCGCGGGCATCGTAGACGTAGGTCGGCGTGCCGATCTCGTCCGCGATCGCCCGGAGCCGCGGCTCGGGAATCGAGGCAGCGTGAGGCGGACGCGCCCCCGACGGAGACGGTGCCCCGGCGGCGGAGGGAGCCCCCGGCGCGGTCATTGCTCCGGTCCGGGCACGAGGATGCGCCCCGCGAGAGGGTCGATCTCCGCCTCGATCGGCGTCTCCCCGCGCGCCTCCCCGTCGATCTGGGCGGGAACGGCCGGGTCCGCCTCCACCCGGACCCGCCGCGCCTGCAGGAACAGCATCCGCTCGTTCCCGGAGTACTGGCGGAGCGCCACCTTCCAGAGCATCGCCGCCATGTCCGGGAGGTGCCGCGGCGCGAAGATCGCCACGTCCAGCAGCCCGTCCTGAAAGGAGGTGCGAGGGGCGACCTGCACCTCGAACGGCAGGGCCCCCGCGCCGAGCAGCCCCGCGTTCGCGAGCAGGACCATGGCGGCCTGGACCTCGAACTCCTGGTCGTCCGCCGTGATCCGGTAGGTCGCCGTGCGGGGATTCACGACGTGCTTGAGGCCCGCGTAGAAGTACGCGAACACGCCCAGCCGGTTCTTGAGCTCCGACGACGTGTCCGCCATCACCTCCGCGTCGAGGCCCGCCCCGGCGATCAGCGCGAACGCCTCGCCCCCGATCCGGCCGAGGTCGATCCGCTCCACGGCCCCACCCACCACGACGCCCACCGCATCCTCGAGGGAGGAGGGGATCCCGAAGTTCAGCGCCAGCTGGTTTCCCGTGCCGAACGGGAGGATGCCGACCGGTGTCTCCGTGCCCGCCGTGCCCCGCAGGGCGAGCGCGATCGTGCCGTCGCCGCCCGCCGCCACGACCGCGCGGTAGCCGCGCTCGGCCGCGATCCGGGCGACGCGCAGCCCTTCCTCGGGCGTCGACGTCTCCACGATGTCGAACGGCACGCCCCGGGCCGCCATCGCGCCGCCGATCCGGCGACGCAGGGCGGCGGGCTGTCCGCCCGCCGCCCGCGGGTTCACGAGGACGAGAAAGCGCCCGGAGTCGGGCGAGGGGAACTCAGGCACCGGCGCCGGCCATCTCCTCGAGCCGACGGACCCGCTCCTCGGTCGGAGGGTGCGTTCGGAACAGCGAGGCGAACGCCGTGCCGCCGCCCCGGAGCGGGTTCACGATGCAGAGGTGCGCCGCCGCCGGCGTCACGTTCAGCGGCGTGCGGGCCGCGCCCGCTTCGAGCTGCCGCAGCGCGCTCGCGAGCCCGAGGGGGTTCCCCGCGATCTCCGCCCCGACCCGGTCCGCCCGGAATTCGCCGGACCGGCTGATCGCCATCTGGATCAGGCCCGCCGCGATCGGGGCGAGGATCAGCATCAGGATCCCGCCCACGAGGCCGCCCCGGTCCCTGTCTCCGCCGAACCAGAACGCCATGCGCGCGAGGAACACGATCGCCGCGGAGAGCGTGGCCGCGACCGTTCCGATCAGCATGTCCCGGTTCCTGACGTGGGCCAGCTCGTGCGCGATCACGCCCTCGAGCTCGGCCCGGTCGAGTGTCTCCAGGATCCCGGTCGTGAAGCAGACGGCCGCGTGGTCCGGGCTCCGCCCCGTCGCGAACGCGTTCGGCTGGCGGGACGGGGTGATCGCGAGCTTCGGCATCGGGAGACCGGCGCGACTCCGGAGCCGGTCGACCATCTCCCACACCTCGGGGGCGTCCTCGCGGGACAGCTCCTTGGCCCGGTACATCCGCAGCACCAGCCGATCGCTGAACCAGAAGGTGACGCCGTTGAACAGGGCCGCGATCAGGAACGCCGGCAGCATCGCGTCGCGGCCGCCGAACCAGCCCGCGAGTCCCACGAACAGCGCCGTCAGCAGCGCCATCAGCCCGAACGTCTTCACGTAGCTCGTCATCGGTCTCCGAATCCGGTCTGAATCCCGGCCTCGCCGGACGGTGGGGCGCAATCTAAACGGGGTGCGTCCGGTCTCACAGTACCCTCGGAGCGCGGCGGCGGATCCTCGTCAGAAGTTCCACTCCCGGAACAGCATGAGGCCCCACGTCCGCTTGCTGAACCCGCTGAAGCTGTAGTTGTAGCCGTACACGGAGTACCGCTTGAAACGATCCTCCGTCTTCAGCTCGAGTCGCCACTTCGGGAGGAACGACCAGTCGAGGGACATGCCCGGCAGCTGCCCCCCCAGCGGCTGCGTCGCCTTCAGGAACAGGTCCGGCGTCAGGTAGCGACCGATCTCCACCTCGGTCCCGTACAGCAGGCTGGTCTGCCCGGCCTCCAGCTGGCCCTGCGGCGTCCCGCTGGAGCGGATGTCGACGTAGTCCACGATTCCCACGCCGCCGACGAGCACCTGCGAGATCTGGCTGCTCACCGTCCCGAGCAGGCTCTCCCGGACGAGGCTCGCGGCGAACTCCCCTCCCTGCGAGCCCGCGCCGAAGCAGGCCGTGGAGAACAGCAGGTAGCAGATCCGGTCGGACTCGGGGAGCGGCGGCTCGCTGGAGGTCGTCATCGTCGGCGCGAGCAGGGTCCCGCCGACGTGCACCTGGATCGTGACCTGCCCGAGGTCGCCGCGCGCCCTGTAGGCGGCGTCGATGTCCAGGTTCGGGTCGAGGCCGGGCGTCCCGGTGAACGCAATCTCGCCCCGCTCGATCTGGAGCTGCCGGCTGTAGAGGCTCGTGAGGTCCGTCCCGGCGCCGGACTGGTACCGGAACTTCCCGCGCGGGAGGCTTAGGCTCCCGTAGGCGACGAGGTCGCGGGCCGCCCGGTCCATCTGGACGTCCAGCTCGCCGGCGACCTCGACCTCGAGAGCCCTGGAGCGGAGCCAGAAGTCGGGCCCCACCTGGAGGTCGACGTCGACCCGGAGGTTCTGCATGAACGGGTTGTCCAGCCGTCCGAGGATCCGCCGGTCGACCACCAGTGTCGTGTCGAGCAGGGAGTAGATCGCCGGGTCCGTGAGGTCCACGGCCGTCGCCTGCCGGGTGAACCGGTCGAGGTCGAGCTCTCCCCGGGAGACCTGGAACCGGCCCGTGAGCTCGGGGCTCGCGTACTTCCCGTTCAGCTCCCCATCCCCGTCGATCTCCGCGCTGACGTTCCTCCGGTCGATCCCGCGGAACCGGCGAGCGTGGAGGTCGAGGTCGAAGCTCACGTCGGTCGGGTCCTGGAGACCGATCCGCCCCCTGACCACGGCCGTTCCCCCGGCCGAGGAACGGATGCTCAGAGTGTCGATGCGGGCGGTCTCCCCGGCGAACACGAAGCGGCCGATCACGTCGCGGAACCGCACCCCCAGCGCGGGCACGGTGGCCGACGCCGCCAGGATCCGGGTCTCGCCGTCGTACCGCAGCTCGCCGGGGCTCCCCGTGACGCGGAACCGCCCCAGCGCGTACCCGTCGACGTCCCGCAGGGACTCGACCCGGAGCTCGATCGCGCGGAGGGGCATCGAGTCGACGGCCACCGTGAGGTCGATCGGGTCGTCGAGAAGGCGCCGCTCCACGTCGCGCAGCGAGAGGTCCGCGCGGAGAAAGCCGTCCACCCGCGCGATCTCCGTCTCGCCGCTCACGAGCGCCGTGTTCACGGCCAGCCTTCGCCCCGCGTAGCTGAGGTCGGCGATCAGCCGTTCGTAGCCGACGCCGCGGACCGAGGGCTCGTCGACCGACAGGTCGAGCTCGGCGAGCGGCGCATCCGCCGTTCCCCGGACCCGGAGCTCGAGATCGAGCCGGCCGCGGAGGCTCCAGGGGTTCCCGACCCCGGCCAGCAGGTTCTCGACCCGCAGGTCCACGACACGCAGGTCCAGCGCCGCGTCCCCGCTGTCCGGGATCGCCCCGCTCAGCACCAGCAGCCCCCCGTCGCCGCCCAGGAGCCGGACGCCCCGGGCCGTGAGCCCGCTCTCGCCCCAGGTGACGAAGGCCGTGTCGCGGAGCACCAGGGTCCTCTCGCCTTCCTTCATCTCGAAGCGGGTCACGCGGAACGCCTTCTCCCTCTCCGTCCACAGCGCGCTCAGGTGCGTGCTCAGCTCCACGGAGGTGTCGCTGCGCGCGAACAGCTCGACGTCGTGGCTCTCGGCGCTCGTCCGCTCCCAGAGCACGTCGAGGGTGTCCAGGTCACGGCCCCACAGGCGGGCGTCCATCGCCGCCGCGTGGACGATCAGCGAGTCCGGCTGCCGCGGGTCCGGAATCTCCAGGGTGATCCGGACCGAGTCGGTGCCGAACTCGCCCCACGAGAGATCGCTCGCGTAGGCGCGTCCTCCGACCGAGAACCGGTCCACGTTCCCGTACATGACGCCGATGGCCTGGAGCCGGCCTGCGAGCGTGTCCGGGGCCGCCTCCGCCGCCTCCTCCGGGGTCTCGGCCCGCCCGAATGCCTCGAACAGGTCGGTGACGTCCTCCTCGACGCGCGCCGGGTTGCGCCCCTCGACCAGCCAGGCGTTCCACTCCGAGAGGTCGGGCACGTCGATGTCCAGCACGAGAGAGCCGCTCCGCTCGGCGGTGAGCCCGAACGCGCCGCGCCCCTCGACCGAGCCGGCGCGGCTCCGGATCGCGAAGGTGTCCACGCGCGCGAGCCCCTCGGCGAGCGTGAACCGGATGACGCTGGTGTCGACCGCGGCGCCCTCGACCAGCGAAGGCAGGATCCGGAGGTCGAACCGCGCGTCCAGAGTGGCCGGATCCGTCCCCGATCCCGCGACCCGTCCATCGATCGCGAGGCGGGTGCGGGGGCCGTGCTCGAGCCACTCGGCGAGCTGGATGTCGCGGGCCGTGAGCAGGGCGTCGTACGCCTTCCGCTCGGCGATGAGGTCGAAGCGGCCGTCGAAGTTCAGCAGCCCTCTCGGCGTCCGGAGATCGGCGACGACGCGCAGGTCTTCGAGCGGCCCCCGGGCGGTCACCTCCCCGCGCACCTCGCCGACGACCTCCAGGCCCTCGGGCAGGGCGGACTCGACGAGGGCCACGTCGAGCGGCTCGAGGAAGAGGTCGACATCGATCTCCCGGCGTTCCCGCAGGTCGACCGTCCCCCCGCCCCGGACTCGGGACGAGTCCCGGCCCGGAAGGACGTGGGCGAGGTCCGTCCTGAACGAGAAACGCCCCCCGGCGACCCCGTCGAGCACGGTCCGGCCGTTCGTCCGTCCGCCCACGACCTCGTCCAGGCCGATCACGCGGACCCACTTCGGCTCGAAGGACCGCATGTCGAGGGCGAGCTCACGCATCCGGCGCGGCTCGATGACGGCGATGCCGCCGTCGACGTCGAGGCCCGACGGCGCGTCCGCGCCGGGGCCCGGGAGGTCCGCCAGCTCGAGCCGCGCCTCGATATCGAGCAGGTCGATCGGGCCCGATCCCCGCAACGATCCCCGGATGAAGCCGTCGATCAGGGTCGGGCGATCGAGCACGTCGTCCACCAGCGCGAGGCGGACCGGGTCGAGCTCGAGGCGCAGCGCCTCGAACCTCGGCGGGTCGGCGAGGGCCAGCCGGAAGCCACCCCGCGCCCGGGAGTCGTCCACCCGCACGTCCGCGTCCGCGACGTCGACGACGATCGTCGCGCCGCGCGTGAACAGCGAGAGATCGGCCGGCCCGCCGCCCTCGCGCGGCACCGGAACGGGGAGCCACTGGAGGTCCGCAAACCCGAGCGGGTCCGCTTCGAGGGCGAAGGAAAACTGGATGGGGTCCGCCGGCACGACCCATCCGGCGCCGGAGAGGACTGACGAGCCCACCGTCGCGGCGACCAGCCGGATCTGCACCGAGTCCCGGAACACGGCCGAGCCCTCGAGACCCTCGACCTCGAGGGGCTGCGACACGACCAGCGCCCGCGCCGCCACGTCGTCGAAGTCGATCCGCATCGGCCGGACCGGGTCCACGAGCCGGATCAGGGGAAACCGGCCGCGCAGGTTCTCGAGCACGATCTCCCTTTCGAACCGGTCGGGGCCCACGGCCTGGATCCGCCACAGCCGGTCACCCGCCAGCCCCTCGCGGATCGCGCTGTCCCTCGCGGCGCCCGCCAGATCCCCGGCCCACGGGGTCCGCACCTCCATCGAGCCCGATCGCACCGTCACGTCCGAGAGCAGGAGGCGCGTCGTTCCCGGCCCGTCCCCGTCATCGGGCCCCGGCTCCTCCCCCTCGAAGATCCGCTCGAAGTTCCAGCGGCCGTCCTCGCCCTGCCGGAGGACGATCCGGACGTGCTCCGCCGTCACGGCATCGAACCGGTACGTCCCGACGAGGAAGCTGAGCGGGTTGTAACGGATGCGGACGCTGTCGACCCCCACGAACAGCCGGCCGTCCGGGTCCGTGATCTCGAACCGGTCCAGCAGCGCGCCGGTCAGCAGGTCCCCACCGAGGATGGGTCCGAGCCGTACCTCTCCATTCTCGACGACGCCCGCCAGGAGGCCCTCGATCGCGTCCGCAACGACCTGGCGTCCCAGCGTCGTCTGGCTCAGGGCGACGATCCCGCCGGCGGCCGTGAGCAGCAGCAGCCCGACCACTCCCAGCAGGATCCGGCCGAGCGAGCCCCCGAGCGCGGCCAGGACCGGGGCGAGGCCCCCGCCCCGTCCGTCCCCTCCGGTCCGTCCGCCACCCGTCCCGTCCTTCACCTAGAACGCCTCGCCGATCGAGAGCTGGAGCTGGATCCGACGGAAGATCTCCCTACGCAGGGAGGGGTCGTCGTGCGTGAACGGGTCGTAGACGACGGACTCCGGGAGCTCCACGATCTCCCCGTCCGTGTCGACCACGACCACCGGTCGTGCCCTGGCCGACGTCGGGTTGTACCCGAGGTCGACGCGCAGTGGACCGACCGGGCTCTCGAACCGCACTCCGGCGCCCGGGGTGAAGACCAGGGGGCCGCGCTCATCGAGGCGCTCCCAGACCTGGCCCGCGTCCACGAACGCGGCCAGCCTCCACGGGCCGCCGAGCGGGACGCGGAGCTCGAGCGACGCCTCGACGGCCGCGTTGCCGCCGATAGGTCGCTCGTCGAACCGCCCCGGGAAGAGGTCGGCGCAGGCCTGGTAGTCGTTCCCCACATCCGCGCAGGCCGCGCTCCCGACCACGAGCACCGTCGGCCCGAGCAGGTTCAGGCCGAAGCCGCGGACGCTCTCCGGGCCGCCGGCGAAGAAACGCTTTCCGGGGAAGATCACGTCGTCGGCCTCCCCGGTCGTGAACACGGTTCCGGCGGTGGCGCCGACGGCGCCGAACCGGACCCGCGCGGCGAGGATCGCGTCTCCCAGCACCCTCCGGAAGCCCGCCGTCTCGATGCTGCCGCGCAGGTAGGTATAATCCGAGCCCGTGAACCCGCTCGCCCGCTCGAGCTGCGCCGCCATGTAGAAGCCCCGGCTGGGGATGAGGAGCCGGTCCGTCCGGTTCCACGACCACAGCAGGGCGGCCGGCGACAGCCACTTCTGATCGGTGAGGACGGCGATGTCCTCGGGCGTGCACAGCCCGAAGTTCACGCAGAAGTAGATGTCCGCGGACTGCTTGCCGAACGAGGTGAGCTCCGGGCGGTACGACGCCGTGATCGACATTCGCGACGTCACGCGGTGCGTGAACGCGAGCTCCCCGCCCGTGCTGTTGCGGACGTACAGTCCCGGGACGGTCTCGCGCTCCCCGTAGACGCGGGCCCGCAGCGAGTTCTTTCCCCCCCAGAGCACCGGCTGCTCGTACGCCAGGTCCAGCAGGTAGTTGAGCTCCTGGTACACCTCGTCCGTGCTGACGTCGGTGCAGGGGAAGTCCCCCTGCAGCTGCTCGGCCAGGAGGTTGGAGAGCCGACCCGTGAGCCGGAGGGTCCGGGCGGAGCCGAAGAAGTTCCGGTCCGTGAAGCGGGCCTGGAGCTGCACGCACTCGTCCGTCTGGACGCCGAAACCGGTCTGGAGCGCGCGGCGGGGCGCCGTCGCGACCTGGACCCGGAGGTCGATGACGCTGTCGGCCCGGCGCTCGGAGGTGATGTTCGCGTAGCGGAACGCCTCGAGATTGTAGAGACGTCGCTGGCTGTCGAGCACCTCCCGGTCGTCGAACCAGTCGCCGCCCTCGAACGTGAGCAGCGAGCGGACGACCCCGTCCCCGACGTCGCCCTCGCCCTCGATGCCGACCTCGCCGATCCGGACGCGGGGACCGGGGTTGATCCGCAGCGTGACGGTCGCGGCGAGGGAGTCGCGCGGGATGAAGTAGTCCCTGAGGACCGCCGCGTCGACGTATCCCTGGTGGCGGAGGCGCTCCGTCACGACCGCCTCGCCCGCCTGGAGGGCGACGAGGTCGAACCGGTCCCCGACCTTAACGTCGACGAGAGACAGCACGGTCGACGAGTCGATCGCGTCGCCCCGAACCTGCGACTCGATCAGGGAGACCCGGGTCGGCTCCCTCTCCTCGATCCGGAACGTGACGCGGGCCTTCCCGTCGCTCCTGGACACGGCCGTGTCGACAACCGCCTGTCGGAACCCGCGCTGACTGTAGAACAGGCGGAGGCGGAGCGCATCGAGCGGCAGCTCGCCCTCGTCGAGGAACTCGCGGTCGTGCGCGAAGCCCCAGTCCGTGAGCGGGCAGAACGGGAACGGAAACTGGAACAGGAACGAGCGGCAACGCGTCTGGCCGGTCAGGATCGCGGCGCGGAGCTGCCCGTCCGAGAAGGTCTCGTTCCCCTCGAATCCCAGCTCCACCACCTCCCGGTCCGCCAGCCCTTGCGCGCGCGCCGGAGGAGCGGCGAGCGCCGCCGCCGCGAGGGCGACGACCGCGAGCCGGAGACGGGGAGAGAGAGACACGGCGACGCGATCACGCCCCGGAGGGCGCCGCTCGCGGCCCCGCACGCCCGAGCCGGACGAACAGCGCCAGGCCCAGGGCGATCAGCCCGATGCTGATCGCCTGGGCGAGTGTGAGCCCCCACAGGAACCGGTCGTCCTTCGCGCGGAAGAACTCCACCAGCAGCCGCTCCGAGCCGGCGAGCACGAGCCACAGAGAAAACAGACGCCCGGCCTTCCAGGGCTGCCCGCGCAGTCGCCACAGCAGGAAGAACACGAGCAGGGAGATCCCGATCTCGTACAGCTGCGTCGGGTGGACGGCGAGCACCGTGGCGTCGGGAATCGAGTCGGGCACCGCCACGCCGAACGAGCGCCGCAGGTGGCCGGCCGTGGTCGGGGGCTGGCCGTTCGGGAACGCGATCCCCACCCAGCTGTCCGTCGGCCTCCCGTAGTCGTCTCCGACCAGGAAGCAGCCGCCCCGTCCGACCCCGTAGGCGAGCGCCAGGGCCGGCGCGCAGGCGTCCGCCATCACGGCGAACGGGGCCCGGCGGCGCCGGATCGCCCAGGTCACCCCGAGCGCGCCCCCGATGAAGCCGCCGTACCAGACGAGGCCCGAGCGCGAGAACAGCATCCCGAGCGGGTCCTGCGCGGTCTGGGGCCAGTTGAGCAGAACGTAGTAGATCTTCGCGCCGACGATCCCGCCGACGATCGCCCCGAGCAGAACATCGCCGGCCAGCTCCTCCTCGAGCCCCCGCCGACGCAGCTCGCTCCGCACCACCCAGAAGCCCGCGAGAAAGGCGAGGGCCATCATCACGCCGAACGACGTGATCGTGATCGGACCGAGACCCGGGATCCGGATCGTGATCAGCTCGGGATACACGGCGCTCCTCCAGTCCGTCGGGCTCCGGTCGCCGAACCGTCCCGCACGAGGCCCGGAAACGGCAGGGACGGGTCCGCATTCAGGTCGAGCCCCGACCGCTCCCCGGCGGCCAGGCGGTGCTCGGCGAGGCGCGCGACCATCGCGGCGTTGTCCGTGGCGAGTCTCGGCGGCGGCGCGAACAGCTCGCCATCGGGGACGAGCGCCGCCGCCAGGCGCTCCCGGAGGAGCTCGTTGCGGGCGACGCCTCCTCCCAGGAGGACCCGGCGGCACCCCGTGTGCGCCACGGCCCGCAGCGTCTTCGTCACGAGAGTGTCCACCACGGACTCCTGGAACTCCGCCGCGAGGTCGGGGACCGCCTCCTCCAGCGCACCCTGGCCGCCACGCTCCACCTGGTCGGCAAGGAGCGCGACCGCCGTCTTCAGCCCGCTGAACGAGAAGTCGAAGCACGACGGGTCCCCGGGGGCGTCGGTTCCCGCCACCATCGGCCGCGGCAGCCGGTACCGGCCGGGGGTCCCATCCGCCGCCCGGCGCGCGATCTCCGGTCCGCCCGGAAACCCGAGGCCGAGCCGGCGGGCGACCTTGTCGAACGCCTCGCCGGCCGCGTCGTCCCGCGTCTCTCCGAGGAGGCGATACAGGCCCCACGCCCGCGCGTGGAGGAGCATCGTGTGACCGCCGGACACGAGCAGCGCCACGAACGGAGGTCGCGCCTCGGGCGTCTCCAGCGCGTTGGCGAACAGGTGCGCCTCCATGTGGTGAACGCCGATCACCGGCCGGCCCAGCCCGAAGGCGAACGCCTTCGCCCAGTTCACCCCCACGAGCAGGGCCCCGACGAGCCCGGGGCCGGCCGTGACCCCGACCCCGGCGACGGCACCGGAACCGAGACCGGCCTCGCGGAGGGTCTCCTCGACCACGGAGTCGATCTGCCGGAGGTGGGCGCGGGCGGCGATCTCCGGGACGACGCCTCCGAACCGCTCGTGGGCATCCTGCGACAGGATGACGTGCCCGAGAAGCCGCCCGTCCCGCACGACCGCTGCCGACGTCTCGTCGCAGGACGTCTCGATCCCGAGCACGATCCCGGCGAGCCCGCCGCTCACCCGCCGCCCGTCGGGCTCACGGTCACCTCCGCGGGCGTGAGGCGCACCGACAGCCCGGTCTCCGCAAGGTCGACGCGGAGCGGCACACGGACCGGGCCGGACGGCCGCGCGCTCAGCTGGGCATCGACGGAGCGCAGCTTCGCGACCTGCCGCCGAACGGCGGACGCCGCGCCGCGGAGCACCACATCCGCGCTGTCCGGTGACGCGCGGACCCTGTCCGATCCCGCACCGACCACGCGCACCGGGAGCCGGATCCGGCGGATGGCGAGCGAGTCCACGTCGACGGTGACGAGCACGGACGTCGGTTCGACGCTGACCGCCCGGGACCCGGCCGGGAGCTCCACCGGGAGGTCCCTTATCACCGGGTACGCCAGCTCCTCCAGGCGGATCCGCCGGGTCGCCACGCGGCCGATGCGCTCCACCTCCGAGGCGGGACCCCGTATGGTCACGCTGTCGGGGCTGACCACGTAGGGACGCAGCACCGTGAAGCCGCTCGCCGGCACGGCTTCGAGCTCCGCCACGACCGGCACGCGGCTCTCCGCCCGGTGTTCGAAACGGAGACGGATCGCGCTCGGCACGACCGTGACGGGCCGCACGTCGAGGTCCCGGTTGTAGCGGACCCGCGACGGCTCGAGGTCCACGGTCATCGACGGCTCGAGGACCGAGTCGATGACGACCGTCAGCTCGGGCTTCTCGATCAGGAGGTTGAGGAGCTCCCGGTTCCGTCCCTGGAACGTCGTGCTCACATCCGCGGGAACATCCACCAGCACCCAGGCCGAGTCGAGCACCTCGACCCGGAGCAGGGTCGTCACCGGCTGCGCCTGCCTCTCGTCCGCCGTCAGGTTCAGCCACAGCAGCGAGACGATCACGAGCGCCGCGAGCTTGTAGCCCCAGTTCTTGACGAGCGCGGATCGCAGGTTCACAGGGGCTCAGCCCTCCCGCGGCGCCGGGGCCGGGCCCTCGGGATCCGTGCGGCTCCGGTTCACGCGGTCCGGGTCGCCCGAGACCCGCACCTCGACCGGGTCGCCCCGCCGCAGCACGTACCCGCCCGGCGGGTACTGGCCGACGATCCGGCCCGGGGCATCCGAGGCCAGCGGGTCGTAGCTGATGGCGCCGAGCGTGAGCTCCGCCGCCTCCAGCAGCTGGAGCGCGTCGTCGATGTGGCGGCCGGTGAGGTCCGGCACCTCCGCCAGGCCGGGACCCTGGCTCACGAGGAGGACGACGTCGGCCGGGACCGCGAGATCCGCTCCCGCCGCGGGTTCCGTGCCGAACGCGCGACCGGCTTCCGTCGCGTGCGTCGCCGGCCGGGACGAGACCCGGAAGCCGAGGCGCTCGAGCACCAGCGTGGCCTGCCGCTCGGAGAGCCCGGACACGTCAGGGAGGGCGTGCGTCTCGGGCCCCCGGCTCAGCGTCACGGCGACCGGCGCGCCCGGCCGGACGCGCTGCCCCGGCACCGGGCTCTGCGCCAGGACCGCGCCCTCCGGCGCGCGCGGGTGCGCGATCCCCGAGCGGACGCGGTACTCCAGTCCGGCATCCGCGGCCCGGGCGCGAGCTTCCGGGTCGGAGAGCCCGACCAGCTCGGGGACCTCGGTGAGCGGTCCGGCGTCGGCGACGCGACCGCCCGGCATCAGCCACGCGCTGGCGATCAGGTAGCCCCCGAAGAAGAACAGGGCCACGATCCCGAGCGGCAGCGCCCAGCGGTAACGGGAGCGGCCATCCCGGCTCTTCCGCGCCGGGCCGGCCTCCTTCCCCGGGCCGGTCCCCGGCGTCCCGGGCCGCCCGCGGCGCTCGCCGGCGCCTCCTCCCAGACCCCTCCTCCGCCTGTACGTCATCCCGCCTCGCCTTTCCTCCTGAGTCGACTCGCGTAAGCCCCGTCCGCACCGGTCCGGAAGGGAAGCACCTCGAGATCTCCCCGCGCCGTGAGGAGCTCCGGGGAAACCTCTCCCCCGCCGGGACTCGCCCGCTCGAAGTCCGGCCGGCGGAGGAGGAACTCCTCGACCTGCCTCTCGTTCTCCTCCCGCTCGAGCGAGCACGTCGCGTACACCAGCAGCCCTCCCGGCGGAAGCAGCGCCGAGCACGCGTCGAGCAGTTCCGCCTGCAGCCGCAAGAGGGACGCGAGCCGCCGTGGCGACAGCCGCCAGCGGGCGTCGGGTCGCCTCCGCAGCGCACCCGTGCCCGAGCACGGCGCGTCCACGAGCACCGTGCGGGCCGATCGCAGGGCCGGCCTCCGCGCGTCCATCGCCGCGACCGACACGTCCGATCCGATCCGGCGCAGGCCGAGGGCAGCAGCCCTCAGTCGCGAGGGGCTCGCGTCGGCCGCCACGAACGGTCTCGCGCCGACCGCGAGGTCCGCGAGCGCCGCCGCCTTGCCGCCGGGGGCCGCGCACGCGTCGAGCACCGGACCCGCGATCCGCGGGCCCACGTAGTCGACCACCGCCGACGCCGCCGGATCCTGCACCACCGCCCGCACCGCGTTCAGCGCCTCCTCCGGCGTGCCTTCCCGGAGGAGCAGCGAGCGCGGGTGGCCCGGCACCGGCTCGAGCCGGATCCCGCCGGGCCGCGTGACCGGGCCCGCCGGCGGTTCTCCCAGCACGCGGAGCGTCACCGGCGGGGGCCGGTTATCATACTCCACGAGCCGTTCCACGTCGGCAAGCGGCCAGCGGTCGAGCCAGCGGCGGACCAGCCACTCCGGGTGCGAGCCGTGCGCGGCGAGCCAGCCGACCGGATCGCGCTCCCGGTCGGGAAACGTCCCGACCGGGACCTCCTCCCGGGTTGCCCTCCTGAGCACCGCGTTGAGCAGGCCCGCGGCCCCCCGTCCCAGCTCGGTCCTGGCTCCGGCGACCGTCTCGTGCACGGCGGCGTGGGCGGGAATCCGCGTCTCCCGGAGCTGGTAGAGCCCCAGTCGCAGCCAGTCGAGAATCTCCGGGTCCAGTCGCGCGAGCGGCCGGTCGACGAGTCGCGCCAGCTCCGCGTCGACGCGGCCGCGCATCCGGATCGTCCCGAACGCGAGCTCGAGCGCCAGCGCCCGGTCCCGGCCCTCCAGGCCGGCCAGCCGCCGCTCGGCGGCACGGTCGGCGTACGCTCCGGCTCTGACATCTCCCAGCACCCGGCGCGCCGCCCGGCGCGCCGGGTCCACGCCGCCTCTCACGTCGGAGTCGATGGACGGCGGCGGATCAGTCGAGCATCCCGGCGGCCGGGCTCGACGGGACGCCCCACTCGCGGCGCGGCATGCGGCCCGCCAGCCACGCCGCCCTGCCCGCGTGCACGGCGAGACGCATCGCCTCGGCCATCAGGACGGGTCGAGCCGCGGCGGCGATCGCCGTGTTCATCAGGATTCCATCGACCCCCTGCTCCATCGTCACGCAGGCGTCGGAAGCGGTCCCGACCCCGGCATCCACGATCAGCGGAACCGAGAGCCGGGACTTGAGGATCCGGATGTTGACCGGGTTGAGCAGCCCGAGGCCGCTCCCGATGGGCGAGGCGAGCGGCATCACGGCCGCCGCGCCGGCCTCCTCCAGCCGGAGCGCCGTGATCAGGTCGTCGTTCGTGTACGGGAGGACGACGAACCCTTCCGCGACGAGTGTCCTCGTGGCCTCGAGCAGCGCTCCGGTGTCGGGGAGGAGCGTCTCCTGGTCGCCGATCACCTCGAGCTTGACCCAGTTCGAGAGTCCGGCCGCGCGTCCGAGCCGCGCGTAGCGGATCGCCTCCTCGGCCGTGAAGCAGCCCGCCGTGTTCGGGAGGAGGAAGAACTCCGAGGGGTCGAGGTGGTGCAGGAGGCTCTCCCGCTTCGTCGCGTCCAGGTCCACCCGGCGGACGGCCACCGTGACCATCTCCGCCCCCGAGGCGCGGATCGCCTCCACCGTCTCCTCGTGGCTCCGGTACTTGCCCGTGCCGACGATCAGCCGCGACCGGAACCTCCGGTCCGCGATCGTCAGGGCGTCGTCGATGCCGATCTCCGTGCCCGCTTCCGTCCGTGCCGTCATCGTCATGAGTCCCGCTCGGTCCTTGCGTCGATCCGGCGTCGGCCCGGGGTTCCGGCCCCCTCTCAGCCGCCGCCCACGAAGTGCACGATCTCCAGGGTGTCTCCCTCGCGGAGCTCCACCTCGCCGAGCGCGCCCCGGCGGAGGATCTCCCGGTTCCGCTCGACCACCACGCTGCGGGGATCCAGCTCGAGCTCCTCGAGCAGCTCCCGGACCGTGCGGCCGGGCTCCACGTCCCGGCCCTTCCCGTTCACGTCGATCCGCATCGTGACTCCCGTCTCCCGTTCCGCGCGCGCTCCGCTCATCCGACCTCCGCTCCCGGGGCGACGAGCCGATCCCGGAGGTCGGACGCCGCCCGGCCGGGCTCGCGCGCCTCCCACACGGCACGGATCACCGCCACCCCGTGCGCGCCCGCCCGCAGCACCTCCGGGACGCGCGCGGCGTCGATTCCGCCGATCGCGATCAGCGGACGGCCGACGAACGCGCACTCCTCGATCCTCCCGGGCCCCGCGGCCGGAAGGCCCGGGTGGCTCGGAGTCGGGTAGATCGTACCCAGCAGCAGGAAGTCTGCTCCGTCCTCCGCCGCGACGCGCGCCTCTTCGGCCGCGTGGACCGATGCGCCGATCGCGACGCCGTCCGGCAGCAGGCGGCGGGCCGCTCCGATCGGAAGCGCGCCCCGCCCGAGCTGCACGCCCTGGGCGCCGGCCGCCAGCGCCAGGTCGACCCGTCCGTTCACGACGAGCCAGCCCCCGGCGGCTTCCGCCGCTCGCGCCAGGCGATGCGCGGCGTCGAGGCAGGCGCTCGCGGGCAGCTCCCGGGGCCGGAGATGGACGGCGACCTCCTCGCCGCACGCTTCGAGCACCCCGGCGGCGCGGTCCGGGAAGCCGGGCTGCGCGAGCACCGCGTCGGGGCAGATCACGTGGAGACGGGGCACTCTCACGACAACCGGTCGCCCTCCGAGACGCCGCGACCCGCGACCCACGCGGCGGCCGTCATCCGGGCCCGGCTCGCCGGCCTGACCTCGCCGACCCGCAGCACGCCTTCGCCCGCGGCCACCCGGAGCCCCAGCTTCGGGTCCGCCGTGATCACGGTGCCTGCCGGCGCGTCCGGGCCGGCGGCCTCCGCGGCCGTCCGGAACAGCTGGACCGGGTCCCCGTCGAGCGTGGTCCAGGCGCCGGGCCACGGGTCACACCCCCGGACCCATCGGTCGAGCTCCGCCGCCGGGAGTGACCAGTCCAGCCTCGCCGCCTCCCGGTCGAGCTTCGGCGCGAAAGTGGCCCGCTCGTGCGACTGGGGCACCTCCTCGATCGCCCCCGCCTCCAGCTGCGCGAGCGCCTCGACGAGCGCGATCGCGCCCATCTCCGCCAGCATCTCGTGCAGCTCGCCCGCCGAGATGTCGGTCGGCAGCGGCGTCGCCACCCGGTAGAGGATCGGACCGGCGTCGAGCTCTTCCACCAACCGCATGATCGTGACGCCCGTGTGGGTGAGGCCGCGGATGATCGCCCAGTTCACGGGCGCCGCGCCCCGCAGCTCGGGCAGCAGGGAGGGGTGCACGTTGAGCGACCCGCGTGCCGGCAGGTCGAGCGACCTTTGGCGCTTTTGTTGAAATTGGCGCTGAACGCCCCGGGTTGATCCACATCAGCGAGCTCTCACACAGCTATGTGCGCACCCCCGGCGAAGTGGTCCGCGAGGGTAACGAGGTTGAAGCCCA
>JAWOIN010000141.1:0-22253 GCA_046484665.1 Gemmatimonadota bacterium
TCCTCGCGGCGCGGACCGCGGCGGCGGGCGCCCTGGTCCTGCTGTCGGGAGCCGTCCTCGTCGCGAACCTCCGGCGCGCGACCCTGTTTCCCGTGGCCCAGTTCCTGGTGGGCGCCGGCGACGAACGGGAGCTCCGCTTCGCGCGGAGACGCCGCTGGCTGCTCCGCGCGGGCTGGCTGGCGACCGTGCTCGCCGTCGCGGGCTCGCTCGTGTCCGGACTCGGGACCTGACGGGCCCCGGGGGACGTCAGGCCAGCCCGACGTCCCCGAGGCGCGCTCGGACGATCTGCTCGACCGCTGCGTCGCCCCAGATCCCGACCGCCGGCGACAGGGAGAGTCCTCCTCCCTTTCCCGAAACGCTGGTCAGCGCCCGGACCATCTGCAGCATCGGATCGGCGTCGAGGCGCGAGCCGACATACATGTCGAGCCGGGAGGCGAGCGGCTCCCCGACCAGCCTGCGGACCGCCTCGTTCGCGGCCCGCAGGTCCGGCGCGAACAGCCTCCGGCCGGTCTTCTCCTCGAAGCGGTCGGACACGGACTGGATCAGCGTGAGCGAACAGTAGGCGTCATCGAGAACTCCGAGCAGTCCGAGCCGGTCCGGGATGATGTCCTCCGCGAGGGACCAGTAGGAGCCCGCCTCCTCGAGGACGGCGTGCATCTCCCGTTCGAGGCCGGCGATCGTCGCCGTCTCCAGTCCGTCCCGCATGAAGGCGGGCACGTGCCTCACGTAGTCGACGACGAACCCGACCGCACCGTCCAGATCGTCCTCTCCCGGGACTCGTCCCTGGAGCTTCGCGTGCTCCCGCAGGGCGCGCCGCAGCCGCCCGGATCGCTGCTCATCACGGACCGCCGACTCGATCTGCTTCTGAACGGCGTCGACTTCCATGACGACCTCCCCTCGTGGCGGCGGGCTTCGCATCGATCCCGGTCCACGGTAGTATACGTTCTGGCGCTCCCGGTGGCCCCGGGTCGTCCCCGGGGACCGGCACTCGTCCCGCTTGCGAGGATTCTCCGATGGAACCGTTCCGGAAGACTCTCCGTTCCCCGCTCTTCGCCGCCCTGGTGCTCCTGCTCGGAGGCGCCCTCGCCGTTCCCGGCCGGGCCCAGGAAGCGTCGAGGGGCTTCGAGGACGATTTCGTGGACCGGACGATGCGGGTGGACTACTTCCACACCGGGGGCGTCGGGGTCGAGATCGTCAGCCTCGACCGGGTGGTCTCGGACGGCGCGTGGGCCGGCAGCCGCACCCGGTTGATCGACGACACCGGCCTCGGTCTCTACCGGTTCGAGGTGCGGGACGCGGAGACGGGGCGCGCGCTTTACACGCGCGGATTCGCCTCGATCTTCGGCGAGTGGGAGACGACCGGGGAGGCCCGCGCCGCGCACCGGACCTTCCACGAATCGGTCCGCTTTCCTTGGCCCCGCCGGCCGGTCGTGGTGAGCCTCGAGAAGCGGGACGGGACCGGCGGCTTCCGGGAGGTCTGGTCGACCGACGTCGAGCCCGACTCCCGCTTCGTCAACACGGCTGACCCGACCCCCGTGGGCACGCTGATCCCGCTCCTGGAGAACGGCTCCCCGCACGAGAAGGTCGACGTCGTGCTCGTCGGAGAGGGCTACGCAGTGGACGAGCTACCGAAGTTCCGGGCGGACGCACAGCGTCTCCTGGCTCGCCTGTTCGACACGGAGCCCTTCCGTTCGCGGCGGGACGACTTCAACGTGCGCGCGCTGCACCTCCCCTCCGCGGCGAGCGGCGTGACGCGGCCGCGGGCGGCCGAGTTCCGGCGGACGCCCCTCTCGGCAGAGTACAACATCTTCGATTCGGAGCGTTACCTCCTCACCTACGACAACCGGGCTCTGCGGGAGGCGCTCGCCGCCGTGCCGTACGAGTTCGTCGAGATCTTGGTGAACGAGAAACAGTACGGGGGAGGCGGGATCTTCAACGCCCAGGCGACGGTGGCCGTCGACACCGAGTTCGCCGACTACATCTTCATCCACGAGTTCGGCCACCACTTCGCCGCCCTGGCGGACGAGTACTACACCTCCTCCGTGGCCTACGAGACGGGAGGGACGGAGCACCCCGAGCCGTGGGAGCCGAACGTCACGGCCCTGCACGACCCCGCACGGCTGAAGTGGGGAGATCTCGTGGCTCCCGGGACGCCGCTCCCGACGCCCTGGCCCAAGCAGGCCTACGAGGAGCACGCCTCCGAGGTCCGGGCCAGGCGGCAGGCGCTGATCGACCGGGGAGCTCCCGCCGAGGAGTTCGATGCCCTCTTCGTGGAGCAGCGCATGATCGAGCGGGAGCTGCTCTCGGCGCTGCGCGGAGACGGCGTCGTGGGCGCCTTCGAGGGCGCCATGTACGAGGCCCGGGGACTGTACCGCCCGGAGGTCGACTGCATCATGTTCACGCGGGCGGACTTCTTCTGCCAGGTGTGCCGACGCGCGATCCAGCGGATCATCGACCTGTACGCGTCGTGAGGAGTCGCGCGGTGCGTGGACGAGGAAGACGTGGCGGCCCGCGGCCGTTCCGGTTCGCGGCGCGCGGATCGTCCGCGGCTCTCCTGACGGCCCTGGTCGGAGTGGCCTGCGCCACGGCGGTCGGTTTCCGGGAGCGGAACCGGGAGAACCTGGAGAGGCTCCGGGTCGGGATGATCCGGAGCGAGGTGTTCGAGCTGATGGGCGCCGAGACCGTCAGGGCCCTCGGCACGGAGGCCGGCATGATCGGCGCCGCAGAGGACTCGCTCGCCGTGAGCCGGATCGAGATCCCGGTCGGCGGCCCGCGGCCGGTCCTCCGGAACCCGCATCGCAACGCGACCTACGAGGCGGCGGGCCACGTCTGGGAGGTCCTGTTCTACTACACGGAGCTCGTGGAGGACGACGGCCTCGTCACCGACGACGAGCTCACGCCGGTCGTGCTCCGCGACGGGATTCTGGTGGGCTGGGGCTGGCGGCACTGGGCGGACCAGGTCGCGAGGCACGGGATTCCGGCCGAGATCCCCTCCCTCGACGTCCAGCCACCGGGGCCCCATCCGGAGCCGCCCGCTGGCCGAGCGCCGGGCGGGGATCAGGAAGGAGTCGTCGCCGCCTTCCCGGGCCGGGCGGACTCCGCGTCCAGCAGGCGCTCGATCTCGTCCATGATCCCCTCCATCCGCCGGAGCAGCGCCCTGTAGGGCTCCGGCGTCGCGAGATCCACCCCCGCCCGACGCATCAGCTCGTACGGGTAGTCGCTTCCGCCCGCGCGGAGGAGGTCGAGGAAGCGCTCAGCCGCCCCCGGCTCCTCTCCGAGGATTCCCTCGGCCAGCAGAGACGATGCCGCGATCGACGTCGCGTACTGGTACACGTAGAAGCCGTAGTAGAAGTGGGGGATGTACGCCCACTCGACCGTGTACTCGTCGTCGATCCTCAGGATTCCCTGGTCGTGCCCGTGATAGCCGCGCAGCAGCTCGCCGTACATCGCGGTGAGTCTCTCCCCGGACAGTGCCTCTCCCCGCTCGACCGCCTCGTGGATCGCGAGCTCGAACTCCGCGAACATCGTCTGACGGAAGAAGGTCCCCCGCAGTCCCTCCAGCGCGTGACCGAGGTGGAGCAGCCTCTCCTCCGGCGCCCCGGCCGACCGCAGCATCCGGTCGAGGAGCAGCGCCTCGTGGAGCGTCGAGGCGACCTCCGCCGTGAAGATCGAATACCCGGCGGTCACGAACGGCTGACTCCCGTTCGCGAGGTGCGAGTGCAGCGCGTGTCCCCATTCGTGCGCGAGGGTCGACAGGGACTCGTAGTCCCCGTTGAAGTTCATCAGCACGAACGGATGGACGTCGTAGACCTGTCCGTTCATGTACGCGCCCGGCCGCTTCCCCTCCCGCGGGAAGACGTCCATCCAGCGCGCGGAGAACCCTCGTTCGAGCACCGCGGCGGCCTCCGGGCCGAGCGGCGCGGCCGCCTCCAGCACGATCCGCTTCGCCTCGTCGATCCCCAGCGACAGGTCGGAGGTCACGAGCGGCGGGTAGACGTCGTAGTACCGGAGTTCCTCGATCCCGAGCATCCGGCCGCGCAGCCGGAAGTAGCGGTGCAGGACCGGCAGGCCCCGCCTCGCCTCCCGGATCAGCGTCCGGTAGACGGCCTCCGGGATCGCGTCGCCGTCGAGAGCCGTCGCCAGCGAGTTCGGGTACTTCCGGACCCGCGCATGGAAGAGGTCCCGCTTCACCTGCGCGTAGAGGGTCGCGCCGAACGTCCGCGCGTAGCCCTGCCAGGCGGCCCAGAACGCGTCGAACACCCGCTTCCGGTCCTCGCGGTCCGGGGCGGTGCGGTGTCTCGCGTAGCCCGACTGGTCGAGACGGACCGCCCGGCCGTCCGCCAGCGTGACGGTCGGCCACGGCAGGTCCGCGTTCGCGAGCATCCCGTAGACGGAGTACGGGGCGTCCGTGACGAGGCCCGCCGTCGCCACGATCTCCTCCTCGCGGGGCGAGAGCGTGTGGGCGGCCCTGCGGAGCACGTCGTCGAGCCCGTGCGCGTGGGGGACGAGTCCGGGTGTAGCGTCCACCCAGCGCTCCACCGTGTCGCGGCCGAGCGCCAGGACCTCCGGGTCGATGAAGCTCGCGGCCTCGGACAGCCTGGTCCCCGCGAGATTCGCTCGCTGCTCCATCTCGGCCGTCTCTGCCACGCGCGTGTCCTCGTGGTACCGCATCGAGGCGAAGGACGAAACCCTCAGATGGCGCCGCACGGCCTCGGCGTGCGTCTCGAGGCAGGCGTGCAGGAGGTCGGGCCCCTCGGCGAGCCTCCCTCGGAAGGTCTCGATCCGGGCCGGGTCGGCGGCGAGCTCGTCGAGCGCCGCCTCCCAGTCCGCCCGGCCGACGAAGATCTCCTCGAGCCCCCAGCGGTCGTCCTCCCCCGGCTTCCCCCGGCTTCCGCCGTCAGCCACTCCGGCCTCCTTCCAGCTTGAGCACGATCTCGAACTCGGCCGGATCGCCGACCGCCGGCTCAGGAGCCAGCCGCCCTCCTCGATCCGTGGCTGGTCTCGCTCGCCAGGGCCCGACAGGCGGGACAGAACTCCGCCGCCTTGAGGTCGACGTCCCCGACGTAGGTCGACGACGACATGACGCAACGGTAGTCCGGGCAGTGGACGAGGCCGAGGCCGTGACCGACCTCGTGGACGACCTCCTTCACGGCCCGGTCGAGGAGGAGTGCCTCGTCCGGCGGCAGGCCGTAGAACTCGGTGTGGAGCCGCATCACGGACACCACCGCCCCGGGACCGCCCAGCTGGGCCTGTCCGAACACGAAGGTGAGAACGGGAATGTAGAGGTCCACGTCCGTGACCCCGACGATCCGCCCCCCCGACGGAGGAAGGTGCCGGAGGAGCTCCGCGAGAATCAGGGTCGCGTGGTACTGCTCCCGCTCGGGCGCGTGGAACGTCCGGAGGTCGAGGTCGAGGGAGTCGATCCGGGTCGGAAGCTCGAGGATCCTGCCGACCCGTCGACGCAGCTCCGAGGCCCACACGGGCCGGAAGCCGCCGAGGAGCATGAGGTGAAGCTCGTCGCTCACCCGGACCGGATCCCGTACTTCTTCATCTTGTTGTAGAGCGTGCCCCGGTCGATGCCCAGCACCCGGGACGCCTGCGAGACGTTGCCGGCCTCTTCCCGGAGCACCCGTTCGATGTGCTCGCGCTCGAGCGCCTCGAGCGAGCGCTCCCGGGTCCGCGACGCCTCCCGCTCGACGTGGAGGGGAAGGTCCTCGGGCCGGATCCGGTTGCCCTGCCCGATCACCATCGCACGCTCGATCGCGTTTTCGAGCTCACGGACGTTTCCGGGCCAGTCGTAGGTGCGCAGAAGCTCCCCCGCCTCGGGCGCGAGCATCCTGGGCGGCTTGCCCATGGCCCGGGCGAACTTTTGAATGAAGTGATCCACCAGCTGCGGGATGTCCTCGCGCCGGTCGCGCAGCGGCGGAACGTCGATCGCGAAGACATGGATCCGATAGTAGAGGTCCTCCCTGAAGCTCCCCTCACGCACGAGCTCCTCGAGGTCCCGATTCGTCGCGCAGATGAGACGGAAGTCGGACTCGATCTCCTGCGTTCCGCCGAGCCTCGTGAACCGGTGCGACTCGAGGACGCGGAGCAGGTCGACCTGCATCTTGGCGGGAATGTCGCCGATCTCGTCCAGGAACAGCGTGCCGCCGTGGGCCAGCTCGATCTTCCCCTTCCGGCGGTACTGAGCTCCCGTGAACGCCCCCTTTTCGTGCCCGAACAGCTCGCTCTCGAGAAGCGTCTCCGGGATCGCGCCGCAGTTCACGGCGACGATCGGGAAGAACCGCCGCGGGCTCCTTCCGTGGATCGCGCGCGCGATGAGCTCCTTTCCCGTCCCGCTCTCGCCGCGGATCACGACGCTGGCGTCCGTCTCCGCCACCGAGTCGATGAGCTCGAGCACGTGCCTCATCGTCGCGCTGTCGCCCAGAATCGGCGACGCGCCGCTCAGCTCGGACACCTTCTCGCGGAGCCGCACGTTCTCTTCCGTCAGCTCTTTCCGCTCGAGCGCCCGCCGGACGGTGTGGCTCAGCTCGTCCGGATCGACCGGCTTCGTGACGTAGTCGAAGGCGCCCATCTTCAGCGCCTCGACTGCGGTCTCCACCGACGCGTAGGCCGTGAGGATGATGATCGTCGCTGCGGGATCGATCTCGCGCACCCGCCGTTGCAGGGAGATCCCGTCCATTCCCGGCATCTTGAGGTCGACGATCATCAGGTCGAACGGTCCGTCGTCGAGGTGCCGGATCGCGTCGAGCCCGTCCTCCGCGGTCTCGACCTCGAACCCGTCCTCGAGGAACCACTCCCGCAACGACGTCCGCACCGAGAGCTCGTCGTCGACGATCAGGATCCTGGGCTTCTTCATTCCACCTCCTCGATTGCGGCGGCTGACGCGCTCGACGCTCGCTCGCCGAGGTCGGGGCGATGTCCGTGTCCCGGCCGCCGGGGAAGCCGGAGCGTGAACCTGGTCCCGTTTCCGGGGGACGAGACGACGGAGATCTCGCCGCCGTGACGGCGGACGATCCCGTAGACGACCGCGAGCCCGAGTCCGACGCCCTTCGTCTCGTTCTTGGTGCTGAAGAACGGATCGAAGATCCGGTCGCGAACCTCGTCGGGGATGCCCATCCCCGTGTCGGCGACCGCGAGCAGGACGGACCCGTCGTCCCGGGGGTCACGTTCCGTCGACAGCGTGAGCTCTCCCCCCTCCGGCATCGCCTCGACGGCGTTGATCATGAGCGCGAGCAGCGCCTGCACGATCTGGTCGCCGTCACAGACGATCTCGTCGTCCTCGAGCCGAAGGTCCGTCTCGAGGCGGACCGAGCCGAGCTCGAGGTGGTGCCCCATCAGGTTCGTGGCGTGCTCGACGACCACGTGCAGGCGCGCCGGGGCCAGCTCGTGCGTGCCGCCCCGCGCATAGGTCAGGAGATCGCGGACGATCTTCCCGCACCGCATCGACTCCGACCGGATCAGGTCGAGGCTCTCGAGGATCCGGTCGCGCGCCTCCCCGTCGGGAATCTCCTTCTCGACCCGGCGGGCGACCACCCGCGAACAGGTGAGGATCCCGGAGAGCGGGTTGTTGAGCTCGTGCGCCACCGTGGCGGCCATCTTCCCGAGTGACGACGTCTTCTCCACCTGGACCATCTGCCGGTGGATCGCCGCCAGCTCGTGCGTCTTGTCCCGCACTCGCTCCGCGAGCGTTTCGGACCACTCCCGCAGCTCCACGTTCGCGGCCTGGAGGCTGGCTGCCATCCGGTTGAACGATGCCGCGAGCTGCCCGAACTCGTCCTCGCGCTCGACCGGCAGGCGGACGTCGAGCTTCCCCGCCGCCACCTTCTCCGTGCCCCCGATCATCCGCTTGATGCGCCGGTACACCCAGTGCCGCACGATGAAGGCGAGCAGCAGGCCGACGGCGACGAGGAACAGCAGCACGACCAGCAGGCTCAGCTGCTCCGCCCTCGCGAGCGCCGCATCCGTCGACGCGAGCGACACCTGGACGTCGAGCACGCCGAGCACCGCCTGGCCCGGCTCGTGGGCATGGCAGGCGCTCGTGGCGCAGCCGGGCTCGTTGTGGATCGGGCGGATCACTCCGAGCACACGGTCGCCGTCCCTCTGCTCGTAGATCCGGAACAGCTCGGAGTGCTCCGGCCGGACCAGCGGCTCGTCGGTGGCGTGGCAGGCCACGCAGGCAGCATCCCGCAGGTCCGCCTCACGTCCTATCTCCGCGGAATCCGACGAGAAGGCGATCTCGCCGCGCTTGTTGTAGATCCGGACCGCCTCGACGCCCGGCTCCCGTCCGAGGCGACGGATCGCCTCGTGGATGTGGTCGCGGTTGTTCTCCCGCATCTCCGTGAGCAGGCTGCCCTCGAGGAAGGCGGCGGCCTGGTCCGCCCCGGCGCGCACCTCGTCCTCGACCACCGAGTGACGGATGCGGCTCGAGAGGAACGCGTTCACGACGGACAGGAGGAACACTGCACCCAGAAGGACGAGGAACAGCCGTACGCTCAGGGACGAGCGGAGCGCGGCGAGCCTGGACGCGGCCGTCATTCGCGACCTCCGGGGGATCCCACGGGCCGATCCCCCCCGGTCGGGCGGAGGGGACGCGGGCTTCCGACACGAGGGGAGAAGATAGCAGAATGCGTGCCGGGGTGCGCCGTTAGGCCGCCCGGCACGCGATCAGAACAGGAGGTCGAGCAACGACCCGAACCGGTCGGGACCGAGGATGTGCTCCAGATTGGTCGCGGGCGCGCCGCCGTCCGCCATCACGGGCCCCAGCTCCTCCCTCGCTCCGGCCTCCAGCGCTTCCCGCAGCACCCCCTTCAGCGTCCGCAGCTTCCGGAGGTGCCAGACGAGGGCCTCCTCGCCGCGGAACAGGTCCTCGTCCGTGGTCGGGTCGGACGCCGATCGGAGCCGGAACAGCCACTCGTCGCCCGCGTCCACGCGTCCGCTCGCGCGCACGCGGGCGACGAAGTCCTCGTTCACGGCTTCTACCCGCCCGGGAAGCGGGAGCCGCAGGGCGACCGAGCGATCGGAGCGCACGAGCCAGCCGCAGGTCTCCCCTCTCTCGAGCGCCAGCCCGGCCCGCGGCGGCACGACCTCGCGCACGGGCTGGAGGACGCGCCACACGCAGCCAACGAGCCCGACGTCGAGAGTCCCGTCGTCCGCCTCCGTCACCCACAGCCCGTCGCGGCCGTACCACCGATCGAGGTCCAGGTTGCATCCGCTCATGACGCGGGAGACGATCCGTCCCACGTCTGCCTCCAGCGCCCGTTCCCGTTGCGAGAGGACCGGCTGCCGCACCTCGGCACCCTCGATCGCGGTCCGATGCCCGCTCAGGGCGTGGAACAGCTCGCAGCTGTCGCAGTCGTATCCGCGGTCGCAGGGACGCATCTCGAGCACTCCGGCGAGCGACCAGACGCAGGGAAGCTCCCGCATGCCACGGCTCCTGTCGCTCCCGCTCATGGTGTCCCTCCCTCAAGTCACGGTCCCGAGACACGACGACCGTTTCGCCGCGGAGACTGAGGCGTCAGACCTCCGCCTCCGATCCGCCGGCCCCGACCTCCACCTCCGTGTCGATCAGCAGAAGCCGGTTCACGACCTCCTCCCAGCGCTCCGGCGCGAGGGTGCGGGCGAGACCCGCCCGCGGTTCCCCGCCATCCGCGAGTACCGCGCCGAGCGCCGCGCCGTGCGCGTCCGCCGCGAGTCCCTGAAGACTCCGTTCGCCAAGTTCCGCCCACGACCGGGCGAGGGATCCCGCGAGCAGGTTCCTGCGCGGCACCTCCGTCGAGGGCACTCGAACCCTCAACAACCAACCCTCGCCGTACGGGTCCCGGCTTGCGAGCGACGGGTCATGCACGACGGCGTCATTCACCGCCAGCACCTCACCGTCCACGGGGGCGAGCATTGAGAGCGCGCGTCCCTGGAGACCGACGCTCCAGCCCGGTTCGCCCGCGCTCAAGCTTGTCCCCGGGTTCGGAAGGTGGAACTCGTCAGGTGGGCCGATCAGACGACGCGCGAAGTCGTCCCAACCGATCGTGGCGACGCCATCGCCGCTCGCCAACCGCGCCCAGGCGTGACCGGGGTGGAAGAGAAACTCCGACTCCGGCAGCCCTATTCCCCGCAGGACAGCCCGCCAGTCGGAAACCGGCCGACGACCTTCGGCACGACCCGTCCACGCCTGCCCGGGCTCCCCGACCAGCCGCCAGGCCAAGGTCAGAAAGGCGAGAAAGCCGATGACGACCAGGTACTCGATTCCCTTCGTCGCGAACAGGTCCATCTGGATCACGCCGTTCATGAATCGTCTCCTCTCTCGCTCAAGCAGCGGTCACGTGACGCGTCCCGACCGACTCGCGCCGTCGCGAGTGCAGCTGGAAGTCGAGCACCGGCATTCGGTATACTACCCAGCGGAACACCCAGATCTCGGCGGAGATGACGCCCATCGTCACGACGATCTCCTGCCAAGACGGGACGTATCGGACCGGCGCATTCCACTGGAAGCCGATCACCGTGACGTTGAGGCGATTGACGATGACGCCAAGAAGCGTGAGGACGGCGGCCGTCCGGATCCAGGTCGTGTTCCGGCGTCGCGCTCCAACCAGGAACCCGACCGCAGGCAGCAGCGTCAGACCGGCGATCTCGACCAGATACCAGGCGCCCCAGCCCGTTCCAAGCCACTCGGCCCGCCCGGCGTGCACGAACGTGAGCAACTGGAGTCCGAGATAGGCGATCATCGTTGCCCCGCACACACGGGCAAGCCCGATCACGATCGCGTCGTGTCCTTTCCGCAGAGGCTGACCGAGCCGATCCCGGAACACACGGTGCGAGATCGTTCCCTCGATCATCACCATCGACAGGCCTGCGAACACGCTGGAGACGAGGAAGAGGACAGGGATGAACTCCGAGTACCAGAGGGGGTGGATCTTCTCCCGCGCCATCAGATACAGCGCTCCGAGGCCCGACTGATGCAGCGTCGACAGCGTGATCCCGAACACGACGGCACCGAGGGTCAGCACCTGTAGCCGGCGCTTCAGCTTCGGCCAGCCAGCCCATTCTGCAATCACCGGCGAAAACTCGAGGAACTCCGCGGTCATGTACAACAGGAAGTGCCAGGCCACGAGGAACAGGACGGAGCTGACGCCGAACGAATTGCCGATGATCGGGTTGACCACGTTCCATGGCCGACCGAGATCGAGCAGCAGTGCCCCAGCGTAGAACACGTAGGCCAGAAAGCCGTTCAGCACGGTCACCCGGACGATCGGTTCGTACTTGTCGAGCCTCAGAATGTAGACCATGAACGTGATCACGTAGGCACCACCGGCCAGGGCGACCCCGGTCACGACGTCGAAGCCGATCCACAGACCCCATGGAACATCCTGCGAAAGGTTGGTAATCGCGCCGAGCCCGCTCGTGAATCTGATCGCCAGAAGCACTGCCGTCGTTAGCATCAGCGCACCGGTGATCAGGTTGAAGGGCGTCAGGACACGGCCCTTCGGACGCAGCTCTCCGAGCAGGAACCGGCCGAACCGACGCGCTTCCAATCGGAAGTCGGAGCGAAGCGAAGTGACGTTCTCCATCTCACTCCTCCTCTCCATCCACGGCTTCGCGCCGTTTGGTGGCCTCGCTCAGAGCGAGAAGGAAGGGCGGCACCAGCGTGAGAACGAACGGAACCGCATAGAGGAATTCCTTCGTCAGGACCGGGTACGCTTCCGATCCGACGTCTGTCCGGAGACCGATCTCCTCGAAGGGAACGGCCGAGAGATACAGCCAGCTCGTTCCACCGGCTTCGTGCTCTCCCCAGATCCGGTGGACGTACTTTTCGGGATCGGACCAGATTCGCCGGGATCCTTCCTCCAGCATCGCGCTTCTCGGGCCGAAGGTCGTGGCGCCTGCAGGGCAGCCCGCTACACAGGCTGGCACCTCGCCCTCCGAGAGGCGCGAGAAGCACATCTGGCATTTCTGGATGCGCGGGTTGGCGCTGAAGTACTCGAACTTTGGCACGTCGAACGGGCACGAGACCATGCAGTAGCGGCACCCCATGCACTTGTCGCCACGCCAGATCACGGGTCCGGTCGGCGTCTTGAGCATTGCCTTCGTAAGGCAGGCCGACGCACAGGCGGGCGTAAGGCAGTGGAAACACTGTGTCTTCACGCTCACCGTCCCCCTGGACGTCTCGTACCGGTTCACAACCGTGTATCGCGTCTCGTCCGTGCGCCGCTGCACGCTGAAGTCCACCTTCGACTCCGGCTCCGGGAGCCCGTTCTCCCTCGCGCAGGCGAGCTCGCACATCCGGCAGCCGATGCACTTCGTCGTGTCCACCAGGACCGCGAGCGGCTCTCCCGCCGGCATCCTCGGGTCCGGCGTCGGCGTCGCGGCCGCCCGAAGCGCCTTCGGCCGTCCGCGGAGGTCGCGCCCGACGGCGGCGGACCCGCCGAGGACGGCCAGCGTCCGAACGACATCTCGTCTCTTCATCTGTGGCTCCCTGTATCGTCGCGTGTCGATCGCGTGGCGCGCGGGTCGAACCGGACCGTGGACGGACGGGGGTGGGGAGCGGCCCTCCCCCAAACCGCCGCGCCCGCCACGGCCCGGAACTCAGGTCCTCAGGAACTTCACCTCGAACGTCTCCCAGGCTTCCGGCGGAAGCTCCGTCAGGGCGCCGAACGGCACCTCGCCTCCGTCGGCGAGGGCGAGCCCCGTCGTCCCGTCCGCGACCGCGTGCTGGAGGTGCTCGCGGATCCGGTCGTAGCGGTTCCGGGTCCAGTCGATTGCCCGCTCCCCGATCATCCAGGTAGGGATCTCACGCGCGAGGTCATCGGGCTCGATCCGGTACAGCCAGCTGCCGTCCCGGACGCGGGTGCCCTCCCAGCTCGCGTCGCGCCGCGGCCAGCGGTTGCGGGCGGTGATGCGGCCGCTCAGCGGCGCACGGACCGCGAGAGCACGCTCCCCGCTCCTGAGGCAAACGAAGGGCCGGCCGCGCTCGACGCGTGTGCCCGGCGTCTCGAGGTCGAGCTCGGGGTCCTGGCCGAGAAGGCCGATCAGCATCGGGTGCACCCCGACCTCCACGGCGCCCTCTGGCGTGACCCGACTCCAGGTGAATCCGTTCTGCAGGAACACGCCGCCCGGCAACGCTCCCATCACGTCCTTCAGCCGCGCGGGCCCGGCCCGCGTGCGCCTCTCGATTTCGCGCGACGCCGCCCGACGGGGCCGCTCGACGAGGACATGGTGGGCCGCCAGCGCGACGACGACCGTCACGAAGAAGGCAGCGGCGAGCATGGTCCCCTCCCGTCTGTTCAGGTCTGCCGGCGCCCGCGCCACCGTGGCCATTCCCGGGCCCGTACGGAGCGCGTTCCGTCGCGCGGCTTCGCCTGGTGGGCTGGCAAGGGCGATGCCACGAGCCGGCCCCGCAGTCGGGAAGTCGCCAAGTCGTTTGTATCCAAACGGTTAGTAGATGCACTCACCTGTCGGCGCGACCCGACCGGCTTCGGGCGGTGTCGAATTCCTCGACACGAGCCGACCCCCGCTTTCGTTTGGATTCTCGACAACGCGCGGTCTTCCCCTCCAAACGGGGTGTCGAGAAGTTCGACGTCCCGGTGTGGAAGGGTTCCACAGCCCCGCGACCGGGCCGGCGGTCTGTCCCGCACCCGTCCTCGAAGGCGCTCTCCCCGTTGCGGCGCGAGGCCTGTGGGGACACATTCGGGCGCTGTCCGTCCCTGGGGGCGCTTCCCCTCACCACCCCGGTGAGCGCGCTGTGACCGAAACGATCGAAGGGCCGACGGCCGTACCGGGCGACCGGTCCACGTCCGCACTCGTCCGGATCGCGCTCGTCCTCGCCCTGCTGTTCGTTTTCCTCGTGGGCGTCAACGGACTCGGCGAGGGCTTCAAGTCCCTCGGCCGCGACCTGCTCGACTCCTTCTTCCGGGCGACCGAGAACCCGTTCATGGGCCTCATGGTCGGGATCCTCGCCACGACGCTGGTGCAGAGCTCTTCCGTCACGACCTCGCTGATCGTCGGGCTCGTCGCCGCTCCCGAGAACGCCCTTCCCCTCGCCAACGCGGTCCCGATGGTGATGGGCGCGAACATCGGGACGACGGTGACGAACACGCTCGTCTCGCTCGCCCATATGGGGCGCAGGCAGGAGTTCTACCGGGCGTTCTCGGTCGCGACCTGCCACGACTTCTTCAACTTCATGGCGGTGATCCTCCTGCTCCCGCTCGAGCTGGCTTCGGGCTACCTGCGGAAGGCAGCGACGGCGATCTCCGGAATGCTGGGAGACTTCGGGGGGGGGGTCGACTACGACAGCCCGCTCAAGGTGGCGCTGACGTCCGTGGTGGGGAGGATCGACGGAGGGCTCGGCGCGGTCCTGCCCGGCGAGCGCTCGCAGGCGGTCGCGCTGATCCTGCTCTCCGGCGTCCTTATCTACGTTGCCCTGATGCTCCTCGTGCGCTTGATGCGCGCCGCGATGGCATCCCGCGTGGAGACGATGGTGGGACGCGGACTGTACCGGGCCCCCCTGGTCGCGATGCTGATCGGGGTGGTGGCCACCGTGATGGTCCAGTCGAGCTCGATCACGACCTCCCTGCTCGTGCCGCTCGCCGGCGCGGGGATGATCACGCTCGAGCAGGCGTTCCCGATCACGATCGGGGCGAACGTCGGGACCACGATCACCGCCCTGCTCGCCGCGGCTGCCGTGACGGGCCCGAACGCGCGCTGGGGCGTCACGATCGCGGTCGTGCACCTCCTGTTCAACCTCAGCGCGACAGTGCTCATCTTCCCGAACCACCGGGTCCGGGAAATCCCTCTCCGGCTCGCCCGCCGGCTCGCGGCCGTGGCCGTGCGGTCCCGCCGGCTGGCGCTCGCGTACGTGGTCGGCCTGTTCTACGGACTCCCGGCGCTGTTCGCGCTTGTGAATCACTTCCTCCCGTGAACCGAGGACTCCGATGCTGAGGGAGCTGCTGGCGATCTTCCGCTCCGACCATCCCCTGAAGGAGATGGGCGAGAACTTCGAGCGGATGCTGAGGGTGACGTACGAGATGACCCGCGAGGCGGGGAAGATCTACTTCGAGGAGGTCGTCGCGCCCGAGGAGCGGTCGAGCATCTACCGGCGCGACATAGAGGTGAACAAGCTGGAGCGCACGATCCGGAAACAGGTGATCGCGCACCTCTCGCTGAAGGGCTCCTCGCCCTCCCTTCCCTACTGCCTCCTCCTGATGAGTCTCGTGAAGGATGCGGAGCGGATCGGCGACTACGCGAAGAACCTCTCCGAGGTCCGCGAGTACCACCCCGACCCCCTGCCGACGGACGAGTACGTCGCGGAGCTCCTGTCGCTCCGGGAGGGGGTCGAGCGGGCGTTCTCGGTGACCGCCGAGGTGTTCGCCGCCTCCGATCACGAGCGCGCGGTGGCCCTGATCCGCGAGGGACGCACGATCACGCACCGCTGCGACATGCTGGTGGCCCGGGTCGCCGCGAGCGCTTACGGCGCCGCCGACGCGACCGCGGTCGTGATGGGCACCCGCTTCTACAAGCGGATCGCGGCGCACGTCCTGAACATCCTGTCGAGCGTCGTGATGCCGCTCCACAAGCTCGACTACTACGACGAGGACGAGATCCGGCCCCCGGGGTACGAGAGCCGGAAGGAGGACTGATCCGCCCGCCGGCCGCCGGGCCGGCGGAGGTCGAGGAATCGGGGCGGCCGGATTCGAACCGGCGACCCCCTGCTCCCAAAGCAGGTGCGCTACCGGACTGCGCCACGCCCCGATGACCTGATTCCGGCGGTTCCGCCGGAAGAAGTTACCTGCCCGCGCCCGGCGGGCTCACTTCCTCCCTCACCCGCAGCCCGACCTGGACCAGATCCAGATCACGAGCGCGAGCCCGGCGACCCAGAGGATCTCTTCCACCCGGCCTCCTGGTCCGTGATCGCGACGGCCGGAAACTGGAACCGGGGGCGGCGGGCCGCCAGCCCCGCCCCGTCTCGGACCTCGTCCCGCGACCCGGGCTCGCCCCGCCCCGATCCCCGCCGTATCATGGGTCACGCCGCGGCGTTCCGTCCCTCACACGCGCTCCCGGACCGTGGACTGGCAACAGATCTTCAGGAGCTTCGCCGGCCTGCTCGCGATCCTGAACCCGATCGGGGCGGTCCCCATCTTCCTCGGGCTCACCCTCGGCCACGGGCCGACGCAGCGGCGGCGCGCCGCGCGTCATGCGGCGCTCGCCGTGGCCGTCGTCCTCGTCGCCGTGGTCTGGGCCGGAGAGGGGATCCTCGGGTTCTTCGGCGTCCGGATCGCCTCGTTCCGGGTCGGCGGCGGAATCCTGATCCTCCTGATGGCGATCTCGATGCTCCAGGCCCGCACGAGCCCGAGCAAGCAGACGCGGGAGGAAGCCGAGGAAGCGGGCACGCGCGACAGCGTCGGCGTGGTTCCGGTCGGGGTGCCGCTCCTCGCGGGCCCCGGCGCGATCAGCCTCGTGATCGTGGACGCGCAGCAGGCGGCGATGACCGGACGTCTCGTCCTCTCCGCGACGATCGTCATCGTGGCGGCGATCGCCTGGGGCGCGCTGCTCGCGGCGGGCCCGATCGGCCGGGTGCTCGGCCGGACGGGGATCAACATCTTCACCCGCCTGATGGGACTGCTGCTGGCCGCCGTCGCCGTGGAATACATCGCCACCGGTCTTCTCGGGCTCTTCCCCGCGCTCAGCCGCTAGCGGCAACGCCGGTCCCGCCCCGCCTCGCCGCGAGCACGCGGCGCACCGCGCCGGCGCCCTCGAACAGCAGCCACAGCTCGAGCACGAAGATCGCCCCGCCGACCGCAAGCAGCATAGACTGGCTCTCCCGCGCGAACCGGGAGAGGTTGAGGATCATCGCCCATGTCGTCGTGAACAGCAGGAATCCCATCGGGATGACGGTGACCCACACGGGCCGGCGGAGCCGCAGCAGGTAGAGAGTGAGCACGAGGAGGCTGAGCCCCGCGAGGAGCTGGTTCGTCGTTCCGAACAGAGGCCACAGCCGCATGCCCCCCGCTCCCCGGTCCAGCCCGAGCGCGAGGAGCGCGCAGCTCGCGACCGCGATCGCGGTCGCCACCCAGCGGTTCTGTACGCTCCGGATTCCGTACTCCGCGCCGAGCTCGGCGATGATGTAGCGCTGCAGCCGCACGCTCGTGTCCAGCGTCGTCGCGGCGAAGCTGATCACGACGACGGCCGCGAAGATCGTGGCCACGGCGTGCGGGATCCCGATTCCCTCTGCCAGGACCCCCACTCCGTTCACGAAGGCGTCCGTCGCGCCGGCGGAGGCGCGGGACCAGGTGGCGTAGTGCGCGTGCCACCCGTCCACCCCCACGTAAAGCGCGAAGCCGGCCGTCGCGGCGAGGATCGAGGTCACGGCGAGCGCCCCCTCGCCGAGGGCGCCCCCGTACCCCACGTAGCGGGCGTCCGGCTCGCGGTCGAGCTGCTTGGATGAGGTTCCCGAGGCTACCAGACCGTGGAAGCCGCTGATCGCGCCGCACGCGACTGTGATGAACAGGAGCGGGAACCAGGATGGCGCGTCGGCCGGCAGACTACGGTTGATCGCGGGCGCGACGACCGCGGGATTCGTCGCGATCACGCCCAGCGAGATGATCCCGAGGGCCACGAACAGCTGGTGGCCGTTCACGTAATCGCGAGGCTGCAGCAGCAGCCACACCGGCAGCACGCTGGCGACGAACGTGTAGGCGAACAGGATGAGGATCCAGCCGATCCGCCCTCCGTCACGGACCGCCGCGTCCACCGCGCCCCCGGCGGCGATCTCGGCCGCCGTGGGCTCCAGGCCGAACAGGTCCGGGAGCGTGAACGGGACGTACTGGCCGAGCCAGATCAGGGCGTACAGGATCAGGAGCGCCGCGATCGACGGGCCCAGGATCCCGGCGTCCGTCCGGTAGATCAGGAAGCCGACCACGAGCGCGACGGCGAGCGACCCCCACACGGGCAGCACGGCGCCGGGGTTCGCGAGGAACAGGTTCGCGATGATCACCGCGAACACCGCGTTCACCATCAGGAGGAGGAAGAAGATCAGGAGCAGGAACAGCACCCGGGCGCGGTCGCCCACGATCTCCTGCGTCAGCGTTCCGATGCTGTTGCCCCGGTGCCGGGATGAGATCCAGAGCGTGCCGAAGTCGTGGACGGCCCCGGCGAAGACCGTCCCGAGCACGACCCAGACAAAGGCCGGCAGCCAGCCCCAGATCACCGCGATCGCGGGCCCGACGATCGGGGCGGCTCCCGCCACCGAGGTGAAGTGGTGTCCGAACAGGACGTGCCGGTTCGTGGGCACAAAGTCCACGCCGTCCTCGAAGGCGTGCGCCGGCGTGACGAAGTCGGGGTCGAGGCGGTAGATCCGGCGGGCGACGTAGCGGGAGTACAGGAGATAGCCCGTCAGGAACGCGCAGGCCGCGACGACGAGCAGCAGGATCGCGCTCAACGCTTTCCCCCTCCGGGCGTCCGGGTCGTCACGGGGCGCGCCGTTCCGGGGCGCGCTCGTCACCGGCCCCGCGGGTCACGCCGGCGTCCCCGCGGTGAGATCACGCCCGAGCGCGCGCAAGGCCTCCAGCCCCACGACGTCGCGCTCGCGGAGAAGGAGATCGGACCTGGGCAGGTCCCCGAGCTCCCGGTCGATCTCGGCGAGGAGCTCGACCTGACGGGCGCGACGCGACGTGAGGAACGGATCGTATCCGTCCGGGGGCACGATCTGATTCACGACGATCCCGCCGACCGGAATCCGGTGCCGGCGCAGGACCCGGACCGCCCGCACCGTCTCGCGCAGCGGCAGCCGCTCGGGCGTCACCACGAACAGAAAGGCGGAGACGGAGGGATCGGTGACGATCTCACGAGCCCGGAGGAACCGGTCCCGGCGGCGCTCGAGCGCCGAGAGCACGAGGTCGTGGTCGCCGTCGGCGACGCCGCCCGCGCCCTCCGCGGACCCGGCCGCCGCGCCGGCCACCCGGCGCCACATCCGCCCGACTGCCCCGAGCTGACGGCGGCGCCCGATCAGGCCGCTCATCCACGCGGTCATCATCTCGGGCAGGCCCAGCAGCCGCAGCGTCTGCGCCGTCGGAGCCGTGTCGAACACGATCCGATCGTAGGCTTCGGACTCCTCGAGCAGCCGCGCGAAGCGCTCGAACAGCGCCGCCTCCTCCGCGCCCGGCGAGACCCGCGCGGCGTCGATCTGCCGCTCCACCTCGTCCACGAGACGCGGGGGGATGGAGTCGGCGAGCCGGCTCTTCACCTCCTCGACGTAGGACTCCGCCTCGCTCCCGGGGTCCAGCTCGATCGCCTCGAGCGACGGAGCGACCGTCCGGATCTCCCCTCCCAGCTCCGCCTCGAGGATGTCGCCCGTCGAGTGGGCCGGATCGGTCGACACGAGCAGGGTGCGACGACCCGCATCGGCGGCCGAGAGAGCGAGCGCGGAGGCCACGGTCGTCTTCCCGACTCCGCCCTTTCCCCCCACGAACAGGACGCGGCGCTCCGGGATCACGTCAGCGCCCGCTCAGCAGCATCGGAACCCGCCCTCCGGACTCGACTCGAGGCCGAGGCGGAGGTGCCACTCGTGGAAGCTCTCGATCAGCTCCGGCAGCAACTCGAGCGTGTAGAAAGAGACGGGGCTCGGGACGCCGAGCAACTCCGAGACCCCGAGAACGAGAAAGAGGTCCCGCCGCCTTCCGTACTCGCGATGGATCGCCGCACGGTAGGGCGCGACGTAGACCCCCTCGTAGATCTCCCGTGCGGCCCGCAGCCGCGCCCGCAGCGATCCGTCGCCCGCCGCCGGCGGCTCCGGAGCGCCCGCGGATCCGCTCACGGGCCGCACGGCACCCTCCGCCAGGCGACGGAGGCCGGCTCCGGAGCCTCGGCACCCCGCGGCGCGGCCCCCTCGACGGCCTCGCCCCGCGTGGGTTCGCGCAGGAGCATTCTCCCGTCGAGCCGGTCCCCCGAGACGCGAAGTCGCATCGTCCCGTTTCCCTCCGCGCCGATCCAGACGCTGTCGGGACCGAACGGCGCCCACCGGGCCACGGCGCCTGCCGCGCCGCCGGTCGCGACCACGCGGAACCCGAGGACAGTCGCCTCCGCGCCGCCCGCCTTCGCCGTCGGTGCCCGCTCGTCCGTGAGGCGGATCGCGGGCAGCAGCGCGGCAACCCCGGTGCCGGCCGGCCGCGACCAGCAGCCCACGGCGGCGTGCCCGGCGACGGCCGCCACCGCGAGCCCCGCGGCATCAGGGGGCGCGTGAAACGCGTCGGACGCGACCCCGGTCGCCAGCCGGGTGAGGGGAGCCGCCGCGCGCTCCGTACGGACCGACACGTCCTCGGCGGCGACCGGATCCGCATCCGCGTCATGTCCCGCCTTGGACGCATCCCGCCGCGCGGGCGCGGTTTCCTCCCTGAGTTCCGCCTCCGCCGCTGCCCTCCCGGCCGCCGCCCGGGGGGCCCCGAGCCGGTCTGCCGCCGCCGCGCCCGGCTCCGGGACAGCCCTCTCCTCGAGCTCGGCCGCGGGCGGGCGCATCGCCGGCGGGAGCGGCACGCCTCGCTCCCGGGAGAGGTCGCGAGCGATCCAGCCCGCTCCGACGGCCAGCGCGAGGCTCGCCGCCCAGGCGAGCCCCATCCCCGGTGAGGCCGGGCGGCTCCCTCGCGAGCCCCTCCCGCGCGGTCGCCCCGGCCCCGTCTGTCCGGTTCGTCCCGCCCGGGCCCGCGCCACGATCTCCGCGAACTCCGGAGCGGACGACGGCGCCAGGTCGGCGGCGGCGAGGATCTCGCCGCTCCGCGTCCGGAGCGAGCGCTCCTCCTCGAGCCTGCTGCGACAGTCGGCGCAGGCCGAAAGGTGCCGGGCGACGACCTCTCCGCCGGGACTCTCCGGGGAGAGGGCGCCGTCCAGCCACGCGGTCAGCCGCCCGTCATCGAGGTGCGCCACCCGTCTCCTCGCTCGCTCCGATCCTCGTCCACGCCTCCACGAGCCGCCACCTGGCCCGGGAGAGCGTCGTTCCGACCGCGCCCTCCGCGAGGCCGCTCGCCGCCGCGATCTCTCCGTAGCTCAGCCCCGCCTGCCACAGGAGCAGGACCTCGCGGTCCCGCTCCGACAGGGCGTCGAGCGCGGCCGCCACGTCGCGGCGCCGCTCGGTCGCCTCGAGCTCCGAGTCCGGAAGGGGCGGCTCCCGGCGGTCGCGTTCCTCGGCGTCCACGAGCCGCAGCCGGCCTCGCCACCGCAGCGCTGATCGGGCCTCGTCGCGTGCCAGGTTCGCGGCCACGGTGAACAGCCAGGCGCGGGGCGCCTCGGGAACCGGGTCCGCCCTGAGCGCCCGAACGAACGCCTCCTGCGCGAGATCGCGCGCCCGCTCCGGGTCCCAGACCTTGCGGTCGAGGTAGCGGACCAGGTCCTCCCAGACCTCCGCGTAGATGGTCGCCCAGGGCTCGCTCACGCGCGGAGACTCACCCCGGATGACGAGCGAGCGGTCGACGGCTGCACGTCCGTTCCGTCCGCCGCACGGCCGCGGTCAGGGAAGGTAGCGATCAGGGATCGGCGTTCCGGTCCGTTCCTGTGCCCAGAAGATGTTGACGATCCACCACCGGTCGCCGTCCCAGAGCAGCTGGAAGCTGTTGATCCCGCGCGCGAACGCCTCCCCGTCCGCCTCCGCGCGCGACTCGTACGTGCTGAATGCGTGGGCCATCGCCCCGTACCGCTCCTCGACCCGGGCGACCTCCGTCTCCCAGAACGGGTTCTCCGAGAAATGGCGCGCCGCCCCTTCGATCCACTCCTCGACGCTCATGAAGCGGGCCACCGGGCGGCCGTCCCCCGGCGAGGGCACGATCGGGATCAGGCGCGCATCCGGGACGAACAGGGAGCGCATCCGGTCCCAGTCGCGCGGCACGCCGGCGCCGCCGGAGATCACGTCGTAGACCGCGAGGAGGATGGCGTCGACGGACTCGACGTCGCCCGGCGCCGCCACGGGCCGCGGCACCGCCTCGCGCTCCACCGCGGGCTCCTGCGCGACCAGCAGCACCGCGCGCGGAAGCGCAGCCGGCGCGAGTCCGATCGCGGCCGCCGCCATCAGCACTCTCGCGCGGCGGCAGCCCCTCGATCCCGTCGCGTTCTCGTCGCGTCGCATCGCTCGACTCCTCCGCCGGCTGCGCCGGCTCCCGGTCCCGTGTCCTCCGTCGCCTGGCCAGAGGCCGCCGCCGATGTCGATCACGTCGCCATCGGCAAGGCGTTCGTCGGGCGCAAACGCATGGTCCACGCCTTCGCCGCCGCCACTGAGCCCG
>JAWOIN010000166.1:0-6151 GCA_046484665.1 Gemmatimonadota bacterium
GCTGCTTCGCGAGCCGGTCGGCGCGCCGCTTCGTTCGCGTGAACACGAGCGCGTCGTCCATCTCGCCGCGCTGCAGGAGGTCGAGCAGGAGCGCCGTCTTCTTGTGCTGCTCGACCGGGTAGACCGACTGCTCGACGCCCTCGGCCGGCGTCCCGGTGCGCACCATCTCGATGTGGACCGGGTCGCGCAGCATTCGTCCCGCGAGTTCCGTGATCTCGTAGGGGATCGTGGCGCTGAACAGGAGCGTCTGCTTCCGCGCAGGCAGCATGCCGATGATGCGGCGGATGTCCGGCAGAAACCCCATGTCGAGCATGCGGTCCGCCTCGTCGAGCACGAGGTGCTCGACCCGGTCGAGGTTGGCATACGGGCGGCTCAGGTGGTCGAGCAGGCGGCCCGGCGTGGCGACCACGACGTCGACGCCGCGACGAAGCGCCTGCTCCTGCGGGCCCATCGCGACGCCGCCGAAGATCGCGGCGGCGCGGATCGGCGCGAACCGCGCCAGGTCCTGCATGTCGGCGCAGACCTGCGCCGCGAGCTCGCGGGTCGGCGTCAGGATGAGGACGCGCGTCGTCCCTTTCCGCCGGTCGGCGAGCAACTGGTGAAGCAGCGGCAGCAGGAAGGCGGCGGTCTTGCCGCTCCCCGTCTGCGCGCAGGCGAGCACGTCCCGGCCGGTCATGGCCGCCGGGATCGCCGTCGTCTGGATCGGCGTCGGCTTCTCGAAGCCGAGCGCCTTGATGCCCCGGACCAGGTCCGGGTGAAGCTGGAGTGAATCGAACGACACTTGGTTCTTCCCTTTTTGAACGGATGTCTTCACGGGACGTCCTCGTGACGACTCGCGAACGCACCGGCCCGTGACACTTCACGGCTGCCGTGGCGCGTGTGTGGTCTTGCGGCGAAGGAGATGCTGAAGGAAGCAGTCGGTAGGTTCGAAGCTTCGAAAAGAATCCCGTTTGCGGCAGATCCGACCCAAGAATAGCCGGTCGGGGCCGAAAAGAGAAGGGCGGCGCCTCTCTTGCCTCGGCGTCGCCGGTCCGACTGCCTCCGCGTCGCCGGTCCGACTGCCTCCGCGTCCACGGTCCGATTGCCTCCGCGTCCACGCACCGCGTAAATTGACGACACCCCCGACAGCCCCCCCCGGAACCCTCGCGTGAGGAGTCCGCATGGAGACGATCCTCGACTCCGTCGGGAGCGCCCTTCTGCCCCGGTACGTCGTGGAGCGGGAAATCGGCCGCGGCGCGATGGCCGTGGTCCTCCTGGCCCGCGACACGAAGCACGACCGTCCCGTCGCGATCAAGGTCCTGAGCCCCGAGCTCACGGACGCGATCGGGGCGCAGCGCTTCGGGCGGGAGATCGAGGTCGTCGCCGGTCTCAACCACCCGCACATCCTGCCGCTCCACGACTCCGGCGCGGCGGCCGGCTTCCTCTACTACGTGATGCCGTACGTGGGCGGCGGCTCGCTCCGGCACCGGATTGAGCGGGAGGGGCGGCTCCCGAACGCAGATGCCGTGCGGATCGTCCGCGAGGTCGCCGACGCGCTCGGGTTCGCGCACCGTCATGGAGTGATCCACCGCGACGTGAAGCCGGGCAACATCCTGCTCAGCGAGGGCCACGCGCTGCTGGCCGACTTCGGGATCGCCCACCTGGTCTCGGGCGTGAAGGAGACGCTCACAGGCTCCGGGCTCGCGCTCGGCACTCCCACCTACGTGAGCCCGGAGCAGGCGAGCGGGGACCGACAGCTCGACGGCCGGGCGGACATCTACTCGCTCGGCTGCGTCCTGTTCGAGTCGCTGACCGGCGCGCCGCCGTTCACGGACACGAACGTCCGGGCGCTGCTCACGCGCCACATCGTCGACGTGCCGCCCCGGCTCCGGTCCTTGAGGGCGGACGTGTCGGAGGGCGTCGAGGCGGTGGTCGAGACGGCCCTCCAGAAGGACCCGGACGACCGGTTCCAGACCGGCGAGCAGATGGCGGGCGCGCTCGACCTCGTCACCGGCAGCAGCGGCGGCTTCCCGGCGGTCGTCCTGCGGCGGCTCGGGGTCCCGCGCCGCCACGTCCGGAAGGTGCGGCGGGCCCTCGCCGCCGTCGGACTCCTGCTCGCGATCGGGGGCTTCTTCGGCGTCCGCGCGTGGCTCGATCGTGACGCGGGGCTGCCACGGGCCGAGGTGCGGTACCTGATACTCCCCCTCGAGGACGACGAGCTCTCGGAGCGCGCCGCCGGGAACCTGCGCGAGCAGCTCACGGGCTGGAGCTCCGTGAGCGTGGTCCAGAAGCCGGCGCTCGAGGGTCCGACGGTCGATCTTAAGGTCGCCGGAGTGGTTTCGCCTCTTGCGTTCGGAGCGAGCCTCGCGAGTCGACTCGACGCGGACTACACGGTCTACGTGGAGGCGAGAGACTTCGAAGACTCCGTTCGGGTCAATGCGACGGTCTACGAGCCCCCGAGTCAGATCGAGCGGGACGTCATCCCGGCGCGCGGCATGCTCGACAGCCTCGACGCGGTCACGGCTGAGATCGCCCTCAAGCTTCTGGGCGTCCGCGGCCAAGGCGTCGAGCTTCCCTCCCTCCTGTCGCGCTCGGCCGATCACCTCGCACACCAGGAGTTCCAGTCCGGGCGCGACGCCCTCTGGGCCTGGCGTCTCGCGGAGGCGCACCGGCGGTTCCAGGCGGCGATCGATCGCGACTCGACGTTCGCCCTCGCCCACTTCCTCCTCGCCGAGACGATGTACTGGGAGATCGCGAGGGATAAAGATCGACTCCGGGAGCTCGGCCACGTCATCGAGCACCACTCGCGCCGGGCGGACCGGCTCGGCACCGACGACCGGCTCCGTCCGCAGGAGCGGAAGGCGGTCGACGCGTTCCGGGCCTTCTGGACGGGCGACTACGAGCTTGCCCGTTCCCGCTACGACGGCTTGCTGGCGTTCGAGCCGTACGACCTCGAAGCGCTCGTCCTGAGGGGCGCCGTCGAGTTCGAGGACCTGATGACGGCGCCCGGCGAGGACGGGCGGCCGTGGCCGCGCCAGGACCTGAACGTGGCGCGCGCTCTGTTCGACTCGGCGAGCGCACTCAACGCGCAGTGGGAGCTGTCCTGGGGTCATCTCCACGAGATCGACCGAACGCTGGCCGACGCCGCCCAGGGCTCATGCATCCTCTTCGAGCCGCCGGGGGAAGAGCACGTTCCACCCTACGTCGTCCGGCAGGCGGCTGAGCAGGTCTCCTTCTGTCCGGTGGTGGAGGCGGGCGCGATCCGCTGGATACCGACCGAAGAGTTCACCAGGCCCGTCGACGTCGCGTACGTCCGGGCCGCGGACGAGGTGCGCCGCCGGACGACCCGGAGGCTGGACGAGTACGCTCTCACCGAGCGGGACCAGCCCCGCCACCGCGAGGAGCTCGCGAAGTTCCTTCTCTCGGAGCTGGCCGCGATGGCCTGCAACGCCGACCCGCGCCGGACGGACTCCCTCGTCGCGGCCGCCCGCCAGAACCTTGAGCGGGCCCTCGAGCTCCGCGGCGACACCACGCCGCAGGATCGTGCGGCGCTGGCGGTGCTCCGTCTCGGAACGGGGGACCTCGACGGCGCGCTCGCCGGAGCGGACCGGGCGCTGGGGGAACTCGTGGGATGGGAGTCTCGGGACGGCCCGGCTCCGCCGCTCGCGGCGGCGAACGTCTACCTCGCAGCCGGCCGCGCGCACCCGTCCATCGAGCTCGCCGATCGTGTCTGGAGCGAGAACACGATGGCGGTCCGGGACCCGGAGGACGAGCGGCGCCGGATCGATGTGGGAGGACGGTACGCGACCCTGTGGTCCCTGGCCGCCCTGGGGGCGCTCGGCCTGTCCGGGCCGGAGGTGACGCGGCGGTTCGACGATCTCCACAGGGCGTGGCGTGCCGAGAAGTACTCGGACCGTGACCGGGTCGTCCTCCGCTACGAGACTCTCGGCGGGTTCGCCGGCGTCGAGCCGGCGCTCGTCCACGCACCCGACGAGTGGGACGAGTGGTTCGCCGGCTTCGAGGAGGAGAGGCTGGATCTCCCCGCCGTCTGGAAGGGCGTGTTCGCGGCCGCCGAGAACCCGCCCGACACGGCGGCGGCGAGGCGGCATCTCGACGAAGCGATCCGCCAGCTCGAGGATCCGGACCGAAGGCGCAAGTTGCGCGCCGAGGAGTACTACGTGCCGATCGTCCTGGCGGAGCGGATCGGCGCCGACTCGATCGCGGCCGGACTGCGCGCGCGGGCGGGGAGCTGCGCCCTCCGGCTCGACAACTTCGACCCCGGCTGGGCGATGCGACACTCGCTCGGACTCGAAGACTGAGCCGGCGCGTCGCGATGGACGGCGGCCGGGACTTCCGGAACGCCCGGGACGGCCGGTACGTCCCCAGCTCCCCTTCGAAGGGACCCAACCGCCTCGGGAGGAGGTGTCCGATGCACGATCGTGGAGTACCGATTCTGGCCGTAGCGGTCGGCGGAGCTCTGCTCGCCCTCGCCGCGTGCGCGCCGCAAGGGAGCGTCAGAACCGTCGCCGAGGGGGAGACCGGGCCGGCCGGGACAACCCCGCAGGCGATGCCGCACGTCGCGTGGGAAGAGTGGGTCCGGCAGGAGATGCCCGATCTCGTGCGCGTCCCCCACCTCGACTCCATTCCCGTCACCGTCCGGACCGACGCGGACCTGCGCGTGACGGTCTCCGGTCACGCGATCGAGACCGGCGGCGCCCAGCGGTACCTGCAGCGACAGCTCGAGCGGCGCCCGGAGATCTGGGCGAACCGAGAGATCGCGATGGGCGATACCGTGGCCGGCGACGTCATCTACCTGGAGGTCGATGGCCGGCCGGTCGGACTCGCTCCGTGGGCGAGCCACGAGGGGCGCCTGGTCCGCATCCACGTGGACGTGGTCAGGGGGAAGAACGGCCGTCGCACGGTCGTGGTGCTCGGCGACTACGACCGGATCGCTTCGGAGTCCGCCCTGCTCGACCAGGCCAAGAAGTGCTGCGAGAACAACGAGCTCGTATGCGGAGTGAACCCGGCCTGTCCCTGACGCGGGATCCGCGGAGCGGGGAAGCGGCCGTGGCGCCGCTCCCCGCCCGCCGGCACGTCGGTGTTCGTCGCCGCGTGCTGTGTGAAGTCGAGGTTCATCCACTCGACGGTCGTGCCCACCGGGACGGCAGCGGCATCGCCGCCGGAACGAGGGGGGCACGGACGTGCGTTCTCCCGGCGAAGAAGTTCCCGCGCACTCCCGGCTCGCCGCTTGCACATAAGTAAGCACTTACTTAATATCTGCCGATGGCACAGACCGCGGCACGTGTCCGGAAGCCGAGCGCCACCCGCCGCGACGAGATCGTCCGCGGCGCGCTCCGGGTGATCGGGGAGCGGGGGGTCACGTCCCTCACGGCGGCGACGCTGGCCGGGGAGGTGGGCCTCACGTCGGGTGCCCTGTTCCGGCATTTCGACTCGATGGACGACATCCTCCGCGCCGCCGTCGACTGTGCGGTCGAGCGGCTGGACGCGACGCTGCCGGAGCCGGGGCTGCCTCCGCGCGAGCGCCTGCACGCCCTGGCGCGGGCCCGGATCGAGCTGCTGCGGGGCGAGCCGGGGCTCGCGTGGATGCTCCGGTCCGAGCAGGCGTACCTCGTCCTGCCGGCGGACGCAGTGGAGCGGCTGCGCGCCGTCGTCGCGCGCTCGCGGGAGGCCCTTCTGACGTCGCTCCGGGACGGAGTCCGAGACGGGAGCTTTCGCCAGGACATCGCGCCGCGCGACCTGCTCGTCCCGGTCATGGGGACGATCCACGCGCTGACCGGAGGCGCCGGAATCCACAGGGAATCGACCGCGACCGCGAGGCGGAACGCCGGGCGGGCCCTCGCGGCGCTGATCCGCATGCTGGAACCGCCGTCGACGCCGGAGTCGCGAACGGGTTGAACGGGAATCGAACAGGAAATCGTGGACCGCAAGGGAACTCGGAGAATCGTGAACGGGAGTCGGAGATGAGCATCGAAGGAACCATGAAGGTCGGCCACCTCGCCGCCGAGCACCCGCTCGCGACGCGGGTGTTCGCGCGGCACGGGATCGACTTCTGCTGCGGGGGCGGCAAGCCCCTCGCCAAGGTCTGCGAGGACCGGGATCTCGACCTCGACGCCGTGATCGCGGAGATCGAGTCCGAGCTGGAGCAGCGGCC
>JAWOIN010000070.1:0-7060 GCA_046484665.1 Gemmatimonadota bacterium
GGATACGCGGGATCGAGCGGCACGTAGGCGCCTCCGGCCTTCCACGTGGCCAGCACCGACACCACCATCTCCGCGGACCGCTCGAGGCAGAGTCCCACGCGCGACTCCGGTCCCACTCCCAGACCGCGAAGATGCGCGGCGAGGGCGTTCGCCCGCTCCTCAAGCTCGCCGTAAGTGAGCTCCCGGCCCGCGCAGACGACGGCGATGCGTTCCGGCGCCTCGGCGGCGCGGGCCACGAACAGATCGTGGACGCACGAGCCGTCGGGATAGGGAGCGTCCGTACGGTTCCATTCGTACAGAACGGTCTCCCGTTCGCCGTCGGCGAGCAGCGAAAGCTCGGAGATCGGGACGTCCGGTCGGGCGAGCGCCGCCTCGAGGAGACTCTCCATACACGCCGTGAGCCGCCGGATGGTGTCCTCATCGAACAGATCGGTGTTGTACTCCCACGCTCCGCCGAACGCGTCGCCGTCCTCCGCCATGAACAGGGTGAGGTCGAACTTGGCCGTCGTCGGCAGCTGCTGGAACGGTTCGAGGGCCAGGTTCGAATCAGGACGGGAACGTCGCTCGCGCTGAGGAGTCGACTGCAGCGCGAACATGACCTGGAACAGGGGACTGTGACTCAGCACTCGCTCGGGATCCAGCGCCTCCACGACCATCTCGAAGGGCACGTCCTGGTGCGCGAACGCCTCGAGCGCCGTCGCGCGCACGCGGGCCAGGAGCTCCTCGAACGAGGGATCGCCGGCGAGGTCTCCGCGCATCACCAGAGTGTTGACGAAGAAGCCGATCAGCCCCTCCGTCTCCTGGCGACCGCGGTTCGCGATCGGCGTTCCGATCGGGATCACGTCGTCATCGGTGTAGCGGTGCAGCAGAGCCTGAAGCGCCGCGAGGAACACCATGAACGGCGTGGCCCCGGTGTCGACGCTCAGACGCCGAAGCCGACGCGAGAGCCCGGCCGGGAACGAGAACGGATAGCCGCTCCCCGCGAACGTCTGGATCGCGGGGCGCGGCCGGTCGGTGGGAAGCTCGAGAAGAGGGGGCATCCCGGCCAGCTTCGTGGTCCAGTAGTGGAGCTGCCGATCGAGCACATCCCCCTGGAGCCACTCCCGCTGCCAGATCGCGTAGTCGACGTACTGTACGGGGAGCTCCGGCAGCTGCGGAGTCCTGCCCTCGACGAGCGCCTCGTAGGCGGTGGTCAGCTCTCCGATCAGCACGCCGGTGGACCAGTCGTCCCCCGCGATGTGGTGGAGAGTCAGGAGAATCACGAACTCCCGCTCCTCCAGGCGGACGAGCACGCACCGGAGGAGCGGACCGGACGAAAGGTCGAACGGAGTCTCCATCTCCCGGCGCGCGATGCGCTTCGCTTCGGCTTCCCGCTCCTGCGGCGGAAGCGATCGCAGGTCGACGAGGGGAACCGGAACGTGGAGCTCCGCCAGGATCTCCTGGGTGGGAAGTCCGTCCCGGCTCAGGAACCGGGTTCGGAGGGACTCGTGCCTCCGCACCACTTCGTTGAGGGCCTGCTCGAACAGCGCGGGGTCGAGGGACCCGCGCAGCCGCACCGCCTCCGGAATGTTGTACGATGCGCTCCCCGGCTCGAGCTGGTCCAGGAACCAGAGACGCTGCTGACCGAACGACAGCGGAGCCGGCCCCTCGCGGGCGACGCGGGTGATCGGGGGGATCGCCGGTCCCGCGCCGCCGATCCGGAGCATCTCCACGCGCTCGGCCAGTGATGCCACGGTCGAGTACTCGAAGACGTTCCGGAGCGGGATCTCGATCGAGAACGTCCCGCGAATGCGCGAGGCGAGCTGCGTCGCCAGCAGCGAATGGCCTCCGAGCACGAAGAAATCGTCCCGGGCCCCGACGCGCTCGACGTCCAGGAGCTCCTGCCAGATCCGCGCGATCTCCCTCTCGACCTCGGTGCGCGGCGCGACGTACTCCTCGCCCCAGTCGCGGCGGGCGAAGTCGGGAGCGGGAAGCGCTCCGCGGTCGATCTTGCCGTTCGCGCTCAGCGGGAGGGAATCGAGGAGAACGAAGGCGGAAGGGACCATGTAGTCGGGAAGACGCTCGAGCAGGAATCCCCGCAGCTCCGTCAGCGTGAAGCCCCTCTCCTCGAGGGTGGCGCGGAGCCAGGCATCGAGCCAGTCGAGATCGGCCTCGTCGGGATCGAGGACGATGCCCGCTCGCCCGTCCGCGTTCCAGGCGACGGTGCCCTCGACGCCGTCACCGGCCTCGACGCTCGGATCGAAGCGCACCCGCACCCGCTGTCCGTTCTTCCACGAGCCGGTCTTTCTCTCGAGTCCGAAGCCGATCGGGGAGAGATTCTCCAGCCCGACCTCGAACCGCTCGCCCTCGATCTCGACCGTCGCCGGAACGCGGACCGGAACCCGTGGCGCGGCGTGCCGGAGATCGGCGAATTCCAGCTCGGTCGTGGTAGCGATGTGGTGGACGGCGCGCAGCAGCTCCGGCTTGCGTTCGAGGGACAGATCGAACCGGACCCCCACCCGGGTTCCCGCGCTCCACGCGACGAGACCCTCGAAGGTCCGTTCATCCTCGTCCGGGAGGGCGAAGGAGAGGCGCACGCGATCGCCCGGGCTCCATTCCGCCGGCGCGCGCTCCAGACGCACCCCTCCGCAGGACAGGTCCACCGTGGCCATCTCGACGGGAGCGGCGACCGTTCCCCTGTCGTCGTCCCCGTCCCGCCACGCCAGGCAGCGCGTCACCCAGGGCACCCGGTCCGCGGCGATCTCCGCGACGAGGTAGGCGACGAGAGCGCGAGCGCCGGTCGGGGTGCCGTCCTCGCGCGTCACTTCGGACGCCGAGACGACGGCCTGCCGGACGGCGGAGTGCTCGAGCAGCCTTCCCTCGACTTCTCCCACCTCGATCCGGAATCCCCGGATCTTGACCTGGAAGTCCAGCCGGCCGAGGAACTCGATGTTCCCGTCCGGCAGATATCGCGCCGCGTCTCCGGTCCGGTACATCCGGGCGCCCGGGGTCCGCGCGAACGGATCCGGAAGGAACCTGCGCGCCGTCAGGTCGGGATCGCCGTGGTAGCCGCGGGCGACGCCCAGCCCGCCGACGAAGAGCTCTCCCTTCACGCCGACGGGGACGGGCTGCAGACACGCATCCAGCACGTAGAGTCGGTTGTTCGCGAAGGGTCGCCCGATGGGGACCAGCCGGTCCGCCGGAAGGTCCATCCGATCGGCCTCGAACCAGCAGCTGTCGATCGTCGCCTCGGTGAGGCCGAAGGAGTTGATGAGACGGGTGTCGGGACCGCACGCACGCCGGAAACGTTCGTACTCGCTCACGTACCACGCGTCGGATCCGCAGGCCACGAGGCGCATCGAGGAGAGGTCGCGGCCGACCTCCTCCAGTTGGTCCACGAGGGCGCGCAGGACCGCGGGCACGAACTCGGCGACCCGCACCGATTCCCGCTCGATGAGCGCGTGGAGGCTGTCCGGCGAGAGGAGCAGGTCGCGAGGGCAGAGAACGAGCGTTCCGCCCGAGCACAGCGCCCGCACGAAGTCGCCGCAGAACACGTCGAACCCGAAGCTCGCCATCTGGAGGTGCGCCTCGCGAGGCTGCAGCTCGTAGGACTCCTTCCACGCGAGGAACGCGTTCACGAGACTGCCCTGTTCGACCATCACGCCCTTCGGCGTCCCCGTAGAGCCGGAGGTGTAGATCAGATAGGCGAGGTCATCGGGGCCGGAAGCGACGCCGGGGCGGGTTTCAGGGCGTGCCCGCAGGTCGTCGCCCGCCGCATCCAGGTGGAGGACGTCGCAGGGCGCATCCAGTCCGACCGCGATCTCCGACCTCGTGACCAGGAGCGGAGTTCCCGATCCGGCGAGGACGGAGCGGATCCTCTCCGTCGGGTAGGTCGGGTCGAGAGGCACGAAGGCGGCGCCCGACTTGAGCACGGCGAGGGTGGCCGCGATGAGGTCGCACGACTTCTCGAGCAGGATCGCGATCGGGACTTCCCGCCTCGCGCCCCGGGATCGCAGGAGGTCTGCGAGTCGATTCGCACGGGCGTCCAGCTCGGCGTACGTGACCCGTTCCTCCACGCCCCCGGGAGAGCCCGCGGGCGTGACGACCGCGACGGCCTCGGGATCCGCGTCGACCCTGGCCTCGAACAGCTCGACGACGGTCATCCCGGACTCCGGGAACGTCCGCTCGGTGCGGTTCCACTCCTCCAGCTGCCGATGTCGCTCCCGTTCCGTGATGACCGGAAGCTCGGTGATCCGGACGTCGGGGGCGCCGACGGCCGCCGCGAGGAGCGTATCGAAGTGCTCGAGGAATCGATCGACGGTGGGCCGGTCGAACAGGTCCGTGTTGTACTCCACGGACGCGTCGTATCCCTCGACTTCCTCCGCCATCGACAGCGTCAGGTCGTACGTGGAGCTGCCCGTGTCCGTCTCCACCGGCGCGAGACGGAGCCCGGGGAGATCCACGGCCCGTCCCGGCGCGTTCTGGAGGATGAACATCACCTGGAACAGGGTGCTGTGACTCATGTCCCGCTCGGGCTGCAGCGCATCCACGAGCATCTCGAATGGGACGTCCTGGTGGTCGTAGGCGCCCAGGGCCACGTCCCGGACGCGGCGGAGGAGATCGCGGAACGAGAGCTCCCCCGAGAGGTCGGCCCGGAGAACCAGCGTGTTGATGAACACGCCGATGAGGCCCTCCACCTCGTGACGGGTGCGATTCGCCACCGGCGTGCCGACACAGAAGTCGAGCTGACCCGTGTACCGGGAGAGCAGGACCTGGAGCGCGGCCAGCAGGGTCATGAACGGCGTGACCCCTTCGCGTCGGCTCAGCTCGTTGATCGCGTCGGTCAGAGGTCTCCGGATCCGTCGCGAGGTGCTGGCCCCGCCGTAGGTCTGCACCGCCGGCCGGGGCCGGTCCGTCGGGAGCTCGAGAACCGGCGGAGGAGGCTCGGCCAGCACGTCGCGCCAGTACGCGACCTGGCGTTCCAGCACCTCTCCGCGCAGCCAGTTCTGCTGCCACTCGGCGAAGTCGGGGTACTGGATAGGAAGCTCGGGAAGCGGCGATGGACGGCCCAGACGGAAGGCCTCGTACAGCACCGCCGTCTCGTTGACGAAGACTCCGATGGACCACCCGTCCGACACGATGTGGTGCATCGTCACGAGCAGGAGGTGCCTGCCCGCGTCCAGCCGCACGAGCGTCGCGCGGAGCAACGGGCCGTTGGCCAGGTCGAAGGGCCTGCGCGCTTCCTCCTCGGTCAGCCGGGCCGCCTCGCGGTCCGCGTCGTCACGACCCGCCAGGTCGACGCGGCGGAGCGGCAGGCACAGGTCCGGGACGACGACCTGGACGGGCCGTCCGTCGACGGCCGCGAACGTGGTGCGGAGCGCCTCGTGTCTCCGGACCACCTCGTTGATCGCCCGCTCGAGGGACTCGGCGTCCAGCCGGCCCTCGAGCCGGAGCGCCGTCGGGATGTTGTAGAACGCGCTGCCGGGCTCGAACTGGTCGAGAAACCACATCCGCTGCTGCGCGTAGGAGGCCGGGAATACGTAGACCTCCTCGTCCGCGGCCGACGGAACGGCGTCCGCGATCTGCCCGGAGTCGCGGGTCATCGCTCATCTCCGGGGGCGCCGGAGCTCGATCCGATGTCGGATCGTCGGACTCTCCGACCTTCGCGCGACACGCGCGTGATCGGCGCGGCTTCCAGGTCGGATTCGGCGGATCGGGCGAGGTCGACGGCGGCGGCGAGCTGTTCGAGAGTGGGGCGCTCGAAGAGGGTGCGCAGGGGGAGGTCGACGTGGAGGGTGTCGCGGACGCGGGAGACGAGCTGGGTGGCGAGGAGGGAGTGGCCGCCGAGCTCGAAGAAGTTGTCGTGGAGGCCGACGCGCTCGACGCCGAGCAGCTCGGCGCAGAGGGCGGCGAGCGTGGTCTCGGTCTCCGTGCGGGGGGCCACGTAGGGCGCCTCGACGGCGGCCCGCGCGTCGGGCTCGGGCAGGGCCCGCCGGTCCACCTTGCCGGCCGGGGTCATGGGCAGCTCCGCGAGCTCGACCCACGCGGCGGGGACCATGTAGCCCGGCAGCCGCTCGCCGAGCCACGTGCGCAGCGCCGCCACGAGCGAGGGCCCCTCCGCCCCGTCCCCGGACGCGGGACGCCCGCCCTCCGGCACCACGTAGGCCACCAGCCGCGGCGCGCCCGTCGCGTCCGCCCGCGCGAGGACGGCGCACGCACGCACGGCCTCGTGGCCGGCCAGCACCGCCTCCACCTCCCCCGGCTCCACCCGGAAGCCCCGCACCTTCACCTGCTCGTCCAGCCGGCCCAGGAACTCCAGCTCCCCGTCCGCCCGCCACCGCACCCGGTCCCCCGTCCGGTACAGCCGGCCCCCCGGCGGCCCGTACGGGTCCGCCACGAACCGCTCCGCCGTCAGGTCCGGCCGCCCCAGGTACCCGCGCGCCACCTGCACCCCGCCCACGCACAGCTCCCCCGGCACTCCCACCGGCACCGGCCGCAGCCGCCCATCCAGCACGTAGCACCGCACGTTCGGCAGCGGCCGCCCGATCGGCGGCGCCCCCTCGCCCGGCTCGCACCGGTGCATCGCCGCGCACACCGTCGTCTCCGTCGGCCCGTAGGCGTTGAAGAACGCCCGGCCCCCGGCCCACCGGTCCACCAGCTCCGCCCCGCACGCCTCCCCCGCCGACACCACCACCCGCAGATCCGGCAGCTCCGCCTCCGGCAGCACCGCCAGCACCGACGGCGGCAGCGTCACCACGCCGATCCGCTCCCGCGCCAGCACCTCCGCCAGCGCCGTCCCCACCAGCTCCTCCGGGCCCGCCACCACCAGCGTCGCCCCGTTCGCCAGCGCCATGAACGTCTCCCACACCGACGCGTCGAAGCTCAGCGGCGCGAACTGCAGCACCCGGTCCCCCGGCTCGATGCCGAACGCCACGCGCTGCGCCTCCGCCAGGTTGCACAGCCCCCCGTGCCGCAGCTCCGTCCCCTTCGGCACCCCCGTCGAGCCCGACGTGTAGATCACGTACGCCAGGTCCCCCGGACCCGCCCCCGACGCCACCCCGTCCGGTCCCTTCCCCTCGAT
>JAWOIN010000128.1:0-40055 GCA_046484665.1 Gemmatimonadota bacterium
GCGGCGTCGCGCGGCGGGGCCGCGGGGCCGACCGGGGCCGGCGGCAGCGGGGACGCCTGCGGGAAGCCCTCCCCGGGGTCGAGCACCTCGACCTCCACCTCGTAGGCGACGCCGTGCACGGTGATCCTCAGCTTCATCTCTTCCCCTTCGCGCGACCCGGTGGAGCTGGCCCGGCGGCGCGGTCCGCGATCTCAGCGGCGCCGCTGGATGACGTGGGAGCCCTGCAGGACCGCTCGACCCTGCGCGGACCACGGGCTGGAGAGCTCGGGCGGCGGCAGCCTCCGGATCGAGCGGATGCGATGCCTTCCCTGCACGATCGTCGCGGCGGCCGCGGCGATCAGGACCGCGGTGGTGGTGTCGATCGTGGGCGTGCGGTGCACGGCGGCGGCCGCCGCCCGCCGCTCCCTCGCCCGCCAGCCCGCGTCGAGCCGGCCGAGGCCGGTGACGAACAGCGCGATCAGGCCGAGCACCGAGAACACGATCGCGAGCCCGACCGCCGTGAGGGCGAGCCCGTCCGACAGGACATCCGACACGCTCGTTCGCCTCCGGTCAGAGCGGGATGAGTCCGTGCTTCTTCGCGGGACGGAGCTCCCGCTTCGCCCGCAGCACCTCCAGCGCCGCCGAGAGGTAGACGCGCGTCTCCGAGGGGGGGATCACGTCGTCCACGAGCCCGCGGCCGGCCGCGACGTACGGGTTCGCGAACGCCTCCCGGTACTCGGCGACGCGGCGCCCCCGCTCCGCACCCGGATCCTCCGCTTCCGCGATCTCCTTGCCGTACAGGATGTTGACGGCGCCCTCGGCGCCCATCACGGCGATCTCGGCAGACGGCCAGGCGCAGATCCGGTCCGCTCCCATGCTCTTCGCGCACATCGCCAGGTAGGCGCCGCCGTACGCCTTGCGCACGACCACCGTGAGCTTCGGCACGGTCGCGGCGGCGTAGGCGAACAGCATCTTCGCGCCGTGGCGGATGATCCCCCCGAACTCCTGCTGCACGCCCGGAAGGAACCCCGGCACGTCGACGAGAGTCACGAGCGGGATGTTGAAGGCGTTGCAGAAGCGGATGAACCGCGCCGCCTTGTCGGAGGAGTCGATGTCCAGGACCCCCGCCTTCACCTGCGGCTGGTTCGCCACGACGCCCACCGTCCGCCCCCCGATCCGCCCGAGCCCGATCAGGATGTTCGCGGCGTAATCGGCCTGGATCTCGAGGAAGTCTCCCCGGTCCACGATCCTCCGGATCACGTCGTGCATGTCGTACGCCTCGCGAGAATCCTCCGGGACGATCGCGTTCAGTCCCTCGTCGGACTCCACCGCCGTGGCGTGGAGCTCGGGCAGGAACGGCGGGTCCATCGTGTTGTTGCTCGGGAGGAAGGAGAGCAGCCGCCTGGCGATCGCGATCGCCTCCTCGTCGTCCTCGGCGACGAAGTGCACGACGCCCGAGTAGTGGGAGTGGCTCTCCGCCCCGCCCAGGGCCTCCGCCGTGATCTCCTCCCCGGTGACCTCCTTGATCACCTTCGGCCCCGTCACGTACAGCTGGCCGGCTTGGCGGACCTGGATGATGAAGTCGGTGAGCGCCGGCGAGTACGCGGCGCCGCCGGCGCAGGGGCCGGCGATGATCGAGACCTGCGGCACGACGCCGGAGAGGAGGACGTTCCGGTGGAAGATGCCGCCGTAGCCCGCGAGGGCGTCCACGCCCTCCTGGATGCGCGCTCCGCCGCTGTCGTTGATGAAGATGAACGGGTCGCCCGTCTTCAGCGCGGCGTCCATCGCCTCGCAGATCTTCCGGGCGGCGGCCTCGCCCACCGAGCCGCCGGCCACGGTGAAGTCCTGGCTCGCGGCGTAGACGGGACGCCCGTCCACCACGCCGTACCCTGTCACCACGCCCTCGCCCGGCAGCTCCTTCCCCGCCATCCCGAAGTCGACGCTCCTGTGGCGCAGGAACAGGTTCGTCTCCTGGAAGGTGTCCGGCTCGAACAGGCGGGCCAGGCGCTCGCGCGCCGTCAGCTTGCCCGCCTCGTGCTGCTTCGCGACCCGCTCCGCGCCGCCGCCTCCGTAGAGGCGATCGCGCTTCTCGAGCAGGTCCTGGATCGCGCGGGACGTCATCGTGATGGCGTATCCTCCGCCGTGGCGGAACGGGGAACGGCACTCCGGGCTCGCCCCGGGAAGATGCCGACGGAAGGTCCGGCGTACCACCCCGTCCGCCCCGGGGAGGCCCCGCGGCGCGGTCCGCCGCCCGGAGCGTCCGGGCGCGACGCGCGGCCTCCCGACCTTGCCGATGCTCCCCGTGCCGGTTCTCTTTTCGAGGGACGGTCCGAAGGTCGCCGAGCGTCGGGTGCCCCGGTTCCGGGCCCTGTAGCACGGAGCCGCGGCGCGCGCGCCCGGGATCCACCCTTGAGGCCGCCGCCTCCGTTCCCCGAACTCAGACCGGGAGGCATCATGTCGCGTTCGAACGTCGTCGCGCTCCTGCTGGCAGCGGCCCTGCTGTGCGCGGTACCGGACTCGGCCGGCGCGCAGGAGCGCCGGGGCGTCGGAGAGGTCGAGCTGGACCGGATCGTCGTCGAGCACGTCACCGCCGAGGAGGCCGCGCGGAAGGATCTGCGGGCGTTCGTCGGCGACCCCGACGTCCGCCGGATCGCCGCGGAGCACGGGATCGACTTGACCCGCGTCGAGCAGGCGATCGAGGTCCTGAGCCCGGGTGAGGCGGCGCAGCTGGCGGTGTTCGCCCGCGACGCGATGCCCGCGCAGGCCGGAGGAGATTCGGTCGTGATCTCCGCGACGGCCCTCATCATCGTGCTCCTGATCGTGATCCTGCTCGTCGTGGCGTGATCAGCGCCCGCCCGGGTCCGCCGATGCGGGCCCGGATCGGCGTCGTCCTGGCGCTGGCGGCCGTCGTCGCCGCGCCCGCGCCCGCGCAGGGCCCCCCCGTCGGGACGGCCTCCGCCGGAGCCGGGGGGGTCATCCTCGATGTGCCGTACGTCTCGCAGGAGCCGCTGCTCTGCGGGGCGGCCGCGGTCGTCATGGCCTTGCGGTACTGGGAGAGCCGCGAAGTCGGCGTCGCGGACTTCGCCTCGCTGGTGGACCCCGCCGCCGGAGGCATCCGCACCGACGTCCTCCGCGACCGGGTACGCTCGCTCGGCTGGAGCGCGCGCGCCTTCGCGGGGACCGATTCCCTCCTGAGGGAGCAGCTCCGGAAGGGGCGTCCGCTGGTCCTGCTGCTGGACCCCGGCGGCAGGACGCTCCACTACGTGCTGGCCGTGGGTTTCGACGGGCCGACCCTGTTCGTCCACGATCCGGCGACGCGGGCCTACGAGGCGCACTCCTTCCAGAAGATCCTCCCGCGCTGGGAGCGAGCCGGCCGGTGGACGATGCTGGTCCTTCCGCCCTCCGACGCGGGCAGCGGGACGGCGGTCGCGGAGCTCCGCGCTTCTCCGGGACCTGCACGGCCTGACTCCGACGATGCCGCGTCGACGTCGGCGGCGGACGTCGCCGCACGGCTGCTCGTCGAGGGACGGGGGGCCGAGGCGCTGCCGTGGGCCCGGGCCGCGGTCCGGGCGGAGCCGGAGGACCGGTACGGATGGCTCGCCCTCGGCGCGGCACTGTACGTCACCGACCGTCGGACGGAAGCGCTCGAGGCCTGGAACGCCGTGGGCCGGCCCGAGCTCGACCGGGTGGAGGTGGACGGGCTCCGCCGCACCCGCGCCCGCGTCGTCGAGCGCCAGCTCGGCCTCTCCCCGTCCGGAACTCTGACCCCCGCGCGGCTCGCGACGGCGGCGCGCCGGTTGTCCGCCCTGCCGGCCGCGGAGCGGACCCGACTCTCCTGGTCCCCCCTCGCCGGGGGACGGGCGGAGGTGCGCGCGGCAGTGCTGGAGCGGAACGCCCTTCCAGCCGGCTGGGTCGGGCTGGCGGGAGTCGGCGCGCGCGCCGCGGTCGAGCGGGAGGCGCGGCTGGACGTCGGCAGCCTGTTCGGCGCCGGGGAGCGCTGGACGGCGGGCTGGCGGTGGTGGCGCGACCGACCCCGGGTGGAGGTCGGGCTCGAGGCTCCGGTGGCTCCGTTCGGCCTGACGGCGGTCGCGTCCGTCTCGGGGGCGTGGGAGCGGCAGGCGTACGCCGGCCCCGACTCGTCGGTCGACGTGGTGGAGGGAGGGCACGCCCGGCTCGGCGCGGCGCGCTGGCTGTCCGACAGGTTCCAGGTCGGGGCGGACGTCGGGCTGCACCGCTGGGAGCCGTCCGGCGACTACGTCTCGGCGGGGGGGACGGCGGAGCTCCGCTCCGGGGGGGATCTGTTCGCCCTGCGCGTCCGGGCCGAGAGCTGGACCGGCCTCGGCGCCCGGTCCGCCGTGACCGGCGACCTGCGCGCCGCCTGGCGGGCGCCGGAGCTGCCCGGCGGCCTCGGCCTCCGGGTCGCAGCGGGCGCGGCCGCCGCTTCGGCGAGCGCGCCGTCGGCGCTGTGGCCCGGCGCGGGCCTCCGGCCGCACCGGGGGGCGCTGCTCAGGGCCCACCCGCTCCTGGTCGACGGGGTGATCGCCGGGCCCGCGTTCGGGCGGCGGCTCGTCCACGCGAGCCTCGAGGCGACGGCTCCGCTCGCGGAGGTCGGGCCGCTCCGACTCGGGACGGCCGCGTTCGTGGACGCGGTCGCCGCCGGAGCCAGGCCCGCCGCCCCGGCGGCCTGGACGGGTGCGGACGCCGGCCTCGGGCTGCGCCTCGGGGTGGACGGCTGGCCGGGAGACGTAAGGATCGATGCGGCGGTCGGCCTCGGCGACGGGGACTTCGCCGTGTCGACGGCCTGGCGCGCGGCGTGGCCGGACTGGCCGTGAGCGCCGGGGCTCCCGACCGTTCCGGCGGCACCCCGCACGGCGCGGTCGACTCGCTGAACCCTTTCAGGAGATGATGAGATGCGGCAGAGCGGACGGAGCAACTCACTCGTGCTCGGGATCGTGATCCTCGTGGTCATTCTCGTCGCGGTGCTCATCATGTGGCAGCGCGACCGCGAGTCGACGGACCTCAACATCGACATCGGAGCGCTGCCCGTTCCGGTGCTGCACGTCGCGTAGGCCGGCGGGCGCGCGTCGGCGGGCCCGGCGCACGGGGGACGCACGGGAACACTGGCTCCGAGCCGGGCGGAGGCAGGAAGGGGTCGTGCGTCTTGCCGCCCGCGGTCAGAGGTACTGCTGGAACAGCACCATCGCGACCGTGGCCACCGTGACGAGGAGCGCCGAGACAGGGCGGCGCCCTTCCTCGAACGCCTCCGGCAGCAGTTCGACCAGGACCATGAACACCATGGCGCCGGCCGCGAAGCCGAGGCCCCAGGGCAGCACCGACCGGAAGGTCTCGACGAACAGGTAGGCCGGAACGGCGAGCAGCGGCTGGGGCAGCGAGGAGAACACGCTCCAGCCGGCGCAGGCGGCGATCGGGACGCCCCGCGGGCGGAGCACCGCGCTGATCGCGAGGCCCTCCGGGACGTTGTGGACCGCGATCGCCACCGTGATCATCGCCGCGAGGGTCGCACCTCCGGCGAAGGCCGTGCCGATCGCGACCCCCTCGGCGACCGAGTGGACCGTCATCACGAGGACGATCAGCACCATCTTCCTGGCGTCCTCGCCGCGCGCCGCCCCGACCTCGAGCTCCCTGTCGCCGAGCAGCCGCCCGGCGAAGAGGACGAACAGGACGCCGAGCACGGCCCCCGCCAGGGTCGAGAGCCGCCCGTAGTCCGCTCCCTCCGACACGAGGCCGAAGCTGGCGCCGAGCATCAGGCCCGATGCCAGCGCGTTCGCGTAGGCGAGGAGCCTCGGCGAGACGGTCCGGACGAAGGCGAAGGGCAGCGCGCCGAGTCCGGTGGCGACAGCCGTGGCGAGCCCGTAGAGGAATACGACGACGACGGGAGAGAGGCCGCTCAACCGAGCATCCCGCCGAGGAGGACGACGAACCCGATCGCGACGAGGGTCATCAGGGCGATGCTCGTCTTGCCCGCCCGCTCGTACGCCTCGGGCAGAAGCTCGGACATCGCCAGGTACGTGAGCCCGCCGACCGCGAAGCCGATCGCCCACGGCAGGAGGCCCGTGACCGCCGGCACGACGGAGAACGCCAGGATCGCCAGCAGGACCTGGCCGACGTTCGCTGCCACGGCGAGTCCCGCGGTCCGTCCGGGGCCCAGCCCCGCGGAGCGAAGCACCGAGCCCAGCACCGCCGCCTCCGGCACGTTGTGGACGGCCATCGCGAGCGCGACCATGATCCCGAAAGGCAGGCTCTCGAGCATGGCGACGCCGATCGCCACCCCCTCCGTCGCCCCGTGCAGGCCGCTCACGAACAGGACCCTGTAGCCGTACAGCGGATCCACGTCGTCGAGCCGGTCGAGGTCGAGCTCCTCGCTGCCGGACAGCCGGTGCGAGAGGTGGATGTACGCGATGCCGAGCAGGGCGCCCGCCGCGAGCCTCGCCGGATAAGCGTGCAGCGACGTCTCCGCGATCACGTACGCCGCGCCGAGCATGAACCCGGCCGCGAGTGCGTTCGCCCAGCCGATCCAGGCGACGGGCACCGCGGTCCGGTCCCGGAGCGGGATCACCCCGAGTGGAGCCGTGAACGCCGCCAGCGTCGAGAAGATCAGGACGACGAGGATCGGTTCCATGCTCCGGAGGCCTGCCTCTCGGGCTCCGCCTTCGCCGCGGGACCGGCAGCCCCGGCGTTCGACGCCGCCCGGCGCAGCGCGTACATCCTCTCCGCGTAGGCCGCGTCCTCCGCCCACAGCTTCCGCTGCGCCTGGAGAATGAAGAGCCGGATCAGGCCCGCCGCCTTCGCGGCCCGCCGGAAGCCGGGACGCTCCGACGTGGCGAGCGTCGCCTCTAGGATCGCCGTGCGGCCGTTCCCGAGGGGCGTCGCGTGGGTCTCCACCACGGAGCCGGTCCCCTCGCCGTCCACGATCGTCATCGTGATCGTCCGGGCGTCGGGGCAGTGAAAGGTGGCGTCCACCTCGATCCCGATACGGTCGCCGAGCCCGTAGACGACCCGCACGAGCAGCCGGTCCTCGAGGATGCCTATCACCCGGAGGCGCTTGAAGGTGTGCGGGTGGTAGTGCACGCCGTGCCACGGGTCCAGCCGGTTCGCGATCACGTCCCGCGGTTCGCAGGCGGCCTCCATGCGCATCACGGAATCGATGAAGGACGCGGGACGGGGCGAGAGAATCGGGCGGTCGGCGGGCTCCGCGTCATCCGCCGCGATCCGCACCCAGGACAGCACGCCGTCGTCGAACGTCTCGAGCGGGCACCAGGCGCCGTGCCTGCCGTCGCCGAGCTCGAGCCCGTGCCACGGACAGACGAGACGGCCCTTCCGGACGTGTCCGTCCGACAGTCGGGCTCCCATGTGGGGGCAGGCGTCCGGCGCCACGCGGAGCTCGCCTTCGGCGCGCCAGGCGACGAGCTCGAGGCCGGCGATCAGGTACGGGCGGGGCCGGTCGCCGATCGCGCGAGAGCCGTCGATCGCGTGCCAGCCGCCGGTCGGCAGCGCGAGCGCGTGGTCGAGGTGCTCCTGGATGAGGCGCGGGTTCGCCTGCACCCAGTCCGGGCCCCGCAGCTCGGGCGGGAGCTCGGACGGCAGCTCGGATAGGGACTTTCCGACGGTCTTCAGCTTCGGCATCGGCGGCATCGGTCTCGTGTCGCGTCGCGTCCGGAGACGCGCAATCTACGGGGACGGACCTCCGTCCGCCCGGCGTCTCCGGTCAACGCGCCGCGCAGACCCGGACCGTCTCCGCCACGAGCGGGGCGGCGGGAAGCGCCGCCATCACCCGGAGGTCGTCCAGCGGCGAGCCGCCGTCGAACAGGAAGCGGGCGAGGGAGTCGGGCCGCACCCGGTCGAACATCCGCAGGAACAGCCCCGGCGCCGCCTCCGGGCGACGCAGGATGTGGGAGACGAAGACGCGGTCGAGGAAGACGGCGCGCCGCGAGTAGAGCCGGGGCGGGACCGGTGGAGCCCGCGAGGGGTCGTCCGCCCAGCCCGACAGCCGCGCCGCGATCGCCGCCGCCTGGCGCTGGATCGCGAGGAAGGCGTAACCGGTCGAGGGACGCGCCGCCCCGCCGCGCACCCCGACGTTCCAGGTCCGGGGACCGCTCCGGAGGCACGCCGGGCGGGTGTCCATCGGGATCGCGCCCGTCTCCGAGTGGAGCACCTCGTATCGCCCCGCGCGGTGTCGCGTCGCCAGGTAGGCGCCGATCTCCTCCGCGTAGGCCTCCACCGGCCGCGGCGTCCCGGCGAAGTACGTGTCCTCCACGAGGGCCGTGCGGCGGTCGAACGGGAGCACGTACACGAAGTGGATGCCCCGCGCCTGGGAGACCCGGAAGTCCATCACGGTGGCGACGGCGGGATCGAACGCGTCCTCTCCCGCGCGCACCACCTCTCCGTGGAAGTGCTGGAGAAGTCGCGCGTGGCGCCCATCGCGGCCCGCCGCCGGCTCGTCGCGGGGGGAGGGAGGGCGACCGTCGAGCGCGAGCCGCGCCCGGAACGGTCCGGCATCCGTGCGTGCGATCACGGCCTCGCCGGAGGTCTCGAGGCCGAGGACCCGCACTCCGAGCCGGAGCTCGACGTTCGGGTCCGCTTCGATCCGGGCGAGGGCCGCGTCGTAGAACGCGTCCGCCGGGAGGTGCCGGTAGGCGAGGCCCGGCCAGGACCGCTCGACCTCGCCCTCCGGCGTCGCGACCCTCCAGGCCGGCCAGGCGTGCGACACCGCCGCGCCGAAGGGGTGGGGGATCACGTCCCAGAAGCACCAGGTCCGGTCCCGGACGTACGCGGTCCGCGGCTCGAGCAGCAGCACCCGGAGCCGGCGCGTCGCCCCGGACTCCGAGAGGCGCACGGCGCACGAGAGGCCGGCCGCCCCGGCGCCGGCGATCACGACGTCCGCGTCGCAGGCGTCAGGGTGGGCGATCGCGCGCATGCCCCGAAGCTGGCGTCGTCGGAGTCGCGCGGGCAAGCATCCGGTGCTTCTCCGCGCTATCTTCGCATCGACCGGGCGCCGTCCCGCGCCGCGAATCCACAGGGAGAGACGAGTGCAGACCGACCCCCGACCGCACGCCGTGGTGATCGGCTCCGGCTTCGGCGGCCTCGCGGCGGCCGTCCGGCTCGGGGCCCGCGGCTGGCGCGTGACGATCCTCGAGCGGCTCGACCAGCCCGGCGGCCGGGCCCGCGTGTTCCGCGAGAACGGCTTCACGTTCGACGCGGGCCCGACCGTGATCACGGCGCCCTTCCTGCTCGAGGAGCTGTGGGAGCTGTGCGGCCGCCGGATGGCGGACGACGTCGACATGCGGCCGGTGGACCCGTTCTACCGGATCCGGTTCGACGACGGGGCCGTGTTCGAGTACACGGGCGACGCGGACCGGATGCGCGAGGAGGTCCGGCGCTTCTCTCCGGGCGACGTGGCGGGCTACGAGGCGTTCGTCGCGATGAGCGAGAGGATCTTCCGGACCGGGTTCGAGGAGCTCGGTCACGTCCCGTTCAGCTCGGCCTGGGACATGGTGCGGATCGTGCCCGCCATGGTCCGCCTGAAGAGCTACCGGACGGTGTACGGCCTCGTCTCCTCGTTCGTGAAGGATCCGCGGCTCCGGCAGGTGCTCTCCTTCCACCCGCTGCTCGTCGGCGGGAACCCGTTCTCCACGACCTCGATCTACACGCTCATCGCGTACCTCGAGCGGAAGTGGGGCGTCCATTTCCCGATCGGCGGCACCGGCACGCTCGTTCAGGGCCTGCTGCGCCTGATCGAGGAACGGGGCGGCGCGATGCGTCTCGGCGCGGAGGTCGAGCGGGTGCTCGTGGAGGACGGCCGCGCGGCCGGCGTGCGCCTGCGGGGCGGCGAGGAGGTCCGCTCCGAGATCGTCGTCTCGAACGCCGACGCGGCCTGGCTCTACCGCCACCTGGTCCCGGGGGAGGCGCGCCGGCGATGGACCGACGAGCGGATCGAACGGGCCCGGTACTCGATGGGGCTGTTCGTCTGGTACTTCGGGACGAAGCGGACCTGGCCGGAGGTGGCGCACCACACGATCCTGCTCGGACCCCGGTACAGGGAGCTCCTCGGCGACATCTTCGACCGGAAGACCCTGGCCCGCGACTTCTCCCTCTACCTCCACCGGCCCACGGTCACCGACCCGGGGCTCGCCCCGGAGGGCTGCGACGCGTTCTACGTGCTCTCTCCGGTCCCGAACCTCGCCGGCGACGTCGACTGGACGCGCCGGGCGGAGGCGTACCGGCGGTCGATCGAGACGTACCTGGCGGAGACCGTGCTGCCCGGGCTCTCCGGAGAGGTCGTCGCCTCGCGCGTCCTGCAGCCGCTCGACTTCCGGGACGAGCTGCTCGCGTTCCGCGGCGCCGCGTTCGGGATGGAGCCGGTCCTCACCCAGAGCGCCTGGTTCCGGCCGCACAACGAGAGCGAGGACGTCGAGGGACTCTACCTCGTCGGAGCCGGGACCCACCCCGGGGCCGGCCTGCCGGGCGTGCTGTCCACGGCGCGCGTGCTCGACTCCGTCGTTCCGGACCCCGCCTGACGCCTTGGCCGACGCCGACGTCCGCGCCTGCCGCGCGATCCTCCGGGAGGGGTCCCGGACCTTCCGGGCGGCGTCGCTCCTGCTGCCGGGCGGGGTCGGTGACGCCGCCGCGGCCCTCTATGCCTTCTGCCGGGTCGCGGACCACGCGGTGGACGAGCCGGACGGAGGCGGAGGGCCGGCCGTTCCCCGGCTCGAGCGGCGGCTCGCGCGCGTGTACGGCGAGGACGAGCTGGACCGACCGGTGGACCGGGCGTTCCGGGCCGTCGTCCGGGAGCACCGGATCCCGCGCGCCGTTCCGGAGGCGCTGCTCGAGGGGCTGCGCTGGGACGAGGAGGGGCGCCGGTACGGAGACCTGGCAGGCCTCTGCGGCTACGCCGTGCGGGTCGGCTCCACGGTCGGCGTCATGATGACGATCGTGATGGGGCGACGGGACGCGCGCACCCTCGCCGACGCGGCGGAGCTGGGCATCGCGATGCAGCTGACGAACGTGGCGCGCGACGTCGGCGAGGACGCGCGCCGCGGGAGGATCTACCTGCCGCTCGACCGCCTGCGGGCCGCCGGGCTCGACCCGGACGCCTGGCTCCGGGCGCCGTCGGCCGCGCCGGCCGTCAGGACGACGGTGGCGGGGCTGCTCGACGAGTCGGACGCGCTCTACGCGCGCTCCTGGGACGGGATCGCCCGGCTTCCCGCGGGTTGCCGGCCGGCGATCCGGGCCGCGTCGCTCCTCTACGCGGAGATCGGAAACGAGGTCCGCGCTGCCGGCTGCGACTCGGTGACCCGCCGCGCCTGGACCTCGCGCGGCACGAAGCTGCGTCTTCTCGCGCGCGCCGCCGCCACGGGCCGGCGCCCGCGGGGGGCCTTCGCGGGCGCGACGCGGGCCACGCTGCGGTCGGAGTGGCGTCCGGAGGGCGACGAGCCCGTCCCGGACGCGGCCCGTCGCGCGGCGGAACCGCTCGTGCGGGCCGCGTCCGGGTGAGCGCCCCCACGGGCCGCGTGCCGGCGAGCTCCCGCTCGGCCCGCCTCGGTTGAACTTCGGCGCGGGCGGGGGTTACGATGGGCGGCCCCCGGAATCCCGGGGGAGCGGAGACTCGGGATCCCGGCGGCAGATGAGCGACGGCGAGCGACAGGAAGGCACCTACTACCGGCGCGGGCTGGGCCTCAAGGCCGAGGTCAAGCCCGTCCTCCAGGCGGAGTACGGGAGCGCCCTCGTGGAGGCGATGAAGGCCTCCGACCACACGCTCCGCGTCGGCCGCTTCACGTTCCGGATGGCGAAGAGCCTCGGCTTCTGCTACGGCGTGGACCGGGCGGTCGAGTACGCGTACGAGACCTGCCGGAAGTTCCCGGACCGCCGGATCCTCCTCGTCGGGGAGATCATCCACAACCCGCTCGTGAACGGGCAGCTCGAGGCGATGGGCGTCCGCTTCCTCTACCCGGACGCGGAGGGGCGCTTCGACTTCTCCGACGTCACGCCGGAGGACGTCGTGATCCTCCCGGCGTTCGGCGTGGCGATCGACGCGTTCGAGGAGCTGCGGTCGCTCGGCTGCGTGCTCGTGGACACTACGTGCGGCTCGGTGCTGCACGTCTGGAAGCGGGTCGAGGCCTACGCGCGCGACGGCTTCACCGCGCTGATCCACGGCAAGTACCGACACGAGGAGACGCGGGCGACGAGCTCGCAGGTGTTCAAGCACGAGGGCGGGACGTACATCGTGGTCCGCGACCGGGACGAGACGGACCTCATCTGCCGGTTCATCCGCGGCGAGGCAGGCGTCGACGAGGTCCGGGAGCGCTTCGCGGACCGCACCTCCGAGGGCTTCGAGCCGGAGCGCGACCTCGCGCGGATCGGCGTGGCGAACCAGACCACGATGCTCGCGACGGAGTCGCTCGAGATCGCCCGCCGGGTCGGCGAGGCGATCCGCGACCGGTGGGGCGACGAGGAGCTCGAGGACCGGTTCCGGAGCTTCGACACGATCTGCTCCGCCACCCAGGACCGGCAGGACGCGGTGCTCGCGCTGATGAAGTCGCCGCCCGACCTGATGATCGTGGTCGGGGGATACAACTCCTCCAACACGACGAACCTCGCGGCGATCTGCGCGAAGCACACGCGGGCGTACCACATCGAGACGGACCGGAGCATAGACCCGGACCGCTGCACGATCTCGCACCGGCGGGTGCGCGACGGCGAGGTCGTGGAGGAGGCGGGCTGGCTGCCGCCCGAAGGGGCTCTGGAGATCGGGCTCACGGCCGGCGCGTCGACGCCGGACAGCCTGATCGGGCGGACGGTCGAGCGGATCCTGCGCTGCGAGGGCGAGGACCTGACCGCGGTGCTGGCCCCGATCGCCGCCGCCCGCCCGGTCGGCTTCGCGGGAACCGCCGCCGCGGACTCCCCGCGGACGGAGTGAGATCCGATTCGCGAGCCGCCCGGCCGGATCGCGAAGCGGAGCGCGGGGATGGCGACATTCGGCTCGATCGGGGCGTTCTGCCAGCTTCCGCGTCGTCTCTCGCGTTCCGCGCGTTCGGACTCGGGTCTGGCGCGGCTCCCGCCGCCGCCGTTACCGGGTGGACAGGCGGGCCAGGCGCGGCGTCCCTGCCGGAGCGCTGGCACGCGGGTTGCCCCGTCGGGAGGAACGCGGCACGGACGCCCCGCCGCCGCAACCGACGTCCCGTGACGGAAGCGAGGAAGCCGAGCGTGCTCATCTCCTGTCGCATCGCCGAAGGCGCTCCGGGGGCGGCGCGATGAGCGAGGAGCGTCGGGAGCGAGGAGTCCCTCCGATGTTCTCGGTGGTCATGCCCACGTTCAACCGGGCGGGTCTCCTGCGGCGGGCGCTCCAGTCGCTGAAGGACCAGACCTTCCGGGACTTCGAGCTGCTGGTGGTCGATGACGGCTCCGCCGATGAGACGGACGATGTCCTGGCCGCGTACGGCGGCAGACTCGAGGTGATCCGGTCCGACCGGCGGGGAGCCCCGATGGCGAGGAACGCGGCGATCGCCCGGGCCTCCGGCCGCTACCTCGTGTTCCTGGACGATGACGACGTCTTCTTCCCCTGGGCCCTGGCCACCCTACGGGACGCGATCGAGCTGCACGGATCGCCCGCGCTCGTCTGCTCCCGGATCCTGGAGTTCTCCCGGGACGAGGAGCTGGCCGACGTGCGCCGGGATCCCCTCCGGATCGACCGCTGGGCCGATTTCCTGGAGGCGACGAGGGCGCGATACAACATCACGCTGCCCGGGACCGCGGTGCGGACGGACCTGGCGCGGGCCGCCGGAGGGTTCTTCGAGGAGCACGTGGCAGGGGAGGAGCACGATCTCTTCCTGCGGCTGGGCGAGGCGGAAGGGTTCCTGTTCATCCAGTCGCCGCCGGTCTTCGGGTATTACCAGCACGCCGACACCCTGAGTCGCGACACCCGGTACCTGTACCTCGGCGCCCGTCACCTCCGCCGTCGGGAGGAGTCGGGTCTCTACGCCGGGGGGGGGAAGCGTCGGGCCGAGCGCGCGCTCCTGCTGTCACGGATCACGGACTACTCGGTAACGCGCGCGTCGTCGGCCGGCGATATGCACTACGCCGTGGCGATCTGGCTCACCGGGCTGAGATGGTACCTCCGCTGCGGGCGGACGAAGCACGCGTTCCTCGACTTGCCCCTGCGGCCGGTGCGGCACGCCTGGGGGAGAAACCTGCGACGGATCCGGCGCAGTCTCCCGGACCGCGACGGGGCGGGGAGGGCGGAACCGCGTGTCTGAGCTCCGGCTGGGCGTGATCGGCTGCGGGGCGGTGACCGAGGCCTATCACCTTCCCGCCATCGAGGCGTCGGAGACGGTGTCCCTCGCGGCCCTCGTGGACCCGGACGAGGACCGGGCGCGCCGGCTCGCCGGAGACCGGCCGGTGGCCGTGGCGCGGCGTCCGCAGGAGGTGCTGGACCGGATCGACGCGGCGATCGTCGCGGTCCCCAACCACCTCCACGCGCCGGTGACGGAAGATCTGCTGCGGGTCGGCGTGCCGGTTCTCGTGGAGAAGCCCATGGCCCTGACCGGGGCGGAGTGCCGGGAGATGATCCGCCTGGCGCGGGATCGCGGGGTCGTGCTGGCAGTGGGTCACATGCGGCGCTTCGTCCCGGCCGCGGACTACATCCGCCGCCTGGTCGCTTCGGGAGTGCTCGGCGGGATCACGCGGTTCGACTTCCGGGAGGGGATGGAGTACGGGTGGAACGTCCGGACCGACTTCGCGTTCCGGCCCGAGACCGGGGGGGGAGTCCTGGCGGACATGGGCGTGCACGTCCTCGACCTCCTTCTCTGGTGGCTCGGGGACTGGGCCGAGGTGACCTGCCGGGACGACTCCATGGGCGGGGTGGAGGCGGAGTCCGAGCTCGATCTCGTGCTGGCGAGCGGGGCCCGCGGCGTGGTGGAGCTCAGCCGGACCCGGAAGCTGCGCAACACGTACAGGATCGAGGGGACGGAGGGCGCGCTGGAGACCGAGTTCGGCATCCGGCCGGTTCCGACCGTGCGCCTCGCCCTGGGCGACGGGGAGATGGAAGGAACGCCGGTGCCGGCCGGGCAGGCGGAAGGAGCCCTCGACCTGCGACGGGAAGGGCTGCGCGTGTTCGTACGCCAGCTGGACGACTTCGCGGACGCAGTCCGGAACGGACGGGACCCTCTCGTCACCGGAGAGGAGGGGGCGCGGGCGGTCGAGCTCGTCGAAGCCTGCTACCGGGAGCGCGAGCTTCTCCGGTATCCCTGGGTATTCCCCCCCGCGGGGGCGACGTCGTGAGCGCGCCCGGCTTCCCGGCCGCGGTCGACCTGAGCGGACGTCGGGTCCTGGTCACGGGCGGAACCGGCTTCGTCGGGGGGCGGCTGGTGGAGCGCCTCGTTCTGGAGACGGGGGCCTCCGTCCGGGTCCTGGTCTCGAACCTCGCGCACGCGGTCGGAATCGCGCGGTTCCCCGTGGAGATCCAGTCCGGGAGCATCCTCGAGGCGGAGCGGGTGGAGGAGGCCGTCCGGGGCTGCGACGTGGTCTTCCACTGCGCGATCGGCACCCGCGGCACGCCGGAGGAGCTGCGGCGGACGACCGTGGAGGGCACCCGGCTCATCGCGCGGGCCGCTCTCCGGCAGGGAGTCGCGCGCTTCGTCCACGTCAGCTCCCTCATGGTCTACGGGCGCACGGCCGACGGGGACCTGGACGAGTCCGCCCCCCGGCAGCCCCTCGGGGATGTCTACGGGGATGCGAAGCTCGAGGCGGAGGAGGCGGTCCGTGCCGCGATCCGGGACGAGGGACTCCCGGGGGTGATCCTGCAGCCGACGGCGGTCTACGGCCCCTGGTCGAAGCACTACACCCTGCGCCCGATCGCGAGCCTGAAGAAGGGGCGTCCGGTCCTGATCGACGACGGCGAGGGACTGGCGAATCTCGTCTACATCGACGACCTGGCGCAGGCCCTGCTCCTCGCGGCCGTCACCCCGGGCGTCGAGGGGGAGGCCTTCCTGGTCTCGGGTCCGGAGCCGGTCACGTGGCGGGAGTTCTACGGCCACTTCGAGCGCATGCTCGGCGTCACGGACGGCACGGTCGCGATGACGCCGGACGAGGCCCGGGCCTTTCACGCCCGGATGTCGGTGGAGAGAACGCGGCTCCAGTCCCTGTTCCGCGCGCTGCGGGCGCGTCCCCACGTCCAGGAGCGCATGCTGCGGTCCCCCCTCACGTCGGTGCCGCTCCGCGTGGCCCGGCTTCTCTTCCCCCGCGACCTCGACTGGGTGTCGCGGGCCGGCCGGAGTGGGGACGGGGCGATGACGGGGCGACCGTCCGCTTCGGACTCCCCGGTGGAGAGGCCACGGCCGATCCTCCCCGTCGATCCGGACTACATTCCCTTCTTCGCCGCCCGGACCCGGGTCCGCATCGACAAGGCACGGAACCTGCTCGGGTACAGGCCGCAGTTCGACCTCGCCCGGGGGATGGACCTGACCGAGTCGTGGGCCCGGTGGGCGCGGCTGCTGGGCGAGGACGCGGGCCCGAGCCCGGGCGTGAGCCCGGTCGCGAACATGGCTTCCTCTGCAGGGGTTCCGGCATGAGCTCGAACGTCACCATCGTCCGGCCCCGATCCGGCTGGCGCTTCATCGACTGGCAGGAGCTCCGGGAGTACGGGGATCTCTTCTACTTCCTGGTGTGGAAGGAGATCAAGGTCCGGTACGCCCAGTCCATCCTGGGGGTGGGCTGGGCGGTGATCCAGCCGGTGTTCTCGATGATCGTGTTCACGATCGTGTTCTCGCGGCTGGCCGGGATCGAGTCGGATGGCGCGCCCTACGCGGTGTTCAGCTTCGCCGCCCTCGTGCCGTGGACCTACTTCTCCAACGCGGTGACCGATTCCTCGACGACGATGATCCAGAACAGCAACATGGTGCAGAAGATCTACTTCCCGCGCATGATCCTCCCGATCGCGGCGGTGCTGGGAAAGCTGGTGGACTTCGCCATCGCGCTGGTGCTCCTGTTCGGGATGCTCGTGTTCTACGGGAAGATGCCGAACGCCGGCGTCCTCCTCCTTCCGGTGCTGGCGGTGATCATGGTCCTCTCCGCGGCGGGAATCGGGCTTGCGTTCTCCGCGATGTCGGTGCAGTACCGCGACGTCAGGTACGCCCTGGCGTTCATCATCCAGCTGGCGATGTACGCGGCCCCGGTGGTGTATCCGGCGTCCTACATCCCGGACGCGTTCCGGCTCGCGTACGCCGTCAACCCCATGGTCGGGGTGATCGAGGGGTTCCGGTCGGCCCTGCTGGGGACGAATCCCATGCCCTGGGATTTCGTCGGCATCGGAGCCGCCTCTTCGGTGATCCTCTTCCTGCTCGGCGCGCTCTACTTCCACCGCGTCGAGCGGTACTTCGCGGACGTGTCATGATGGAGGCGGGACTTCAGGCCATGGCGCCGCAGGAGACGCTCCGCCCCGCCGGGGGCCCGGGTGGCGACGATGTGGCCATCCGTGCCGTGGACGTGTCGAAGCGCTACCGCATCGGGACGCGGGATGAGAAGGAAGACACCCTGGTGGGGCTGCTCGCGAGGGTGGTCCGGACACCGCTGTCGAACTACCGCAGGCTCCGGGGACTGAGCCACTTCGGAGATGACGAGCGGTCCGACGACGTCGTGTGGGCGGTCGAGGACGTCTCGTTCGAGCTCGCGAGGGGCGAGGCGCTGGGGATCATCGGGCGGAACGGCGCCGGAAAGAGCACCCTTCTGAAGATCCTTTCGCGGATCACCGAGCCGACCTCCGGCTGGGTGGAGCTCCGCGGCCGGGTGTCCAGCCTGCTGGAGGTGGGCACCGGGTTCCACAATGAGCTCACGGGGCAGGAGAACGTCTTCCTCAACGGCGCCATCCTCGGCATGCGGAGGGACGAGATCCGCCGGAAGTTCGACGAGATCGTGGCCTTCTCGGGCGTCGAGCGGTTCATCGACACGCCGATCAAGCGCTACTCCACAGGGATGAAGGTCCGCCTCGCCTTCGCCGTCGCGGCCCACCTCGAGGCGGAGATCCTCATCGTGGACGAGGTGCTCGCGGTGGGAGACGCCGAGTTCCAGAAGAAGTGCCTCGGAAAGATGACCGAGGTCTCCCGGAAAGGGCGGACCGTCATCTTCGTGAGCCACAACCTGTCGGCGATCCAGGCGCTCTGCGACCGGGCCATCCTCCTCGACGCCGGGCGCATCGTCGCGCAGGGCACGGTGAGCGCGGTCGTCCAGGACTACCTCCACAGGGTCCACGACCGCGACGACGGGGAGAGCCTCCTCGACCGGACGGACCGCATGGGAAGCGGCGACGTGAAGGCGTCCAGCTTCCGGATCCTGGACTCGCGGGGTCGCGAGGTGGGCTTCCTCCAGTCCGGCGAGGACTACTCGTTCGAAGTGGGTTACGTGAACCGGACCGGGCAGCCCTTCCGGGACGTCGTGATGAGCGTGGACGTGTACGACGAGTACGAGAACCGGCTGCTCCTGCTGAAGACGAGCTTCACCAACGAGAACGTCACGCTTGACGCGGACTCCGGCACGGTGCGCTGTCACCTGCAGGACCTGCCCCTCGCCCAGGGGGAGTACACTTTCTCGGTGTACTTCAGTCGCGCGGATCGGGACACCCTCGACTTCATCCACGAGGTCGCCCGGGTCCTGGTGGAGGGCGGGGACTACTTCGGCACGGGGAGCATCGGGGACCCCCGCTACTGCCGGATCCTGAAGCGGGCGAGCTGGGAGACGGGGTAGGGGGCGGAAGGCCGGGCGCCTCGACCGTCGCGGTCCTTCGGGGGGGTCAGCCGCCGGACGTCCGCCCGGCCAGGGCCGCGCGCGCGGACCCGCGCTGCTCCGCGATCGCCGCCCGGGAAGAGCCGCCCGTCGCGCCCCTCCTCTCGAGCGCGGCCTCCACGTCGAGCGCGTCTCGCCATTCTCCGGCCGGCAGCGACGTGGCGCCGCCGACCTCGTCCGGGGAGAGCTCGGAGATCGGCACCCCCAGCTCGGCCGCCCTGCGCACGAGCCGGGCGACGGCGAGGTGGGCCTCCCGGAAAGGGATCCCCCGAGCGGCGAGCCGCTCCGCGACGTCGGAGGCCAGCACCGACGGATCGAGCGCGCGAGCGGCGGCGTGCGGATCGACCGTCAGGCCGGCGATCGTGCCGGCCAGCGCGTCGAGCACGGGCGCGAGCCGGGCCTCAGCCTCGAACAGGGCGCGCTTGTCCTCCTGGAGGTCCTTGCCGTAGCCGGAGGGGAGTCCCTTGAGCGTGGCGAGGAGACCCGCCAGGAGTCCGATCAGCGCCCCGGCGCCCGCCCGCGCGAGCTCGGCCCCGTCGGGGTTCCGCTTCTGGGGCATCAGGCTGGAGCCCGTGGTCCAGGCGTCCCCGAGCCGCACGAGTCCGAACTCCGCGGAGGCGAACACCACGAGGTCCTCGGCGAGCCGGGACAGGTCGACGGCCGTCGCCGTCCAGCACCAGACGACTTCGGCCGCCCAGTCGCGGGACCCGACGGCGTCCAGCGCGTTCGGCTCCGGCCCGTCGAACCCGAGCGCCTCCGCCAGCCTCTCGCGGTCGACGGGTATCGCGACGCCGGCTCCCGCCGCGGCCCCGAGCGGCATCCGGTTCAGGCGGCGCGCCGCGTCCGCGATCCGCGCCCGGTCGCGGTGCAGCGGCCAGAAGTGGGAGAGCAGCCAGGCCGCCGCCCGGGTCGGCTGGGCCCGCTGCAGGTGGGAGTAGACGGGAAACGGGAGGTCGCCGGCCCGCTCGGCCGCGTCCAGGAGCGCCGCCTGCAGGGCCGTGATCCGCCCGTCCATCGCCGCGCAGGCGTCCCGCGCCCACATCCGGGCGTCCGTGGCGACCACGTCGTTCCGGGAGCGGCCGAGGCGCACCTGGCTCGCGAGCGGGCCCGCCTCCTCCTCCAGCCAGCGCTCGATCAGGGAGTGGATGTCCTCGTCCGGCTCCTCGCCCGGTCTCCCGGTCGCGAGCCTCGCCCGCACCGCCTCGAGCCCGGCCAGGAGCCGCTCGGCGTCGCCCGCCCCGACGAGGCCGAGGACGGACAGCTCCCGGACCCACGCCCGGTCGACGGCGAGCTCGTGCGGCCAGAGTCGCCAGTCGAACGGAAGGGACCGGCTCAGGCGGTCGAGCTCGGGCGCCGGCCCCTGCCCGGAGGCTCCCTCCCACAGGCCGCGGGGCGGGCTGTCGGTCAAGCGCCGGCCCCGGCCGCGGCCCGCCCGGATCGCGGCCCTCCGGGATGGAGCGGCAGCACGCCCTCCGTCGCGCCGTCGGACGCGGCCGGTCGCTCCGCGGCCCTCCGGCCGGCCACCCGGAGCGGAAGCCCGAACAGGCGGATGAAGCCGGTCGCGTCGGCGTGGTCGAACAGCTCGCTCGCCTCGAAGGTCGCCAGCGCCTCCGAGTAGAGGGAGCTCGCGCTCTCCCGGGACAGCACCGTGACGCCGCCGCGGCAGGCGCGGAGCGTGACCGTTCCCGTCACGCTCTCCTGCGTGACGCCGACGAACGCGTCGAGCGCCGCCCGCTCCGTTCCCCACCAGCGGCCCTCGTACACGAGCGAGGCGTACCGGCGCGCGAGGTCGTCCTTCAGCTCGAGCGTTCCCCGGTCGAGCACCAGCTGCTCGAGCTCGGAGTGCGCCGCGAACAGCAGCGTTCCCCCCGGCGTCTCGTAGATCCCGCGGGACTTGAGGCCCACCACCCGGTCCTCGACGAGGTCCACCCTGCCGATCCCGTTGCGCCCCCCGATCGCGTTCAGCTCCTCGAGCAGGGCGAGCCCGGGGAGGATCCGGCCGTCCAGCGAGACCGGCACGCCCCGCTCGAAGCCGATCGTCACCGTCTCGCCGCCTTCGGGCGCGGTCGCCGGGTCGGCCGTGAGCAGGAACAGGTCGGGCTCCGGGGCGTTCGCCGCGTCCTCCAGCGGCCCCCCCTCGTGCGAGCAGTGCCACACGTTCCGGTCGCGCGAGTAGCGGCTCGTCTTCGGGGGCGGGAGCGGGACGCCCTTCGCCCTCGCGTAGTCCTCCGCGTCCTTCCGTCCCCGGATCTCCCACTCGCGCCACGGCGCGACGACCGCGAGGTCGGGCGCGAGCCAGGCGAAGGCGAGCTCGAACCGGACCTGGTCGTTGCCCTTGCCGGTGCAGCCGTGCGCGACGGCGTCGCAGCCCTCGAGGCGGGCCACCCGCACCACCTCGCGCGCGATCAGCGGCCTCGCCATCGACGTTCCGAGCAGATACTTCCGGCCGTACACCGCGCCGGCGCGAAGGACGGGCCAGATGAACGCCTCGACCAGCTCGTCGCGCACGTCGACCACGTGGCAGCCGACGGCGCCGGCGGCCGCGGCCCTGGCCTCGATCCCCTCGAGGTCCCCCTGCCCGACGTCGACCGCGACGCACACGACCTCGCAGCCGTGCGTCTCGGTCAGCCACGGGACCGCGACGGAGGTGTCGAGCCCTCCCGAGTACGCGAGCGCCACCCTGCGGATCTTCCTGGCCATCCCGTCTCCCCGGCCTGCTTGAGTCAGACTTCGTTCGGGACGAATAAAAATGCGGGCGCGGAGAATACGTTCCCACCGGAAAGCGGGCAAGGGAGGCGGCCGGTCAGCGGCCTCCCGCGAGGCGACGCAGGCGGTCCGACACATCCGCCGCCGAGCGGAGGGACCGGAGGACGACGAGCACGGTGTCGTCTCCCGCCACCGTGCCGGCGATCTCGGGCCACGCCGCCGCGTCGAGCGCGGCGGCCACCGGCTGGGCGGCCCCGATCAGCGTCCGGACGACGATCAGCTGCCCGGCCGGCTCCACCCCGACCAGCAGCTCCGGGAGGAGCCGGCCGAGCGCGCGGGCCTCGCGGCTCGCGGTGGCGGAGGGAAGGGCGTACGTCGCTGCGCCGTCGGGACCGGTGCGCTTGACGAGCCCGAGCTCGCGCACGTCGCGGGACAGCGTGGACTGGCTGACGCGGATGCCCCGGGCGGCCAGCCTCGCCTGGAGCTCCTCCTGCGTCGGGACGGCCACCGAGCCGACGATCTGGCCGATCGCGCGGTGGCGCGCGTCCCTATCCGTCCCCGTCACGGCAGGCGGCGGTCGGCTCGAGGGCGGAGGCGGGAAGCGGGCGGCGGTCCCGCGCGCCCGCGCGCGGCGGGTGCCACCAGCGGATCTCGTCCTCCCCGAGGCGCCAGCAGAGGCGGACGGGCTCGTCGTCCAGGCGGGAGGGGAAGTCGACGGAGCCGGCCACGTCGTGGAGCCCGCACCCGACCTGGCCGAGCTCCCTCAGGTAGCCCTCCAGCCACCCCGACAGCTGCGCGACCTCCGTCCGCAGGCGCTCCAGGTCGTCGGGCGTCGCCCCGCCGGGCCCCGACCTGCGCGCCTGCAGCCGCTCGCGGCGCAGCGCGGGAAGCAGCTTCGCGAGGCGTCCGTTCGCCTCCACGATGTCGTTCACGATCCGGCGCACGAGGGGGAGCGTCCGCTCCGCCTCCTCCACCGTGAACAGCCGGGGCGCCTCCGAAGCGCTCATCCCTCTCCCTTCGTCTCGTGCCGCTCCGGGCTCCATCGCGGCTGGATGTCCGGGATCTCGACCCGGACCCCGCCCACCAGCGACGCCACGGCGTTGTAGAGGGCAGCCGCGACCGCGGCGAGCACGCCCGAGCCCAGCCCGTACAGGACGGGGAACACCACGACCGACCAGATCCCGAGGCGGCTCAGGATGTTCGGCTCCGTGCCCTCGGGGATCTCGAGCGTGGCGACGACGGCGAGCACGAGTCCCACGAGGAACCCGACGATGCCGTAGAGCGCCAAGGTCACGAGGAAGACCGAGCGCAGGCTGATGCGGCGGATCTGGACCTGCATGGGGTCCAGAATAGCACCGGGCCCCGGACCCCGCACCTCGCGCCCGCGGCGGGGACTCCGCTATCCTGTGCGCCATGACGAGCGAGCGGAACGAAGCGGCGGTCGAGGACGGCGACGCGGCGGAAGAGCGGCCGGACGCCCCCGCGGGCGCGGGTCCCCTGCTGGACCCCGAGGTCGCCGACCGGCTGGAGCAGGAGGACCGGAAACGCCCGATCCCGGGAGGCGAGCCCGTGTGCCCGCTGTGCGGGACCCGCGTGGTGCGCCACGTGGAGAAGCACCCGGCGCCCCGCGGGGGGCCCTCGCCGTTCCGCGTCCGGCTGGTCTGCCCCTCCGAGGGCTGCGGGGGGTGGACCGCGTACGACTGGTAGGCTCTCGGCGCCCGCGCGCCGGTGGCGGACGTTCGCCTCAGCTTCCCGGCGCCTCGAACTCCCGGGCGCGGAACCGCTCGCCCGTCACCTCCCGTGACGCGTCCGAGGCGAGCCACACGAAGACGTCCGTGACCTCGTAGGGCGTGGGCAGCGTCTCCGGGTCCTCGTCGGGGTAGGCGCGGGCGCGCATCTCCGTCCGCATCGCGCCCGGGTCCACGGCGTTCGAACGGATCCCGTCCTCCTTCAGCTCGCCGGCCAGCATCTGCGACAGCGCCTCCAGGCCGTTCTTCGAGGCGCAGTACGCGCCCCAGAACGGCCGGCCGTGGTCCCCGACGCCCGAGGAGATGTGGATCATGGAGCCCCGCGCGTCGCGCAGCGGCGGAATCGCGCGCTTCGCGCAGAGGAAGGCCCCGGTCAGGTTCACGTCCACGACGGCGCGCCAGGCGTCCGCCGGGAACACCTCGATACCGACCCGGGGGCCGAGCAGCGAGGCGTTGTTGACCAGCACGTGCACCCGGCCGAACCGGTCGAGCGTCCGCCGCACCCACTCCCCGACCGCCGCCTCGTCCGTCACGTCGCACGGCACCGCCAGCACCTCCGCGCCGCGCGCGGCGAGCTCCTCGGCGACCGCGACGAGCTCCTCCCCGCCCCGGGCGCAGATCGAGACCGCCGCCCCCTCCTCCGCGTACCGGCGCGCGAGGGCGGCGCCCAGCCCCTGCGACCCGCCCGAGATCATCGCCACCTTGCCCCGCAGCTCCATGCCTTCCCCTTCCCGTTCGTGCCTCGCCCGCCTTCGCCGCCCGCCGCCTCCGGCATCGCGTTGACGGTCTCCGCGCCGGGAGCCAGCTTCCGGTCACGATGACCTCCGCCGCCTCGAACCTCCCGCCGCGCCTGCGGGCGCCGCCGCCGGGCCCCCGCTCGCGGGCGCTCGCGCGCCGCCTGGCGGCCGTCGAGTCGCGGAACGTGACCTTCCTGTCGGCCGAGCTCCCCATCTTCTGGAACCGGGCGCGGGGCAGCAACGTCTGGGACGCGGACGGCAATCGGTACGTGGACCTGAGCGGCGGGTTCGCCGTGGCCGCCGCCGGGCACCGGAACCCGCGCGTCGTCACGGCGCTGAGGCGGCAGCTCGCGCACCTGCTCCACGGGATGGGGGACGTGCACCCGCCGGCGATCAAGGTGCGGCTGCTCGAGCGGCTGGCCGCGCTGGCGCCCTTCCCGGACGCCCGCGTGATCCTCGCGAGCTCGGGCGCGGAGGCGGTGGAGGCGGCGCTCAAGACGGCGCGCCTGTGGAGCGGCAGGCCCGGGGTCCTCGCCTTCGGCGGAGCCTATCACGGTCTGACCTACGGGGCGCTCGCCGCGACGGACCGCGACTTGTTCCGGGTGCCGTTCGAGGACCAGCTGAACCCGCACGTGCTCCGGGCCCCCTTCCCGCACCCGTACCGTCCGCCGGCCGAGCTCGCGTCGGCCGGCGACCTCGCGGCCGCGGCGCTCGCCGCCGTCGAGCGCCGCCTCGACGGACCGGGTGGCGCCGCGGTCGGCGCGGTGATCGTGGAGCCGGTGCAGGGGCGGGGCGGCGATGTCGTCCCGCCGCCGGGGTTCCTGGCGGGGCTCTCGTCGCTCTGCCGGGCCCGGGGCCTGCTGCTGATCCTGGACGAGATCTACACGGGGCTCGGCCGGACCGGCCGGCGGTTCGCCGCCGATCACGAGGGCGTCGTTCCGGACCTGCTGTGCGTGGGCAAGGCGCTGTCGGGAGCCCTGCCGTTCGCGGCGTGTCTCGGGCCGGCCCGGGTGATGGACGCCTGGCCGCGCTCCGGGGGGGAGGCCAAGCACACCTCGACCTTCCTCGGCAACCCTCTGGCGTGCGCCGCCGCGCTCGCGTCGCTGGCCGAGATCGAGCGGCGCGGCCTCGCCGGGCGGGCCGACACCGAGGGGGCGAGATGGATCCGGCGGCTCCGGGTCATGGCGGAGGACCACCCGTGCGTCGGCGAGGTGCGCGGACGGGGACTGATGATCGGACTCGACCTCGTGCGCGACCGGGAGAGCCGTGAGCCTGACCCGGAGCGGGCCGGCCGGGCGGTCACGGCGGCGCTCCGGCGCGGCTGGATCCTGCTCGCCGGGGGGCCGGACGGGAACGTGCTCTCCCTCTCTCCTCCGCTCACGATCGGCCGCGAGCTCCTGGACCGGGCGGTCCGGACGCTCGACCACGTGCTGCGGGACGTGTCCGGGCCGGAATCGGCGGGCGAAGCCTGACGGGTCGGGTCCGCCGCCACCGCGGGCCCCGACGACACGTGCCGCACCCGCGGCCCGGCCGCGCGCCGCCGGACCGCTCGCGCGCCCGGTTCCGGTTCGTTTGCGCCCCCGGCCGGGAGGGGTACATTGGGGCCTCGCCGATCCGATCCGGCACGCGGCGCCGAAACCGAGGAGCACGCTTCCGTGGCTGATCCGCCGATCCGCGTGGAGGGAACGCCGAATCCGAACGCGGCGAAGTTCGTTCTGGACCGGAACGCGCTCGGCGGCGAGGGCCGCACCTACTTCGACCCGGCCGCCGCGGAGGGCGACCCGCTGGCCGACCGGCTGTTCCGGGTCGACGGCGTCCGGGCGCTGTTCATGGTCGAGAATTTCATCACGGTGACCAAGGCGGCCGACGTCGCCTGGGATGAGATCGTGGAGGAGATCCTTTGCGCGATACGCGAAGAGCTTACGGAGTGAGGAAGGGTGGTTGGATCGCGGCGTCGGTCCTGCTGCTCGGGGGGATCGCCGCGTGCGGCGCCGGGCCGGGCGGCGAGCGGGACCCGTCCGGGGACGCCGGGAGCGCATCTCCCGCGGCGGCGGGGCCGGCGTTCGAGACCCGCGCCGTGCGGGTGGATTCGCTCATCGACGAGAAGGAGACGCGCTTCGGAGCGCTCCGGCAGCTCACGTTCGGGGGCCAGAACGCCGAGGCCTACTGGTCGGTCGACGACGAGTGGATCGTCTTCCAGGCGACGCCCCGCGACGGGAGCTGCGACCAGCAGTACATCATGCGGCCGGACGGCAGCGGGCTCCGGCTGGTGAGCACGGGCGAGGGGCGCACGACCTGCGGGTACTTCCTGCCGGGCACGGAGCGCATCATCTACGCGTCGACCCACCTCGGCGGCGCCGCTTGCCCCGAGCCGCCCAACATGTCCCGGGGCTACGTGTGGGGGCTGTTTCCCACCTACGACCTGTTCACGGCCGACCGCGACGGCTCGGACCTGGAGCGCCTTACCGATCGGGCGGGCTACGACGCCGAGGCGACCGTCTCGCGGGACGGGGAGTGGATCGTGTTCACCTCGAAGCGGGACGGAGACCTCGACATCTACAGGATGCGCCCGGACGGCTCGGAGCTGACGCGTCTCACGGACGGGGTCGGGTACGACGGAGGACCGTTCTTCTCCTACGACGGGTCGAAGATCGTCTACCGTGCGTCGCACCCGACCGGCGAGGAGGAGCTGGCCGACTACCGCCGGCTGCTCGAGCAGGACCTGATCCGCCCCTCGCAGCTCGACATCTGGGTGATGAACGCCGACGGCACCGGGAAGCGGCAGCTGACGGACAACGGAGCGGCGAACTTCGGGCCCTACTTCTTCCCGGACGGCGAGCGGATCATCTTCTCGTCGAACATGGACGCCCCGAACCCCCGGGCGCCGGAGTTCGACCTCTACTCGATCCGGCTCGACGGGACAGGGCTCGAGCGGATCACCTGGGCGGGCGACTTCGACGGCTTCCCGATGTTCAACTCGGACGGCTCGAAGCTGTTGTTCGCCTCGAACCGCGGGAACGAGCTGCCGCGCGAGACGAACCTGTTCATCGCCGACTGGGTGGACTGACCGGACCGGGGCGGCACGCCGCGCCTCGTCCATCGCCGCGAGGAGCGGCGACCCCGCCCGGGTCGCCGCTCCTCGCATCCGGCCCCGTCCATCGCCGCTCCTCGCATCGGGCCCCTGCCCGTTCCGGAGATCGCCCCCGGGATGTAAAGCGTGTGCACAAAGCGTTTGTCGGCGGCCTCGCCCTCGACGCGCGCTGCGATTCAACGTGTTGTCATACAGCAGATTGTGCCGCATGACCCGATGTGGTGTCGCAGGGCGTCGACAGTAAAGGGGATATTGCTTTACCACGGGAGGCCCACCCGCCCGGGGGGGCGCTCGCTCAGGCCGGCAGGCCTTCGGGCGGGGGGCCGGGGGGCCGGAGCCCGAGGCGGGAGAGGAAGTCGTCGACGACCGCGAAGGTGAGTCCCCAGATCACCGCGCCGGCGTACTCGATCGTCGGGAACCTGCGCGGCGTCAGGCTCTCGCGGAGGAGCAGGGACCGGTGCGCCAGCGAGGCGAGGTCGGCGACCGGGATCCACAGGTGTCCGGCCAGCTCGTGGTTCAGCTCGACCTCCGGCCGGGCGGACAGCCACGCCACGAACGGGGTGATCCCGATCGACGGGAGGTGGGAGGTCCTGGGGTGCAGCTCGTCGAGCCGCCCCAGAACCTCCCGGGGCTCCAGGACGATTCCCGTCTCCTCCCGCATCTCGCGGAGCGCGGTGGCGAGGAGATCGCGGTCCGCCGGGTCGGACCGGCCTCCGGGGAGGGCGATGTGGCCCGACCAGGGGTCGCCGTCGACCCGCGCGCGGTGCACGAAGAGCGCAGCGACGCCCGCCACGTCGAAGGAGGGGTCCGCGCCGCCTGCTCCCGGCGGCGCGGCGGCGGGGGCGAGGAGGAGGGTGACCGCCGCGCGGAAGTCGCACTGCTCCTCGGGGAGCCGACGGGGCGGGTGGGTCGCGAGGGCCTCGCGGACGCGACCCGCGAAGGACGCGCCGGGACCGCCGGGGGACGCGCGCTCAACCACCTCCCCGCTCCCAGGGCCGGGAGGCCTGTTCGGCCGCCTCGAGCAGCGCGAGGTAGCTCTCGTGCCGGCGCGCGGAGATCGTCCCTCCCTCGACGGCCGCGCGCACGGCGCACCGCGGCTCCTCCCGGTGGCGGCAGTCCGCGAACCGGCACCCGGCCAGGTGTGGTCGGAACTCGCGGAACGCCGCGGACAGCTCGGCCGGGTCGAGCGCAGCGGGCTCGAAGTTCTGGACGCCGGGAGTGTCGGCGAGGTACGTCTCGTCCCCCAGGGGGATCAGCCGCCCGGCGGTCGTCGTGTGCCGTCCGCGTCCGGAGCGCGTCCCGACGTCGCCGACCCGGAGGCCCGTACCGGGGACGAGGGCGTTGACCAGGCTCGACTTGCCGGCGCCGGACTGGCCCGCGAGCACCGTGATGCGGCCCGCGAGCCGCTCCGCGAGCCGGTCGATCCCAGCCCCGGTCTTCGCGCTCACGGCGAGGACCTCGTAGCCGGCGTCCGCGTACGGACGGAGCGGCTCGGGAAGCGGGCCGGCCCCGGGCGCGAGGAGGTCCGCCTTGTTGCAGACGACCAGCGCGGCGAGGTCGTTCAGCTCGGCGACGGCGAGGAGCCGGTCGAGCAGGAAGAGGTCGGGCTCGGGCCGCGCCACCGATACGACGGCCGCGACCAGGTCCACGTTCGCCGCCAGCACCTGCTCCCGCCGCTTCGCGAAGGAGCGACGGGCGAGCCGGCCGTGCCGGGGGAGCACCGCCTCGATCCGGCAGCTCCCGTCCTCGAGCCGCTCCACCTCGACGAGGTCGCCGATCGCGATCGACCCCTCGCCCTGCTTGATCCGGCCGCGCAGCGAGCAGTCGATCTCCTCGTTTCCGGTGCGGATCCGGTAGATGCCCGCAGCCGACTCGAGCACCCGGCCTCTCACCCGACGCTCCGCCGTCGGGGTCGGGGGGAAACGGAGAAGTCGGAGGCGTCGGGCATCACGGCTCGGATTCGACCAGCTCCTCGAGGCAGTTCCAGGCGAGGAGGGCGCACTTCACGCGGACGGGGAACTTCGCGACGCCGGCGAGCGCCCGGAGGTCTCCGAGCGCCTCGTCCTCGGCGGCCGCGGCGTCGCCGTGCAGCATCTTCGTGAACGTCGCCGCGATCTTCAGCGCCTCGGCGGGCGTCCTGCCCGTGACCCGTTCCGTCAGCATCGAGGCGGACGCCTGGCTGATCGAGCAGCCCTTCCCGTCGAACGCGGCCTTCTCGATCCGGCCGCGGCGCACCGCGAGCAGGAGCTCGATCACGTCCCCGCACAGCGGGTTGTTCATCGTGATCGAGTGCGTGGGCTCGTCGATCGCGCCCTTGTTCCGGGGCCGGCGGTAATGGTCGAGGATGACCTCCTTGTACAGCTGATGGAGCGGGGGCTCCACACCGGCGGGGTCGGGTCTCGGATCTCGGTCGGTCATTGCCGCGGCTCCCGGCCTCCGGATCGAAGGGACTCGGCGGTCAGCCGAAACCGCCGAACAGCGAGCGCGCCGCGAGCAGCGCCTCGACGAGGACGTCGATCTCCTCGCGCGTATTGTACAGGTAGAGGCTCGCGCGCGCGGTCGCCGCCACCCCGAGGTGGTCCATCAGCGGCTGGTTGCAGTGATGTCCCGCCCGGATCGCGACGCCGTGCGAGTCGAGGATCGTCGCGAGGTCGTGGGGGTGGATGTCGCCGTATTCGAACGAGATCACGCCGACCCGGTCCGTGGCGGGCCCGAACAGGCGGAAGCCTTCGAGCTCGCCGAGCCGAGCCAGCGCGTACTCCGTGAGCGCCATCTCGTGCGCGTGGATCGCTTCCATCCCGACCTGCTCGAGGTACCGGATCGCGGCGCCGAGGCCGACGGCATCCCCGATGCTCGGCGTGCCGGCCTCGAACTTGTGCGGCACCGCCGCCCAACGGGACTCCTCCAGCCGGACCTCGGAGATCATCTCCCCGCCGCCCTGCCAGGGCGGCATCGACTCCAGCAGCTCCCGCCGGCCCCACAGCGCTCCGATCCCCGTCGGGCCGCACATCTTGTGGCCGCTGAACGCGTAGAAGTCGCAGTCGATCGCTCCCACGTCGACGCGGAGGTGGGGGACCGCCTGTGCGCCATCGACGAGACAGAGAGCGCCCGCCTCCCGCGCCCGGGCCGCGATCTCGACCACCGGGTTCACCACGCCCAGCGTGTTGGAGACGTGCGTGACGGCCACCATGCGGGTCCTCGGCCCGAGCTTCGAGACCAGGTCGTCGACGTCCAGGCGTCCCTCCGGCGTGAGGCCCGCGAACTCGAGCCGGGCGCCGGTGCGCTTCGCGACGAGCTGCCAGGGCACGAGGTTGGAGTGGTGCTCCATCAGCGTGAGCAGGATCTCGTCACCCGCGCGGAGCTTCGAGTCGCCCCAGCTCGCGGCCACCAGGTTGATCGCCTCGGTGGTTCCGCGCGTGAACACGACCTCCTCGGTCGCCCCGCCGATGAACCGGGCGACGGTCCCCCGAGCGGCCTCGTACGCCCCGGTCGCCTCGACGCTGAGCTGGTGGGCGCCCCGGTGGACGTTCGCGTGCGAGGTGAGGAAGTAGCCGGAGACCGCGGCCACGACGGCCGCCGGCTTCTGGGAGCTGGCCGCGTTGTCCAGGTAGACGAGGGGCCGCCCGTGCACCTTCCGGTGCAGGATCGGGAAGTCTCCCCGGATCTTCTCGACGTCCAGTGCCGTCGTGGCGGTCATGCACCCGCTCGTCGGCCGGCGCGGGGCGCCGCGTGGGCGCACCGTCCGGCCCGTGGATCTGCCCGGCCCGTGGATCAGTCCAGCCGCACCTGGATCTCGTCGCCCTCGACCCGGCACTCGTACACGGGAACCGGCCGGACGGCCGGCAGCGCGCGCGGCGCCCCGGTTTCGAGGTCGAACCGGGCCCCGTGCAACAGGCACATGACCTGGCTCCCGACGAGCTCGCCGTCGGAGAGGGGAAACTCCTCGTGCGAGCACCGGTCCTGCAAGGCGTGCACCCTGTCGCCGACCCGCGCGAGGACGACCTTCGCTCCCTCGACCTCCACGGCGAGCAGGGCGCCGTCCGCGAGCTCAGCGAGCCGCGCCACCGTGATGAATCGGCTCACGCCGGGAGCCCGATCTTCTCCTCGATCGCGGCCCGGATCCGCTCACGGGTGCCCTCGAACGGGATGCGCTCCAAAACCTCGTCGAAGAAGCCGAGCACGAGCAGACGCTCCGCGTCGGCCCGCGGAAGCCCGCGGCTCCGCAGGTAGAACAGCTGCCCCTCATCCACCTGTCCGACCGTCGCCGCGTGCGAGCAGCGCACGTCGTCCGCCGCGATCTCCAGGTTCGGGAGCGCCGTCGCCTTCGCGTCGTCGCTGAGCAGGAGGTTCCGGTTCGTCTGGTAGGCGTCGGTTAGCTGCGCCCCCTTGGCAACCCGGATCAGACCCCGGAACACGCTGCGCGCGCGGTCCGTGAGCGCGCCCTTGTAGAGGAGGTCGCTGCGGGCGTGGGGGGCCGCGTGGTTCTGGAGCGTGTGGTGGTCGAAGTGCTGGTCCCCGTCGCCGAACCAGAGCGCGAGCATCTCGCTCTCCGCGCCCGGGCCCTGCAGGTGGCTCGAGACGTCGCACCGGGCGAGGTCGGCGCCCAGCGTGATGTTGAGTCCGTTCAGGGTGCTGTCCCGGCCCGTGTTCGCGTGCTGCATGCTGAAGTGCTTCATGCCGCGCCCGTACCTCTGCAGCGCCAGGTGGCGGACGGTCGCGTTCCGGGAGCCGTAGATCTCCACGCCGTTGAGGCTGAGCGAGGGCTTCGCGAGGTCGGGCGAGACGTACTCGTCGATGCAGGTCACCTCCGCGCCGTCCCCCGCGACGATCAGGGAGTGGGAGGAGACGAGCGTCCCTCCGGCGTCGAGGTACCGGATCGCGTGAGCCGGGCGCGGGAGCGAGACCCCGGCGGGCACGTGGAGCACGTACCCGCTCGACAGGGCCGCCACGTGCAGCGCCCACAGCTTCCGCTCCGAGGGCGCGACCTCGCTCCGGAACAGGTGCTCCTCGAGGATCTCGGGTCGCGTGGCCGCGATCTCGTCGATCGGGGCCCAGACGACGCCCCGCTCCGCCAGGGACGGGTCGAGACGCACGTGCACCACGACGCCGTTCCACTCGACCATGACGGCGCTGCGGTCCCGCTCGGAGGCGAGGAGCCCCGCCACGGCGGGCGGGAGGTCGTCGAACGACCCGGCCCGGTCGGTGGCCACCGGCTCGAACGACGCGGGGTCGAGGCCGCGGAGGTCCGTGTAGCGCCACTCCTCGCTCTTCCGGTCGGGCATCGGCTCCGCGAGGTACTCCGCCCACGCCTCCCGGCGGCGGATCGCGATCGACTCGTGCTCGCGGCGCTCCCGCACCCAGTCCGCGAGCGCGCTCTCGATCGTTCCGGCCGGCGCGGCGCCCGGCTCCGTCATCGTTCCCTCGGACAACGTCACGCTCCTTCGGAATCTCGTCGGATGCTCCCGTCAGTCCCGCGGCGGCGCCGGCATGTCAGCCGACGCTGCCCTCCATCTCGAGCTCGATCAGGCGGTTCAGCTCGATCGCGTACTCTAGCGGAAGCTCCTTCGCGATCGGCTCGATGAAGCCGCGCACGACCATCGTCATCGCCTGCTCCTCGGAGAGGCCGCGGCTCATCAGGTAGAACAGCTGCTCCTCTCCGACCTTGGAGACCGAGGCCTCGTGCCCGATCGTCGAGCGGTTCTCGTCGATCTCGATGTAGGGGTAGGTGTCCGTCCGCGACGTCTCGCTCATCAGGAGCGCATCGCACTCCACGTTCGACTTCGCGCCGACCGCCCCGTCGTAGACCTTGCACAGCCCCCGGTAGGAGGAGCGCCCGGTTCCCCTCGAGATCGACTTCGAGACGATCTGGGAGGTCGTGTTCGGCGCCGCGTGGATCACCTTGCCGCCCGTGTCCTGGTGCTGGCCGTCGCCCGCGTAGGCGATCGAGAGGATCTCCCCGTGCGCGCCCTCCCCGACCAGGAAGCAGGAGGGGTACTTCATCGTCAGTTTCGAGCCGAGGTTTCCGTCCAGCCACTCCATCGTGGCCCCCTCGTGCACGATCGCCCGCTGGGTGACGAGGTTGTACATGTTACTCGACCAGTTCTGGATCGTCGTGTAGCGGAAGCGCGCGTCCTTCTTGACGACGATCTCGATCACCCCCGAGTGGAACGACTCCGTCGAGTACATCGGGGCCGTGCAGCCCTCGATGTAGTGGGCCTGCGCTCCCTCCTCGACGATGATCAGAGTCCGCTCGAACTGGCCCATCTGCTCCGCGTTGACGCGGAAGTAGGCCTGGAGCGGGATCTCGACCTTCACCCCCGCCGGGATGTAGACGAACGATCCGCCGGACCACACCGCCGAGTTCAAAGCCGAGAACTTGTTGTCGTGCGGCGGGATGACCGTCGCGAAGTACTCCCGGAACATCTCCGGGTACTTCCTGAGCCCGTCCTCGATCGACTCGAAGATGATGCCCTGTTCCTCCCACTCCTCCTTGAGCGAGTGATAGACCATCTCCGACTCGAACTGCGCCCCGACGCCGGCGAGGATCTTCCGCTCCGCCTCCGGGATGCCGAGCCGCTCGAACGTCTCCTTGATGTTCTGCGGCACGTCGTCCCAGGAGCGTTCCATCCGGTCCTGGGGCTTCAGGTAGAAGTAGATCTCGTCGAGGTTCAGCGTCGTGAGGTCGCCGCCCCAGTCCGGCATCGGCTTCGACTCGAAGATCCTCAGCGCCTTCAGGCGGAACTCGAGCATCCACTCGGGCTCCTCCTTGTGGGCCGAGATCTGGCGCACCACTTCCTCCGAGAGGCCCTTCTGCGCCTTGAAGAAGGGCTTCTCGTCGGTGATGAAGTGGTACTTGTACTCATCGAGTCCGAGGTCGGCGATCGTCTCGTTGTTCGGCATCGGTTCCGTCTCCCCGCGTCAGGGCTGTGCTCGGGCTCGCGACCGGGACTCCGGGTGCCGGTCAGACGACCGGCTCGGGCTCCGGCTCGTTCAACCAGTCGTAGCCCATCTCCTCCAGCTGATCGGCGAGCTCGGGCCCGCCGCTGTGGGCGATCCTGCCCTTCAGCATCACGTGCACGTAGTCCGGCTTCAGGTACCCCAGGATCCGCTTGTAATGCGTGATCAGGAGCACGCCCATCGCCCCGTCGTGCTTCCGGAGCGTGTTCACCCCCTCGGACACGACGCGGAGCGCGTCGATGTCGAGCCCGCTGTCCGTCTCGTCGAGCACGGCCATGCGCGGCTCCAGCATCGCCATCTGCAGGATCTCGTTCCGCTTCTTCTCGCCGCCACTGAAGCCGTCGTTGACGTACCGGCTCGCGAACGTCGGGTCGACCTTCAGGAGCCCGAGCTTCTCGTTCAGCTTCTTCTGGAAGGCGAACACGTCCATGTCGCCCTCCTCGTCGCCGCGGCGCGCGTTGATCGCGGTGCGCAGGAAGTTCGCGATCGAGACCCCGGGAATCTCCGCGGGATACTGGAAGGCCAGGAACAGCCCGGCCCGGCTGCGCTCGTCGGGCTCCATCTCGAGGACGTCCTGCCCGTCGAGCAGGATTTCGCCGTCGGTCACCTCGTAGCCCGGGTGGCCGGCGATCACCTTCGCGAGCGTGCTCTTCCCCGAGCCGTTCGGCCCCATCAGGGCGTGCATCTCGCCGGGGCGGATCGCGAGGTCCACGCCCTGCAGGATCTCCGTGCCGGTCTCCTCCACGCGCGCGTGGACGTTCCGGACCTCGAGAAGGTGCTCAGACATTCGGCTCGTGCTCCTGTCGCATCGTCGGCTGTCGCTGTCTCCGCCGGGTCCCGGGACGGCGCGCGCGCCCGTCGGCGCGCATACGCTCGGGCGCTCTCCCCGTCGAGAGCGGTTCTCGATGGGGGACCCCTAACCTACGCTCGTTGAGAACCAGTTTCAAGTGAGGCGCCCGCGGCGTCGTGCTGCGATGGACACCTCCCCGCTCTAGTTTGTTCCGGCCGCGCGGCCGGGGGACGGCGCGAGCGGCGCGCCGGGTGGGGACCGGCGCCGGAACCGCAACGGGAGGAACGAGATGCGGGCGGCCTACTTCCGGAGGCACGGAGGACCCGAGGTGCTCGAGGTGGGGGAGGCCCCGGATCCGGTCGTCGCGGCCGGCACGGCGATCGTGCAGGTGCGCGCGGTCGCTCTGAACCACCTCGACCTCTGGGTTCGCCGGGGGGTCCCGGGCCTCGAGCTCGAGCTGCCCCACATCGGGGGCTCGGACGTGGCCGGCACCGTCCTTGAGGTCGGCCCGGGGGCGGAGGGCTGGGCCCCCGGGGACCGCGTGGTCGTGAACCCGAGCCTCTGGTGCGGAAGCTGCGACTTCTGCGCGAAGGGCGAGGAATCGCTCTGCCGCTCCTTCGCGATCCTCGGAGAGCACGTCCGGGGCGGGGCGGCGGATCGGGTGCGGGTCCCGGCCCGGAACCTGTTCCGGGTGCCGGAGAGCCTCCCGTTCGACCGGGCGGCCGCGGCCCCGCTCGTCTACCAGACCGCCTGGCGGGCGCTCCGCCGGGGACGGCTCGCTCCCGGGGAGACGATCCTCGTGACCGGCGCCTCCGGCGGGGCGTCGACCGCCGGCATCCAGATCGCGCGTCACCTCGGCGCGCGGGTCCTCGCGATCACGTCGGGGACCGAGAACGCGAAGAGGGTGGCCGGGATCGGTGCCGACGCGGTGATCGACCGGCTCGAGGCGGAGCTGGTCCCGGAGGTCCGGCGGCTCACGGACGGGCGCGGCGTCGACGTCGTGCTCGACTCCGTCGGGGAGGCCACCTGGCAGGACTGCCTCCGCTGTCTCGACCGGGGCGGCCGGCTCGTCACGTACGGCGCGACGACGGGGGCCTCGGCCGGCCTCGAGATCCGGCACGTGTTCTGGAAGCAGCTCGAGGTGATCGGGAGCACCATGGGGTCGCGTGCGGAGTTCGAGGAGGTGATGGGGCTCGTCGCCGACGGCACGCTGGCGCCGGTCGTCGGGGACGTGCTGCCGCTGGACGCGATCCGGGAGGCCCACGAGCGCCTGGAGGCCGGAAGCGTGTTCGGAAAGCTGGTGTTGACGCCGTGAGGGCCCGCGGCTCTCCGCGCTGCGCGGCGCTGGCGGCGATCGCGGCGATCGCGGTCGCCCTTGCCGGAAGCGCCGCCTGCGCCGGGGAATCCCCGTCCGTGGACGCCGTTTCGGATGCCGACACAACTATTGCCGATGCAAGTGTCGACTCGTCGGACTCCGCGGGCCTGCCCGCCGGATCACGAGGGGAGAGCGAAGCGGTCCGCGACCACGCGCCAGCCACGGGGCTGGAGAACTTCGAGGTTCCGGCGGATCCGCGGCTGACCTCCGTTCCCGAGACCGTCAAGGTCGAGATCGAGAACATCTCGTCCGCTTCCGTCGTAGTCTCCGCGCGCGCGGGCGCGGGGACGGTCCTGCTCGACACGCTGCGGGCCGGCCGGCGGTTCCGGGTGGACCTGGTCGGCCCCCCGGGGGCGATCGAGCTCGTCTGGATGGCTCGGAACGCGTCGCTGTCCGGCGTGGTCCCGGTCCCGGTCGCGGGCGACACGGTTCTCCGTCTCACGGTGGGAGTGCCGGCCGCGCCCTGAACCCGCGGGAGTGCCCTTGGCGGTCCAGCCGCGAGAGGGAGCCCGGCTCGAACCGGAGGTCTCGAAGCGATGAACGCGGTCCAGCGGCTGGAACGGGCAGGCGACGCTGCCATCGGGCTGCTGGGAAACCGCTGGTTCGCCGCTCTCATCATCTTCTTCGTCCTCGCGATGGTCGTGCTCGACGACCCGGCGGCCGATCCCGACATGTTCGCGCGTGTCGCCGTCGGTCGGCTCGTCGAGCGGGACGGCGGGGTGAGCAGGACGGATCCGTTCGCCTACACTCCGAAACACGACCACTGGGTGGATCACGAGTGGTTGACGGGAGTCGTGCTCTGGGACGTCGCCCGCACGGCCGGGGATCGGGGGCTGCTCCTGCTCGCGCTCGCGTGCATGGCGGCGACGGTGATGCTCGTCGCCGCGGGTCAGCTGCGGTTCGACGGAAAGGCGCAGGGTGCGGGAGCCTGGCTGTTCCTCTGTCTCGCTCCGCTTCCCTGGGTCTGGGAGAGCGTCGTCCGGTCCCACGTGTTCACCTACGTCCTGCTGCCCCTTTTCGTCCTCGCGCTCGTGGAATATCGACGGCGAAGGGACCCGCGGGTCCTCGTGCCTCTGCCGCTCCTGATGCTGTTCTGGGCGAACGCGCACGGCGGGTTCGTTCTCGGAATCGGATTCCTCGGGCTGACGGCGCTCGCCGCGACCGTCGAGGACCGCCGGTTCGCGCTTCCGCTCTGGATCGCCACGATCGCGTGCGTCCTCGTGACGCTCGTGAATCCCTACGGGGTGGACTACTGGGTCTACCTCCGGGAGGCCCTCACCATGGACCGGTCTCCCTACATCACGGAGTGGCGACCGCTGATCTACAGCCCGAAGCTCGTGCCCTGGGTGGTCGCGGTCACGATCCCGTGGGTCGCGTGGGTGGTACGACGGCTGGGCGAGACTCCCCGTCGCCTGCCCCCGGAAGCCGTCCTGCTTCCCGCCGTCTCGCTGGTCTTCGCTTTGCGGTCGACCCGTCTCACGGTCGCCTACCTGCTCGTGCTCGCAGTCTACGGCGCCCCGGCGCTGGCACCGGTCGCGGCCCGGTTCCGGGCGGGCCTCCGCGCCCTGCCCCCGGAGTGGCTTCGGTCCGCCGCGATCGTCCTGGTGCCGGCGTTGCTCTCGCTCGGACTTCCGGTGGCCCGCGCGGCACTCGGACCCGCCGGCGCCCGTCTCACCTACGATCGGTATCCCGTCGCGGCGCTCGAGTGGCTTCGCGAGTCGAGGCCGGGCGGGGACGTGCTCGTGGAGTTCGTCCGGGGCAGCTATGCGCTGTGGCGACTGCACCCGCAGTTCCGGGTCTCGATCGACGGGCGCTACGAGGAAGTGTACCCGCAGGCCACGTTCGACGTGGTCAAGCTCGCCCTCGATCCCGGCGCCGAGGGTCACGAGGAGGCGTTCCGGTCGGTTCGGCCGGACTACATCGTCCTCGAGAGCGATGCACCGGCGCTCGATCGACCGGAGCTGTTCGGGCCCGACTGGACGATCGCGTATCGGGACTCGGCCTTCGCCATTCTCGAGTCCGGAGGAGACGGGTCACCTCCCGCGAGCTCTCCTTCCTCGATCCTGCCCGTCTGGGAGCCGCTCTTCTGAGATTCCGCGCTCCGGAGACGGGCGGCGCGGGGAGGTGCGAAGGCGGCTGTGCGTCGCGTGGTCCGCGGGACGGTCCAACGCGCCCGTCCCGCGTTCCGCGCCAGGTGTTGGCGCCGAGCCACACTTCGTCGCGTTCACCTCGCCCCTCCGCGAGAGCGAAGCGACTGTCGAATAGGGCATTACGGATGCCCGTGGGGGATAGCATCGAATTTGCGTGCCTCGGACGGCGGAGACCCGCTGCACCCGCCGGGAAAGGAGGCGCGCCATGTTGAGAAACGTCCCGATTCTCGCTCTCGCCGTCACCGTGAGCGTCGCCGCGATCGTGCTCTCGGCGAAGCGGCTCGATCCCGCGCCGGACCGTCCGTCCGGGAAGGTGGTCGGAACCGACGCCTGGTTCGTCTGAGACCGGTCCGAGCGTGAAGCGCGGCCCCGCTTCCGACCTCCTGCGCGACTCGATCCGATCGGACATGGAGGCCCGAGTCGAGCGCATCGCCGCGCGGCTCGGGACCGAGGCACCCGACCTCCAGGGAACGGACGAGCTGCTCGGGGTCCTGGAAGGCGCCCTGCACGACGACACCGACATCGTCGCCGAGTCCCTGCTGGCGAGAATCCGGGAGGCCGTCCCCACCCCGCTCTGAGTCCGACGAGGCAGAAGCTCCCCGCGCCGCACGCGCGGACCTCCGCACGCGCGGACCTCCGAACCCGGCCCCCTTTCCTCGAACCCGTGCCCGTGCCAATCTTCGTGTGGAGAGCGACGCTCTACACACGTCTCACGACTGTCGGAGGACCGCGTGCGCATGCGGGAGCTCACGGAGCGGTCGGGCCTTCCCCGGACCACGATCCACCACTACCTGCGCGAGGGGCTCCTGCCGCCCCCGGAGAAGACCGCCGCGAACGCGGCCGTCTACGGTCCCCCGCACCTCGAGCGCCTCGCGCTCCTGAAGGCGCTGCGCGGTGCGGAGCTCGGACCGCTCGCCGTCGAGGAGATCCGACGGGTGCTCCCGCTCGTCGAGCGCGGCATCGCTCCGGCCGACGCGGTCGAGCTCGCCGCGCTATCGAGCAGGGTGGAAGGGGACGACCCGGACGTCGGCCCGGACGCGTCCCCCGATCGGCGCCTCTCGCTCCGCGACCTCGCCCGCCGGGCGTCGCGCGAGGTGCGCGAGATCCGGGCCCTGGTGGAGGCCGGCGTGCTCCGGGGCGCCGGGGCGACGGATCGCTTCGACGGCGCCGATCTGGCCGCCGCCGTCTCGTGCGGCCGCCTGCTCGACGCCGGTCTCGCCGCCGAGGATCTCGGGCCCGTCGCCTCCCTCCTCCGCGACGCGACGGCCTACGAGTCGGCGCTGCTCGACCTGGCGACCGCCGAGCGGGACCCCGAGGAGGCCGACGCGCTTCGAGAGCCCCTGCGGCGGGCGTTCGGCGACCTGCACGCGTACCTGCTGGCGCGCGGGGCGGGGGCGTGAAACTCCCGGCTCCGGTCGAACGTCCTGTTCATCGTTTGTTCCCATGGGAATGGAGACGCGGCCCGGCGGGCCGCGCGGACCCGGAGGCCCGGATGTCGCGGAGCGTGGCGGTGGACGTCGGAGGAACGGTGTGGCGCGCGGGCGCCGTGGCGGCGTGGCTGGTGGTGTGGGCGGGGCCGCTGTTCGGCCAGGCGGCGGTGCGGGAGGTGACGCTGGGGGAGGCGCTGGCGCTGGCGCGGGAGAGTGCGCCGCTGCTGGAGCAGCGGGCGTCGCAGCTGGAGGTGGCGAGGTACGGGGAGCTGACGGCGTGGGGGCAGTTTCTGCCGGACGTGT
>JAWOIN010000124.1:0-27025 GCA_046484665.1 Gemmatimonadota bacterium
CCATCCTGCGCGGGCTGAAGCAGAAGTACGAGGTGCACCACGGCATTCGGATCCAGGATGCGGCGCTGGTGGCCGCGGCCCGGCTGGCGCAGCGCTACATCACCGAGCGCTTCCTGCCGGACAAGGCGATCGATCTGGTCGACGAGGCGGCCAGCCGGTTGAAGATGGAGATCGAGAGCGTCCCGGCCGAGATCGATGACCTCCAGCGACAGATCACGCGCCTGCAGATCGAGGCGCAGGCGATGACGATGGAGAAGGGCAAGGAGGCCCGGGCCCGCGCCAAGGATCTCGGGCGTGAGATCGCCGAGCTCGAGGAACGCGCCGGCGCGATGCGCGCCCGCTGGCAGGAGCAGCGCGAGCTCGTGCTGCAGATCAAGCGGCTCAAGCAGCAGCAGGAGCGGTTGCGCACCGAGGTCGAGCAGGCCCAGCGCCGCGGCGATCTGCAACGCGCCGCCGAGCTGACCTATGGCAAGATCCCCGAGATCGAGCGCGAAGGCGAGGCGCTGCAGCAACGGTTGCAACGCAGCCAGGAGCAGGGTCTGTACCTGCGCGAGGAGGTGACCGACGAGGACATCGCTGGCATCGTCGCGCGCTGGACGGGCATTCCGCTCTCGAGGATGCTCGAGTCGGAGAGCGCCCGTCTGCTCAACATGGAGCAGCGCATCCACGAGCGGCTGGTCGGCCAGGACGAGGCGGTGAGTCGCGTGGCCCGGGCGATCCGCATGTCGCGGGCTGGGCTGCAGGACGAGCAGCGGCCAATCGGATCGTTCCTGTTCCTTGGACCGACGGGCGTCGGCAAGACCGAGCTCGGGCGCGCGCTGGCCGAGTTCCTCTTCGACGACGAGCGCGCGATGGTGCGCCTGGACATGAGCGAGTACATGGAGAAGCACACCGTGAGCCGGCTGATCGGCGCCCCCCCGGGCTACGTGGGCTACGACGAGGGAGGCCAGCTCACCGAGACAGTGCGCCGCCGTCCCTACAGCGTGATCCTGCTCGACGAGATCGAGAAGGCGCACCGTGACGTGTTCAACATCCTGCTGCAGGTGCTGGACGACGGCCGGCTCACCGACGGGCACGGGCGCACCGTGGACTTCCGTAACACGATCCTGATCATGACCTCGAACGTCGGCGCCCGGGAAATCGCGAGCAACAAGTCGCTCGGCTTCACGCGAGCGGAGGGGAGCGCGATCGACTACGACCGCATGGCCGAGCGGATCCGCGAAGAGATTCAGCGCGTGTTCACGCCGGAGTTCCTGAACCGGATCGACGAGACGATCGTGTTCCACCCCCTCTCGAAAAAGGAGATCGGGCAGATCGTCCACATCATGCTGCGCGAGGTCCAGAAGCGGCTCGCCGACGAGGAGTTGAGCCTCTCCCTGAGCCCGGCGGCCGTGGACTTCCTCGTCGACCGGGGATACGATGACAAGTTCGGCGCGCGACCCCTGAAGCGCACGATTCAGCGCTACGTGGAAGATACGCTGTCGGAGAAGATCCTGATGGGGGAGTTCGCCCGGGGAGACGAGATCGCGGTGGACGTGGCGGAAGACGGGGAGTCGCTGGTGTTCAGGGCGGTCTCGCACAGCTCGGCGAATTGAGCGCGAGCCGGTTCGGTCGCCTCGGCCTGGCCCTCGTCATGCTCTCGATGGCGGGGGTCTCGGCGTTACGGGCTCAGGAGCAGCCGCTCTACCAGGTCCGCGTGGACAGCGTCGCCGTCCTGGGCGCGGAGCGTTTCTCGGCGGAGGGCGTACGCCGGATCGCCGGCCTCCGGGTCGGCGACGTGATCAACGGTCCCGACGTTCAGGAGGCGATCCAGCGCCTGTTCGCGACCGGCGAGTTCTCGGACGTCCTCGTCCGCGTCACCCCGCGCGAGCCGAACATCTTCTACATCGAAGTGAGCGAGCGACCTCTCGTAGGGCAGTTCCGGTTCGAAGGGCTCGAGCACGCGAGCGCGAAGACGGTGCGGGACTCCATCGGCCTGATCGGCGGCGAGGCGCTCGACCCGTCGCGCGTGGCGCGGGCGATGGTGCTCACCCGCGACCTGCTCGCGGAGGCGGGCTATCCGCAGGCGACGGTCGACACCAGCTACGTTCCGGATCCCCGCGGCCTGGACCAGGTCGACCTCGTGTTCCGGGTGAACGAGGGGCCGCGGCTCGCTCTCGCCCGGATCGAGTTCGCGGGAAACCGCGCGTTCACCGACTCGGAGCTCCGTGGCGCGATGAAGACCTCCGAGGAGGGGTTCTTCTGGTTCCGGCCGGGTGAGCTGCAGCGCGAGGAATACCGCCTGGACCTCTCGGAGAGAATCCCCGACTTCTACGCGGCGAACGGGTACATCGACCTCAACGTCGTCGGCGACACGATCGTGGTCGACACCCTCACCGGGAAGGGGCGGATCGAGATCCGGGTAGACGAGGGACCGCAGTACCGGCTCCGCTCCTTCACGATCGAGCAGAACAGCCGGTTCCCGACCATCGATCTCGCCCAGTACTTCCGGACGGTTCGGGACGGCCGGATCCCGGTCGGGGAGTCGGCGGAGCGTCCCGCGGTCCTTCCTCCGTTCGACCGGGCCGCGCTCGACGAGGCCAGGGAGAAGATCAGGGAGCTCTACGCGAACGCCGGCTACCTGCGGGCGGAGGTCTATCCTCAGGTGGTACGGAATCCGCCGGAGGAGGGAGAGTCGCCGACCGTCGACGCCCGGCTGCTGGTCTACGAGGGGCAGCCGTCCTACATCCGGACCGTCTCGATCGTCGGAAACGACTACACTCACGATCGCGTGATCCGCAAGGTGCTGCTGACGCTTCCCGGCGACGTCTACTCGCAGCAGCTCCTGATCCAGAGCATCCGCAACATCCAGGGACTGGGCTTCTTCGAGACGCTTCCGCCGGGCGAGGCTATCCAGATGCTGACGCGAGACGACGGCGACATCGACCTCGTCTACCGGGTCAGGGAGAAGCAGACCGGGAACGTGAACTTCGGCGTGTCCGCCGCAGCCGCGACAGGCCTGGCGGGCTTCATCGGGTACGACCAGCCGAACCTGTTCGGGCAGGCGAAGGTCGGGCACTTCCGCTGGCTGTTCGGGCGCCGGTCCCAGGACATCGAGGTCAGCTTCACGGACCCCGAGGTGTTCGGCTCGCGGAACAGCCTCTCGGTCGGCCTGCAGAGCGCGCGCGACCGGTTCCAGACCTTCAGTCTCGGGACGCGGCGCCAGACCGGAGGCTTCATCGACTACGGGCTCCCGCTCCGGTCGATCCGCAGCACGCGGTTCCACGTCGGCTACTCGCTCTTCAACGACGAGGTCTCGGATCTCGAGTCGTTCGGCGTCTCTCCGGCGCAGGCGGGCCTGATCACGCAGGGAACCCGCAGCACGGTCAGCCTGCGCCTCGTGCGGAGCACGACGAACCACCCGCTGTTCCCGACCGCGGGGAGCGTCAACCAGCTCTCCGCGCGGTTCACGGGGGGATTCCTCGGGGGCGACGGAGACTACCAGAAGTACGAGTTCCAGAGCGGCTGGTACGCGCCCGTCGGGCAGCTCGGGGGCGGCGTCGGGAGCGTCCCGATCGAGCTCGTGCTCGGCCTGTCGTTCAAGGGGGGCTTCGTGTTCGGCGACAACCCGTTCTTCGTCGAGCGGTACTACGGGGGCGGGACTCAGGTCGGTCAGCAGGTCCGGGGCTACGAGGAAGCCACGATCACGCCGAACGGCCACGTGCCGCGGAACGCGCCCGTGAGCAGCCTCGACCGGGTGGGAGAGTCCTTCTTCACCGCCACGGCGCAGTTCGGGCTCAAGCTCACGGACAACATATTCGCCAGCACGTTCCTGGACGCCGGAAACGTCTGGCAGACGGCATCCGACTTCAACCCCGCGGACCTTCTGGTCGGGGCGGGGTTAGGAGTGTCGCTCGTAACCCCGTTCGGCCCGATCGGGATCGACTACGCGTACGGCTTCGACCGACGTGACGTGCTCGGTCGCCCCGACCCGGGCTGGCAGCTTCACTTCCGTTTCGGCCGCCTGTTCTGACGGGCAGGCGGGAGGCGCCCCGCGGGACACGCGGGGGCACGCACAACAGACCGTACCAGATCCGGAGAAACACGCGATGTGCTTCGCTCGCTCGATCTCGGTGGCCCTCGCGGCCCTGATGCTCGGAACCGTCGGAACGGCTGCGGCGCAGGACGGGCCGCCCACGGGAACGACGGTCGTCTACCTCGACTCCCAGGAGATCCTGCAGGCCGCGCCCGGCTCGGCCGAGGCCCAGCGCACCTTCGACCGCGAGCTGACCGAGTGGCGCAGGGAGCTCGAGGTCGACGCTGCGACGCTCGACTCGCTCGTGCGTGACTACCAGCGGCAGGAAGTCATGCTCAGCCCGCAGGCGAAGGAGCAGAAACAGACGGAACTCCGCTCCCGCCAGCAGGAGCTCGCGACGAAGCGGGGAGAGCTCGAGACCCGCGCCCGCCAGCGCCAGGGCGAGCTCCTGCAGCCGATTCTCGACCGGGTCCGCGGCGTGATCGAGCAGGTCAGGGCCGAGCGGAACTACTCGATGGTGTTCGACGTGCAGACGGATGGGGTCATCGCGGCGGATCCCGCGCTCGACGTCACGGACCTCGTGGTCCGGCGGCTCGGCGGAACGCCGGTCGCGCCCGGCGGCACGCCGTAACCCCGTCGCACGCCGACCGGCGTCGCCGGGTCCCGGGGCACCGGTCGCGAGGAGGATCGCTTGAGATCCACGTTCACGGTACAGGAGCTCGCCGAGCGCGTCTCCGGCCGGGTGGAGGGAGATCCGGATCGACGGGTCGCGGGTGTCGCGCCCGCCGCCGCGGCCGGCCCGGAGCATCTCACGTTCGTCGTGAACGAGAGGTACGCCCGGCACCTCGAGGGGCGGCGACCCGGGGCGGTTCTCGTCCCGCGCGAGCTCCCGATCGAGGCGAACGGAGGCAGCCTGATCCGGGTGGAGAACCCCGAGCTCGCATTCAGCCAGCTCGTCGCCCTGTTCGCCCCCGAGCCGGATCCGGAGCCCGGCGTCCATCCGACGGCCGTGCTGGGTCGAGGCGTTTCGCTCGGCGCGGACGTGACGGTAGGGCCTCTCGTCACGATCGGGGAGGGGGCATCGATCGGACCCCGAACCCGGATCGGGGCGAACACCGTGATCGGACCGGGCGCGTCGATCGGGGCGGAGTGCAGGATCGGCCCGGCGTGCAGCGTGCTGTCGGGAGCCGTGCTCGGCGACCGGGTTCGCCTCCACACCGGGGCCCGACTGTCGGTCGACGGCTTCGGATACGCCGCCGGTCCCGAAGGTCCCGTCAAGATCCCCCAGGTAGGGCGGTGCGTGATCGGCGATGACGTGGAGATCGGGGCGAACAGCACGATCGATCGCGGCTCGCTCGGCGACACGATCATCGGAGCCGGCACGAAAGTCGACAACCTCGTCCACATCGGCCACAACTGCCGGATCGGCAGGAACTGCTTCATCGTGGCCCAGGTCGGGATCGCCGGGAGCAGCGACGTCGAGGACGGCGTCCGGCTCGCGGGGCAGGTCGGCCTGGCGGGACATCTCACGGTCGGCGCCGGCGCCTCGGTCGGCGCGCAGTCCGGCGTGATGACCGACATTCCCGCCGGCGAGACCTGGTCGGGATATCCGGCCCGGCCGCACCGGTCGTGGCTGCGGTCGACGTCCATGTTCTATCGCCTGTCCGAGCTGGTGCGGCGTATCGAAGCGCTGGAGCGAAAGGCGGAGGACAAGCGATGACGACGGGAGGCGGCGGGGACGGCGCCTCGCCACAGCGGACCCTCGCCGGCAGCTTCCGGGTCGAGGGAAGGGGCCTGCACAGCGGGAGCCTGGCCCGCTGCGAGGTGCGACCGGCTTCCGCCGACACCGGGGTCGTGTTCCGGCGGACGGACCTCGAGGGCTCGGCGCCGATCCGGGCCGACGTGGAGCTCGTCTCAGGCGTGGAGTGGGAGACGGTGCTCGGCGCCGAACGTGCGGTCGTCCGCACGGTGGAGCACCTGCTGGCGGCGCTCGCGGTGCACGAGATCGACAACGCCGAGGTCCTGCTGTCGGGACCGGAGCCTCCCGCTCTGGACGGGAGCACGGCCGGGTGGTGCGCGGAGATCGCCCGGGTCGGCGCCGAGGTCCAGGACCGGGTCGCCCGCGTCGTCAGGGTGCTCGAGTCCTTCAGTCTGGAGGAGGGGGCGTCCCGGTACACGGTCGCGCCCTACGACGGATACCGGGTCAGCGCCGAGATCCTGTTCGAGCATCCCGTGATCGGGCGCCAGTTTGCTTCGGCGGACGCCAGCGTGGGCTCCTTCTGCCGGGAGGTCGCTCCGGCGCGGACGTTCGGGCTCGAGAGCTGGGCGACTGCCCTGCACGCGCGGGGCCTGGCGCTCGGCGCGAGCCTCGAGAACACGATCGTCCTGACGGAGGACGGGATCGCCGAGGGCTCGGAGCTGCGGTTCCCGGACGAGTTCGTCCGCCACAAGATCATCGACGTCGTGGGGGACCTCGCGCTGGTCGGCGCCCGGATCCGGGCGCACGTGATCGCGGAGCGGCCGAGTCATCGCGGAAACGTCGCCGTGGCGCGCCGCCTGCGGCGCCTCCTGTTCCGACCGGCCGACGGCGGCCCGATGCTCGAGGCGGAGCGGATCTTCGACTTCCTGCCGCACCGCTACCCGTTCCTGCTCGTCGACCGGATCCTGGAGTTCGAGCCGGCCAGGCGGATCGTCGGCCTCAAGAACGTCACGATCAACGAGCCGTTCTTCAACGGCCACTTTCCCGGCCATCCGATCATGCCGGGCGTGCTCATCATCGAGGGGATGGCGCAGACCGGGGGGCTCCTGCTGATGAACGAGCTCGAGGATCCCTCGCAGAAGGTCGTCTACTTCATGTCGCTCAACGACGTGAAGTTCCGTCGCCCCGTTCGACCTGGCGACCAGCTCCAGTTCGAGATGGAGATGCTCCAGTACCGCGGACGGGTCTGCCGCATCAAGGGCGTCGGGACGGTGAGGGGCCAGGTCGTGGCCGAGGCCACCATGATGGCGCAGGTGGTCGACCGGTGACCGTGCCGGGACGGGGCATCCACCCGACGGCTCTCGTGGACCCCGGCGCCCGGGTCGACCCTTCCGCCACGGTCGGGGCGTGGACGATCGTCGGGCCGGGCGTCGAGGTAGGGAGGGACGTCCGGATCGGCGCGCACGTGCTGATCGAGAGGGACAGCTGGATCGGCGAGGGGTGCCGGATCCACCACGGGGCGGTGCTCGGAAGCGCCCCGCAGGACCTCAAGTACGCCGGCGAGCCCACGCGTCTCGAAGTCGGTCCCCGCACGGTGATCCGGGAATACTGCACGCTGAACCGCGCGACGGCGGCGACCGCGGTCACGCGGGTCGGGGCCGACTGCCTCCTGATGGCGTACACGCACGTCGCCCACGACTGCAGGGTCGGCGACCACGCGATCCTCGCGAACGCCGTGCAGCTCGGCGGACACTCCGAGATCGGCGACTGGGCGATCCTCGGCGGCATGACGGGCGTCCACCAGTTCACGCGGGTCGGGCCCCACGCGTTTCTGGGCGGGTGCTCCCGGGTGGTCCAGGACGTGCCGCCTTTCCTGATGGCGGTGGGAAACCCCTGTGAGCCGCACGGGATCAACGTGGTAGGGCTGCGGCGCCGCGGGTTCGAGCCCGCCTCGATCGAGGGGCTGCGCAAGGCCTACCGGACCCTGTTCAAGAGCCGCACGCGGAACCTAGGCCAGGCGCTGGACGACCTGGAGGCCGACGGCGCGCCGGATCCGACCGTCGCTGAGCTCATCGCCTTCATCCGCGCGAGCGAGCGCGGCATCATCACGTGACAGCGACGCGGTTCGGAGTCATCGGGGTCGGGCGCCTGGGAGCGGCCCACGCGAGGATTCTCTCCGCGCTGCCCGGAGTGGAGCTGGTGGGCGTGCACGACGCGGATGCCGGCCGGGGCGAAGACGTGGCCCGCACGCTCGGCACGAGGCACGTTCCCTCGCTCGATGAGCTCGTCCGGGATGCCGACGCAGTCGTGGTCGCCGTGACCACCCGCGCCCACCACGCCGTCGCGGGGGTCGCGATCGAGGCCGGCTGTCACCTGCTCGTCGAGAAGCCTCTCACACCTACCCTCGAGGAGGCGGACGACCTCGTCGCCCGGGCCGAGCGCGCCGGCGTGCTCCTCTGCGTCGGCCACGTCGAGCGGTTCAATCCGGCGATCCGCGCCTGCCGCCCGTTCCTCTCCGATCCCCGGTTTCTCGCCTGCCAGCGGCTCGCCCCGTTCCAGCCCCGCGGGACCGACGTGCCCGTAATGCTGGACCTGATGATCCACGACATCGACCTCGTCCTCGGGCTCGTCGACAGCGAGGTGGAGTCGGTTCACGCCCTGGGCGTCAGGGTGTTCACGGACTCGGTGGACATGGCCAACGCGCGCATCGTCTTCCGGAACGGGGCCGTGGCGGACATCAGCGCGAGCCGGGCCTCGGCGGAGAGGACGCGGGAGCTGCGGCTGTTCCAGCCGTCCGGCTACTTCAGTCTGGACCTCGCCTCGGGACGGGGCGAGTACCTGCGGCGCCGCGCGGGGGTCGACGCCTCGGCGCTGTTCCGGGCGGGAGCGGCCTCCGAGCTCACGCTCGCCGCCATCGTAGAGAGGGTCCCGCTCGAGGGAGAGCGAGCCGAGCCGCTGCAGCTGGAGCTGGAGGCGTTTCGGGACGCGATCCTCGGCCGGCCGAGCGATGCCGCGTCGGCGCGGGACGGGCGGGCCGCCCTCGAGGTGGCCCTCAGGATCGGACACGAGATCGAGCGGTCGGGCCATGTCTCTGCACGACATTCGTGAGCAACGGAAGAAGCTGGGATTCGGGGCGAGGCGCGGGCCGCGCACGATCACCCTGATCCTCCTCCTCGTACTCGTCCTGCTGCTGATCGGCTATCTCGACCGTGTCGGCTGAGCCGACGGTCTTCCTCTCTGCCGGCGAGGCCTCCGGAGACCAGCACGGGGCGGAGCTCGCGCGCGCGCTGCGTGCCCGCATCCCGGGTGTCCGGCTCGCGGGACTGGGCGGCAGCGAGATGGCCGCCGCAGGGGTGGAGCTGCTGGCGGGCCTCGACCGTCTCGCCGTGCTGGGCTTCGCCGAGGTCGTGCGGCACCTTCCGGACCTGATCGAACTGCGCCGGGACGTGCGCGCCTTTCTCCTCCGCGAGGGCGTCGACCTGCTCGTTCCGATCGACTACCCGGGGTTCAACCTCTCTCTTGCCGCCTGGACGCACCGGCGGGGGATACCGGTTCTCTACTACATCGCCCCGCAGGTCTGGGCCTGGCACGAGTCCCGCGCGAGGCGCCTCGCGAAGATCTCGGACGAGGTCTGCGTGGTGCTGCCGTTTGAGGAGGAGTTCCTCCGCCGGCACGGGGCCAGGGCCCGGTTCGTGGGCCACCCCCTGCTCGATCGCGGCGCCGCGCGGGAGACGGGAACGGCTGCTGCCGGCGGCCCGCCGCTCCTCGGGCTGTTCCCCGGCTCGCGGCGCCAGGAGGTCGAGCGGATGCTGCCCGTGTTCCTCGAGGCGGGGTTGCGCCTCCGGGAGGAGATCCCCGGCCTGGGGCTCGCGGTGGCCCGATCGGCAGACCTCCCCGGCTCGCTGTTCGAGGGGTGTGGTCCGGCCCGCGTGGTCGAACCGGAGGCTGCCGCGGCGGACGCATCCGCCGCGATCACGAAGTCCGGCACGATCACCCTGCAGCTCGCGCTCGCCGACGTTCCGATGGTCGTCGGCTACCGCGTGAATCCCCTCACGTTCGCGTTCGCGCGCCGGCTGATCCGGGTCGAGCACATCGCACTCGTGAACCTCGTGGCGGGGCGTGAGGTGGTTCCGGAGCGGATCCAGGGCTCGATGACGGCGACGAAGCTCGCGGACGCCGTGCGGCCGCTGCTCGACTTGGACTCCGCCGAGCGAGCCCGGGTGCGGGCCGGACTCGCGGAGGTCCGCTCCCGCCTGGGCGAGCCGGGTGCCGCGGCCCGGGTCGCCGGATCGGCGGCCCGGATCCTGGAGGGGAGACGGCGTCCGTGAGGGGCGGCGCCGCCCTGGCTGGCTCGCTCGGCCCGGCGCTGTTGCGCGGGCTCGCGCGCACGTGGCGATTCCGCGAGGTCGCCCCGGACGGAGCGGTCGGCGCTCCGTGCCACCGGGTGGGGCGGGCGTTGTACGCGATCTGGCACCGCCAGCTCCTGATGCTGACGCTCCGTCACCGCGACGAGGGGATCGCCGTGATGGTGAGCCGCAGCCGGGACGGCGAGCTGGCCGCCCGGATCACCGCGGGGCTCGGGTACCTCCCGATCCGCGGATCCAGCTCCAGCGGCGGCGGGGAAGCGATCCGGGAGATGGTCGAGGCGGCCGGTCGGGGCAGGTCGCTCGCGCTGACGGTGGACGGCCCCCGCGGGCCCTCCGGCGTGTGCAAGCCGGGCGCCGCGCTGATCGCGGCGCGTTGGGGCGGCCCCGTCGTCCCGACGGGTGCGTTCGCGAGGCGCGCCTGGATCGCGGGAACCTGGGACCGGTTCGTGATCCCGCGCCCGGGAACCGAGATCTTCGTCGCCTACGGGGAACCGATCGACGTGGACACGGACGGGTCGGCCGAGGACGTCGCGCGCTGGCAGCAGCGGATCGGCGCCTCGATCGATGCGGCGACTCGGCGCTGCGAGCTGGCGTCGTCGTCGCGCAGCGCGGGGAGCACGGCGGCGGGATGAGGTTCGAACCGTCCGGACCCGGCGCGGCGGCCAGGGCGTGGCTCGAGGCGCGGATCCGTGCGACCTGGTCCGGCCGGCCCGCCCAGGGCCTTCTTCTCGCCTCCAGCGCCTTCGCCCTCGCGCACGACCTGCGCGACTTCCTGTTCGAGGCGGGCATCGCGAAGTCCCGGCAGCCGCCGATCCCGGTCCTGTCCGTCGGGGGACTGACCGCCGGAGGCAGCGGAAAGACGCCCATCGCGGCGGAGGTCTCCCGCTGGCTCGACGAGGCGGGGTGGCGTGCCTCTCTCGTGACCGCGGGGCTGGCGGACGAGATGCGTGCCCTCGCGCTGCTCGCTCCCCACGCGATGGTGGAAGGGGGGAGTGACCGGCTCGCCGCCGTCCGCCGCGCGGCGCGGAGCGGCGCGGAGATCGCCGTCCTCGACTCCGGGTTCCAGCACCGGGCGCTGCGGCGGGTCCTCGACCTCGTGTGCGTCGACCTGCGCGGCTGGAATCTGCCCGGTCGCCGCCGCCTTCCAGCGGGGCCGTTCCGGGAACGGAGCGGGGCGCTCGCCCGGGCCGACGCCGTCGTCGTCGTAGTGCGGGGCGATCCCGACCGCGCGGTGGCGGCGGGGGTGGAGGATTCCGTTCGCCGCTTCGCGGTCGGCGGGCCCGTCGCCGTCTGCCGGCTGATGCCCGTCGGGTTCCAGCCGGGCAACGCGCTCGCCGGCTCCGCCCCGCCGGGGCCCCTCAGCGTGGCGGCGGCCGGCGTGATGTGGCCCGACGACCTGTTCGCGGCCGTCCGCGCGCTCGGGCTCACGCCGTCCGTGGAGCTCGCCTTCCGGGACCACGAGCCGTTCGCCCCTGACCGGCTCGCGCGGCTGCTGGACGCGGCCCGCGAGGGCGGGGTCGTGTGCTCGCTGAAGGACGCCGTGAAGCTCGGGCCTCTCCTCGCGGACCGGGTCCCCGTATGGTACGTGGAGGAGAGGCCACGGTGGCAGTTGGGGGGTGAGGTCCTTCGCCGCGGCGTGCTGCGCATCGCGCAGACGGTCACGGGCCGCCCCGCGACCGGCGGACTTTCCGGACGGAGGAGTTGAACAGGGTGGAACGCTTCGGGACGGACGTCCTCGTGGTGGGAAGCGGCATCGCCGGACTGAGCTTCGCGCTCAAGGCCGCCGGGGCCGCGGAAGTGCTCGTCGTGACCAAGAAGGAGCGGGTGGAGTCGAACACGAACTACGCCCAGGGCGGAGTGGCGGCCGTGTTCGACCCCGCCGACACCACCGAGAGCCACATCGAGGACACGCTCGTGGCGGGGGCCGGCCTCTGCCATATCCGGGCGGTCGAAGAGCTGGTCCGCGAGGGCCCGGAGCGGGTGCGGGAGCTGATCGAGTGGGGGGTGAGCTTCTCGCGCGAGAGGGGCGGTTTCGCGCTCGGCCGCGAGGCGGGGCACAGCCGGCGGCGAATCCTGCACGCGGCGGACCTGACCGGGCGCGAGATCGAGCGGGCGCTCGTGGCGGCGGTCTCGGAGCACCCCCGGATCCGGGTGCTCGAGGATCACGTGGCCTGGTCGTTGCGCACCGCGCTCGATCCGGCCTCGATGCGGACGCGCTGTTCGGGAGCCCTGGTGCTCGACGCCCGCCGCGGCGCCTGGGTCGAGGTCGCGGCTCGGGCGGTTCTCCTCGCCACGGGTGGCTGCGCCTACCTGTACCGGCACACGACGAACCCCGACATCGCCACGGGCGACGGGATCGCGCTCGGCTTCGCCGCGGGGGCGGCGGTGGCGAACCTCGAGTTCGTCCAGTTTCACCCGACGGCCCTCTATCCCGCCGAGTCGCGCGCCCAGCTGATCTCGGAGGCGGTGCGCGGGGAGGGAGCCGTACTCCGCAGGATGGACGGGACGTCCTTCATGGGCCGCTACCATCCGGCGGAGTCCCTCGCCCCGCGGGACGTCGTGGCGCGCGCGATCGACGCGGAGCTCAAGGCCACGGGAGATCCCCATGTGCACCTCGACCTCACGCCGATCGCCGCCGATCGCGTTGCGGAGAGGTTTCCCCACATCGTCGGCGTCTGCGCGGAGCACGGGGTGGACCTCCCGGCGGACCCGATCCCCGTCGTGCCCGCGGCTCACTACCAGTGCGGCGGGCTGCTCACCGACTGGGACGGCCGCACTTCTCTCGCGGGCCTCTACGCGGCCGGGGAGACCGCCTGCACCGGCGTACACGGGGCGAACCGCCTCGCCTCGAACTCGCTGCTGGAGGCGGTGGTGTTCTCGCACCGCGCCGCCAGGCGTCTCGCCCGCGACCTCGCCGACCTTCCCCCGCCCGACGGCGAGCACCGGCCCGAACCGCCCCCGCTGAGCGCCGCGGGCGACGATCCCGCGGTCGTGGAGGCGGCGCTGCGGAACCTGATGTGGGAGCAGGTCGGGATCGTGCGGTCGACCGAGCGCCTCGGCGAGGCGAGGGAGGCGCTCGACCGGCTGGCCGTCATCCCGATCGGCCGCGATGGGACGGGGCCGGGCGCGCTGCGGGCCCGGCAGGTCGAGTTCATGCGGGAGGTGGCCACGCTCATCGTCCGCAGCGCGCAGCGTCGCAGGGAGAGCCGCGGCCTCCACTTCACGGAGAGCCACCCGGCCCGGGACAACGAGCGCTACCTGCGCGACACGGTGCTGGCAAGGTGACCCAGGTGCCGCGGCGGGGCCTGTGCGGCTCGTGATTCTCTGCGTCGGCGCGCCCCGTCATCCGGGTCTGGCGGCCGCGATCCGCGACTTCGAGGAACGCGCCGCGCGCTATTTCCGTCTCGAGACGGTCGAGGTGCCGGAGGGCGGCGGCCGGGGGAGGACGCCCGAGCAGGTCAGGCAGGAGGAGGCCGAGGCGCTGCTGCGGCGGCTGCCCGGGGACCTCAGCTGCTGCGCGCTCGCGCGGTCGGGGCGGCCGCTCGACTCCCGCGCCCTCGCCGCCTGGCTCGGCGAGATGGCGACCTGTTCGCTCCCGGGCGCGGCGTTCCTGGTGGGCGGGGCCTTCGGCCTGCACGAGCGCGTGCTGTCGCGCTGCGGACGGCTTCTCTCCCTTTCCGAGTTCACGCTCCCCCACGAGCTCGCTCGACTGCTCCTCGCCGAGCAGCTGTATCGTGCGGGAACGATCCTGCGGGGCGAGCCCTACCACAAGGGCCGATGAGCGACGCGCAGGGGCGGAACGCGGCCTCTCGAGACTGGTTCCGGGACTGGTTCGGCGAGGAGTATCTCGCGATCTACCCTCACCGCGACGAGCGGGAGGCGGAGGCGGCCGTCCGCCTGTTCCTCGAGGCCGCGCCCCCGCCGCACGCGGCGCCCGTGCTCGACCTCGCCTGCGGCGCCGGCAGGCACCTCCGGGAACTGCTCGCCGCAGGGGTCCCCGCGCTCGGCCTCGACCTCTCGCTGGAGCTCCTCCGGCAGGCCCGCGAGGCGAGCCCGGGGGCCCGTCTCCTGCGGGCCGACATGCGGCGGCTCCCGCTCGCCGACGGCGGCCTCGGGGGCCTGACGAGCTTCTTCACGTCGTTCGGCTACTTCGCCACCCGCGAGGAGGACGCCGTCGTCGCGGGCGAGATGCGGCGCGTGCTCTGCACGGGAGGGTCTTTCATGCTCGACTTCCTGAACGCCCGGAGGGTCCGGGCGGAACTCGTCCCCGAGGACGTGAACGAGGTTCGGGGTCTCCGGGTCCGACAGAGCCGGGAGATCCGCGGAGACACCGTCCTGAAGCGCATCCGGATCGACGCCGGGCCCGAGGACACCGCCTCGAGGGAGTTCCAGGAGCGGGTGCGGCTCTACGAGCCCGACGAGCTCGAGCGGCTGCTCGCGGCCCGAGGCCTGGAGACCACCGCGAAGTTCGGCGACTACGGCGGCGCGCCGTTCGCCCGCGACGCTCCGCGGCTCATCCTCGCCGGGCGGGCGACGTGAGCGTCGACGCGGGGCTGCCGCGCCTCGAGCCGCGCCGGCTGGCGGCACCCGGCACGCTGGCCGGCGACATCCTGGCCGACGAGCCCCCCGTGCGGGGCCTCCTGCCGAGGCCGGGGGCGGACGCCGCGGCGGGATCGAGGCGACGACCCGGGCGGATCGGCGCCGGCGCCTTCCGGTCCGCCTCCGGAAACTCTGCGTCGAAGCTCGATCGGGTCCTCGCGGGCGACGGCGTGATCGTGAGCACGGGCCAGCAGCCGGTGCTCTTCCTCGGACCGCTGTACGTGGTCTACAAGGCCCTCACGGCGGTCGCGAACGCGGCACGGATCGAGGCCGCGAGCGGCCGGCCCGCCCTCGCGTGCTTCTGGGTGGCGGCCGACGACCACGACTGGCAGGAGGTCGCGAGGGCGCACGCCGTAGATCGCGAGGGCGTGATCCGGACGATCACGATCGCGCCGCCCCCGGACCGGGACAGCTGCTCCGTCGGCCCGACGGTGCTGCCCCCGGAGACGGGGACGGCCCTCGACGAGTACCTGGAGCTTGTCGGACGGACGGAGTTCTCGGCGGAGGCCCTGCGCCCCCTCCGCGACGGGTTCCGCCCCGGCGCGACCTTCGCCGGCGCCTTCGTCGGCGTCCTCGCGGAGCTGCTCGCCGGACTCGACATCGTCATTCTCGATGCCTCCCGGCCGGAGGTGAAGTCGGCGGCCGCGCCCTTCCTCCGGCGGTGCCTGGAGGACGCGGCCGGTTGTGCAGCCGCGTTCGAGGCGGGCACCGCGCGGGTCGCGGCGGCCGGCCACGAGCCCCGGCTGCGGCCGCCCGCCGGCGGCACGCAGGTGTTCCACGAGGCCGAGCGCCGCGAGCACCTCGTGCGGGGAGCCGACGGCCGGCTTGGGGCGCGCGACCGGGAAAGTGAGCCCCTCGCGTGCTGGCTGGAGCGACTCGATGCGGATCCGGGCAGGTTCAGCGCGGGTGCGGCGCTCCGGCCCGCGCTGGAGTCGTGGCTGCTGCCGGTCGCCCGCACGGCGCTCGGCCCGGGCGAGCTCGAGTACTGGGCCCAGCTGGGACCGCTGTTCGCGCACCTGGACGTCCCCCTGCCCGAGGTGGTTCCCCGGTCGTCGTGGCGCCTCGTCGAGCCCCGGGTGGATCGGTGGCTCGGCAAGGTCGCGGCAGCGGCCGCGGAGCTGGCGGACGGGGGTGACGCCGTCGTGCGTCGCCTCGTGGCCGGCCACCGGCCCCCGTCGGTCGCGGCGGCGATCGAGAAGCTTCGCGCGGGCCTCGATCGGGACTTCGGCCGCGTCGAGGCGGCGGCACGCGAGGAACTCCCCGGGATCCGGTCAGCGGTCGGAAAGGCCCGCAAGTCGGCGTTCGACTCCGTGAGCGAGCTCGAGGGCACGGTCGACGCGCGGGTCCGGGAGAGACAGGAGATTCTCGTCTCGCAGGCGCGGCGAGCCGCCGCGCACCTCTATCCGGGCGGACGCCCGCAGGAGCGCGTCGTCGGCCCCTGGCCGTTCCTGGCGCGGTACGGCCCGGGGTTCCTGTCCGAGCTCGTCGAGGCGCACGGGCTCGCGCCGCAGGAGGGGCGCTGAGCGGCACGTTGCTGCGCCCGAAGACGCCGCATAGCTTTCCGCCGTGACCCGGGCCGGCACGGCGTGCCGGCACTTCTTCCCGCAGATACGGGGGAGTCCCCTTGGTCTGGGCGTTCGTCATCGTCCTCGTCCTGCTGATCCCGATCCTGGCGATCGTCCTCGATTCCCAGGTCGGACAGGCGCTCGCGAACCGGATCTCCCGCGGCATTCCTGCCGGGACCGCGGAGCTCGCGGTCCGGATCGAGACCCTGGAGGCCGACGTGCGCTACCTCACGGAGTCGATGGAGAGCCTCCGCGAGGAGACGGACTTCGTCCGTTCCCTCATCGAGAGTCCGGATCCCGAGGGAGACTCCGGCCGGCTTCCGCCCGGCGGTCGTGCGGGCCGTGACGGCTGACCGCCGGAGGCGGCCGCCCGGGCGGGGCCGCGAGGGGCGGGAGCGCCGGCCGCTTCCGTGACGCGCCGCCCGCTCCGTCCCGCCGCGTCGGTGGGAACGGGCATCCTGATCAGCCGGGTCACGGGGCTCGCCCGGGACGTGGCGGTCGCGGGCTTCCTCGGCACCCGGTTCGCGGCCGACGCTTACTGGGCGGCGATCAAGATCCCGAACATCATCCGGAACCTGCTCGGCGAGGGGACGCTCTCCGCCGCCTTCGTCCCCGTCTACTCGGCGAGCCTCGCGGCCGAGGGACCGCTGGCCGCCGACGCCTCGCGCCGGCTCGCGCGATCGGTGCTCGGCGGCGTGATCCTGACCGCGGCGCTGCTCAGCGGACTCGGCGTCCTCCTGGCTCCCTGGATCACGGGCGCGCTGCTGGCAGCGGCGGACGTGCCCACCCGGGATCTCACGACCCGGCTCGTCCGCATCCTGTTCCCGATGTCGGGCGTCCTGATCGTCGCCGCCTGGTTCCTCGGGGTGCTGAACAGCCACGGCCGTTTCTTCCTGCCGTTCGCCGCCCCCGCGCTGTGGAACCTCAGCCAGGTCGCGGGACTGTTTCTCGCGGCGCGGGCCGGCGCCGAGCGGATGGCCGAGGTGCTCGCCTGGTCGGCGCTCGCGGGCAGCGTGATCCAGCTCGCGGTCCAGGTTCCGGCGGCGCGCCGGCTGTCCGGGGTCCGGCGCCCGGGGCTGGAGTGGGACCACGAACCCGTCAGGCGGGTGGCCCGGAACACGGTGCCCGTGATCTCGAGCCAGGGCGTGCTCCAGATCTCGTCGCTGGTCGACATAGCGCTCGCGGCGCTCGCCGGCTCGGGAGCGATGGCCGCGCTCGGGTACGCTCAGCGCCTCACCTATCTCCCGATCAGCCTGTTCGGGATCTCCGTGGCCGCCGCAGCGCTGCCCGACATGTCCCGCCAGGTCACCGAATCGGCCCTGCGGCGGCGCGTCGTGAACGGCTGGTTCCAGGTGCTCTACTTCGTCCTGCCAGCGGCCATCGTGTTCCTCCTGTTCGGGGACCTCGTCGTTCGGGTCGTCTACGAGCGCGGCGAGTTCGGGGCGGAGAGCGCCACGCTGGTGACGGCGGTGCTCGGCGCCTACGCGCTGGGGCTGGTGGCGGCGAGCTCGATCAAGCTGTTCGCGAGCGGCTTCCACGCCCTGCAGGACACGGCGACGCCGATGCGGATCGCGATCGCGTCCGTGGCGGCCGGCGTGGTGTCGAGCGCGGCGCTCACGCTCTGGATGCGCGGGGCGGGCTACGGCCCTCTCGCGGCCACCGGGCTCGCGCTGGGGGGCGCGATCGGCTCCTGGGTCAACCTCCTCCTCCTCTGGGTACTCCTGCGGAAACGCCTCGGGGTCCTGTTCGACCGTCCGTCGCTGCGCGCCGTGCTCCGGCTCGGGGCCGCCTCGGGGCTCGCCGCGGGGATGGCGCTCGGAGGCCGGGCGCTGCTGGAACCCCGCCTCGCCGGCCACGGGCTCGGAGGAAATCTCCTGCTCCTCCTGATCGTGCTCGGCGCGGGGGCGACGGGTTACCTCGCGGTGGCCCGTCGGCCACCCGCTCCGGCGCTCGCGGCCCCCGGGGGCGCGGATGCCGACTGAGGAGCTCCGCCGCGCGGTATCGGCCCTGCCGAAGCGCCCGGGCGTCTACCTGTTCCGGGACACGGCGGGCGAGATCCTCTACGTGGGAAAGGCGAAGTCGCTGCGGGACCGCGTCCGCAGCTACTTCCGTCGCGATGCCGCCGGGTCGCCCCGTACGGCACGCCTCGTGCGCGGGGTCGCGGGACTCGAGACCATCGTCACCGGGTCGGAGGCGGAGGCGCTCCTCCTCGAGTCGAACCTGGTGAAGGAGCACCGGCCGCGCTTCAACATCCAGCTCCGCGACGACAAGAGCTACCCGTACGTGAAGGTCACGGTGGGTGAGCCGTTCCCCCGCGTGATCGTGACCCGGCGCCTCGTGCCCGACGGATCGCGCTACTTCGGCCCGTTCACCGACGTCGGAGCGATGCGGAGGGCGCTCCGACTCATCATGCGGCGGTTCCGCGTCCGGACCTGCCACTACGCGCTCCCGGAGCAGGCGCCGGACCGCCCCTGCCTCGACTACCACATCGACCGTTGCCGGGCGCCGTGCGTCGGGCTCCAGGACGAGCGCGACTATCGCGCGATGATCGAGGAGATCCTGGGAGTCCTGTCGGGGGGGACCGGGCCCCTTCGTCGGGCGGTCCGCGCGGAGATGGAGGATGCGGCTTCCGGTCTCGCGTTCGAGCGCGCGGCGGAGCTCAGGGACGTCCTCGCGGGGCTCGAGGTGATCGACCGTCGGCAGACGAGCGTCGACTTCCGGGGCGGCGACCGCGACGTGCTGGGCATCGCCGACGCGGACGGCACCGCGTGCTGCCTGCTGCTCCGGGTGCGGGACGGACTTCTGCTGGGCCGGGAGATCCGATTCCTCGACAACACCGACGGGGAGGACCCGTCGGCGATCGTGGATGCCGCCCTAAAGGGGTTCCTCCTGCGGGGAGACGACGTGCCCCCGGAGATCCTGGTGCCGGCGGAGTTCGAGGACCGGCTGCTCCTCGAGGAGGTCCTCGGCGCGCGCCGGCCCGGCCGTGTCCGCATCCTCCGGCCGCAGAGGGGACAGAAGCGGCGCCTGCTCGAGCTGGCGGCGACGAACGCCCGCCACCTCCTCGAGGAGCACGCGTCGGTCGCGGAGCCCGCGGGGGAGATCGGCCGGAGCGACGAGACCGAGGTCGACGCGGCGGCCCGGGGCCTCGCCGAGGCTCTCGACCTGTCGGCACCCCCGCGGGACCTCGTCTGCTTCGACATCTCCACCCTCGGCGGCCGGGAGTCCGTCGGGAGCGCGGTCTGGCTGCACGAGGGCCGCCCGCACCGGAGCGAATACCGGCGGCTGCGAATCCGGGCGACGCCGGAGGGCCGCCCGGACGACTACGCGATGATGCAGGAGGTCGTCGGGCGCTACTTCCAGCGAAGGGTCCGCGAGGGCAGCCCGCTGCCGGACCTCGTGCTCGTCGACGGCGGGCGGGGCCAGCTCGGCGCGGCGCTTCAGGGGATGGAGGGTGCCGGCGTCTCCGACCTCCCGGTCGCCGCGCTCGCCAAGCGCCTCGAAGAGATCCACCTGCCGGGGCGTTCCGGAACCGTCGTGCTGGAGCGGGGCGACCCCGCGCTCCATTGGCTGCAGCGGGCCCGCGACGAGGCGCACCGGTTCGCCCTCGGCTACAATCGGACCCTCCGACGCAAGCGGACGCTGCGCTCCGTGCTGCGCGACGTTCCGGGCGTCGGGCCGGCGCGAGAGACCGAGCTCCTGCGTCGGTTCGGGAGTCCCGCCGGCGTCGCGCAGCGGAGCGTAGGCGAGCTCGCGAGCGTGCCCGGCATCGGACGCGCCACGGCGCGGCGGATCCTCGAGACCCTCCGCGCGGACGTCTACGACGACGGGGAGGAAGGCCGGAATGCCTGAGAGCCGGACGGACGCGCCTTCGAGAGGGCGCGGAGAGTTCCTCCTCGCGTGCGGGGCCTGCGGCAGGGAAGGGGCGGCCGACCCCCTGGCCACCCTCTGCCCCGACTGCGGCCGGCCCCAGCTCGTGCGCTACCCGCCGCCCACGGGCGGACCGCAAGAGATCGCGGACGCCTGGCGGGCCCGGCCGCGTGGGATGTGGAGGTTCGCGGAGCTGCTCCCGCTGCGCCCCGGGGAACGCCCCGTTACGCTCGACGAGGGCGACACGCCCCTGCTTCCGCTCGAACGGACGGGTGAGCGGATGGAGCTCCGCCTCCTCGTGAAGGACGAGGGACGGAACCCGACGGGCAGCTTCAAGGACCGTGGCCTTTCCGCGGCCGTCACCCGGGCGGTGCTCGACGGAGCGACCTCGTTCGTGGTCCCGACCGCGGGCAACGCCGGGGCCGCCCTCGCGGCCTACGCGGCCCGGGCCGGCGTGCCGGCGCGAATCTACCTTCCGAAGGACACGCCAGCGGGCGTGGAGACGCGGTGTCGCGCCTTCGGCGCGGAGATCGTGAAGGTGGACGGCCTGATCACGGACTGCGGCCGGCTCGCCGCCGAGCACGCGGAGCGCACGGGCGCGTTCGACCTCTCCACCCTCCGCGAGCCATTCCGGGTCGAGGGGAAAAAGACGATGGCGCTCGAGATCGTCGAGGCGCTCGACTGGAGGGCGCCCGATGCCGTCGTCTACCCAACCGGCGGCGGTACGGGCCTGATCGGGACGTGGAAGGCCCTGCGGGAGCTGGAGGAGCTCGGCCTGATCACTTCGCCCGGGACGCGCCTCTACGCGGTGCAGGCGTCGGGCTGCGCCCCCATTGTCCGGGCGTGGCAGGCGGGCGAGGAGTCAGCCGCGGAGTGGACCGGCGCCCGGACCGAGGCGTGGGGCCTGCGCGTCCCCCGGGCACGGGGCGATTTCCTCATCCTGCGGGCCCTCCGAGAGACGGGAGGCGGCGCCATCGCCGTCGCCGACCCGGCGATGCGGGAGGGCGCGCGATGCCTGCTCGAAGATGAGGGCGTGAACGCCTGCATCGAGGGCGGAGCGGTCCTCGCGGCGGCACGGGAGCTCCGGGCGCGGGGAACCCTCCGCCCGGGGGAGACCGTCGTCCTGTTTAACACGGGAAACCTGGGGACCTACTGAGAGTAGAGAGAGAGGGTTGCATCGCATCCGCGAACGGATCAGGATACCCCGTCGCGGGGAAGCGGCTCGCGATGCGCCACGTCCGATTCTGCCGCTTAACTGGCTATAACAAAGGACTTGTGCTCTCATGTCCAGACGGCACTTCAGGTGGCCGGCGGTGCTCGCGGCCGCCGTGATCGGCGCGCCCGCGTGGATGCCCGCGCCGGCGCTGGCCCAGGAGGACTGCATCGGCGGCGGCAACCAGCACACGCGCGGCGCTGAGCTCGAACTGAGCTGGGCGTCGCGGCGCGACGATCCGCAGTCGAAGCAGGACCGTTACGCCCGCGCGCTGGAAAAGCTGGAACCCGCGTTCGCGCCCCCGGTGGATCCCCGCGCCTACCTGCTCTCGGCGCGGGCGCACCTCGGGCTCCGCCACTACGCTTCCGCCGACAGCATGCTCGCGAAGCTCGTCGAGGCCGTGCCGGGCTGCCAGGACCAGGCTGCGGAGATGCGGTTCAACGCCTGGGTTCCCCTGTACAACCAGGGCATCGATCAGCTTAAGGGGGGAGACGAGGGGGCCGCGCTGCAGGCGTTCGAGACGGCGAATCTCATCTTCGAGGACGCTCGCTCGCTGAACAACGCCGCCTCGATCTACCAGCGGCAGGGCGACGACGGCCGCGCGATGGAGCTTTACCGCCGGGCACTTACGGCAGGCGGCGACGATGACATGCGACGGGTCGCGAGCATCAACCTCGCGGAGCTCCTGAGGGCCGCGGGGCAGGCGGAGGACGCACTCGCCATCTACTCCGACTACGCGTCGGCGCACCCCGAGGACATCCTCGGCCGTCTGAACTACGCGATCGCCCTGATGGACGCGGGCGACGGGGAGGCGGCGGAACGGATCTTCCTCGAACTGATGGGCCGCGACGACCTCAGCTTCCTCCAGTGGTCTCAGGTCGGGATCGGACTCTACCGGGCCGGGGAATTCCGGCAGGCCTCCGACGCGTTCCGGAAGGCGCACGACCTGCAGCCGCAGAACAAGGAGACGCTCGAGAACCTGGCGAACTCCTATTACCAGTCGGACGAGTACGCGGCGCTGGCCCCGCTCGCCGACACGCTGGTCCAGCGTTACCCGTACGAGCGGGTGAACTACAACCTGCTTGCCAACGCGCGGACGGAGACGGGCGACGAGGCCGGCGCGCTGGCGGTCCTCGAGAGGCGCGAGGCGCTGAAGTTCGAGTTTCTCCGGGCGCAGATGGGGCAGACCGGCGACAACGTCTACTCGCTCGAGGGACAGGTGATGAACACCGCCGCCGAGGGAGGCCTGACGGTCACTATCCCGGTCCATTTCGTCGGCGAGGCCGGCGAGGTGGTGATCACTGAGCCGCTGGAACTCACCCTTCCGGGCCAGGGCGAGCCGGCCGCCTTCCAGCTCCAGGTCCAGAGCGAAGCGCCGATCGCCGGCTTCCGCTACGAGAAGGCGACCGGCGCGGGCGCCTCCTGAGCCCGAGCTTCCGGATCCGGCGGGCGCGGGCCCGTAGAGGAGACGATCCCGTGCCCGCCGACGATGACCCGGAACGGCCGTCCGCCTGCGACCGCTGCGGCCGGGTGCGCGCCGGCGTCCCGCCGCGCTGTCCCGCCTGCGGCGGCCTCGAGCGTGCGGCCGCCTGCCCGATCCACCGCGACAGGCTCACGACGTCCGCCTGCGTCATCTGCGGGACGGCGGTGTGCCACGAGTGTCGTCGGGGCGGACGCCACGCCGCCCTCTGCGCACGGCACGAGCGGGTCTCCGTGATCGAGGGCTGGGCCGAGGCGCTCCGGACGTCCGATGAGCTCGAGGCGCGCTGGCTGGCCGACCTGCTCCGCGAGTCGGGTATCGAGGCGCAGGTACTCTCCCAGAAGGACCGGGCGAACGTGGTGACTTTCGGGGGGCTGTCCGTGGTCCGACTGCTCGTGCCGTCCGTCCGGCTCGACGAGGCGCTCGACGTCATCGGTAGCAGCCGCGACGCGGCGGGAGGGCCGGGGAGGCCCGACTCGTGATCCGTGTCGCCAGGGTCCTGTCCGGATCGATCGGGGCGGACCTCGGACTTGGACCCGGGTCCCTTCTGCTCAGCATCAACGGGAAGGACATCCGGGACGCGCTCGACCTCCGGTTTCACGAGTCCGACGCGGTTCTCGAGCTCCTCGCGCACCTGCCAGGGGGCGAGGAACTCCTGTTCGAGATCGACAAGGACCCGGACGAATCGCTCGGGTTGGTCCCGGAGCCCGACAAGGTGCGGCGGTGCACGAATGCCTGCCCGTTCTGCTTCGTGAAGGGGAACCCGAAGCTGGAAAGGCTCCGGGCGGGCCTCTACGTCAAGGACGACGATTACCGGCTCTCCTTCCTGTACGGGCACTACGTCACGCTCACGAACCTGCGCGAGGAGGACTGGGAGCGGATCTTCGAGCAGCGCCTGAGCCCGCTGTACGTCTCGGTCCACGCCACCGACCCGGCCGCCCGGCTGGCGATGCTCCGGAACCCCCGTTCCGCGGCGATCGGGCAGCACCTCGACCGGCTCGCCGCCGGAGGCATCCGGGTTCACGCGCAGGTCGTCCTCTGCCCGGGCCTGAACGACAGGGAGATCCTGGGCCGGACGATCGGGGACCTCTACGCGCGCGGCGAGGCGATCCTCTCGCTGTCGATCGTCCCGGTGGGCCTCACGAGCTACAATCAGGACCGGGGCGTCCGGCAGCTCACGCCCGGCGAGTGCCGGGACGCGCTCGCGCGGGTCGGGCGGGTGCGGGCGCGGGCGCGCGCCGAGCGCGACACGGCCTGGTGCTACGCGGCCGACGAGTTGTTCCTCCAGGCCGGGGAGCCTCTGCCCGGCGCGGAGTACTTCGACGACCTGGACCTGGTCGCGAACGGCGTGGGGGCGATCTCGGACCTCAGGGACCGAGTCCGCTCCGACCTGTCGCGGCTGCCGCGCCACGAGGGGCGGCGCGTCGTCCTCGTGACCGGCACCTCGATGGGACCGCATCTGCGGGCGACTGCGGAGGAGATCTCCGCCGTCACGGGGGCGCGGATCGAGACGGCGGTGGTGGCGAACGGCTTGTTCGGTCCTCTCGTGACGACGGCGGGCCTGCTCGGCGGCGAGGATCACCTCCGTGCGTTGCACCCGTTCGCCGGCCACGACCTCGCCCTGATCACGCGCTCCGCCCTGAACGACGACGGGCTGTTCCTTGACGACATGAGCCTGGCGGACCTGCGAGCCGCCCTTCCGGACCTGGAGATATGGCCCTCGGAGCACGTGACGGACGTCTTGCGGACCCGGTAGGGCTGCCGACGGTCGCGATCGTCGGGCGCCCGAACGTGGGGAAGTCGACGCTGTTCAACCGGATCGTCGGTCGCCGGATCGCGATCGTGGCGAAGCGCGAGGGGGTGACGCGCGACCGCCAGTTTTCGCGCGCCGACTGGAGCGGCCGCTCCTTCCTGCTGGCGGACACGGGCGGGATCCTCGACGTGCCCGAGCGCCCGCTCGACCGCGAGGTCCGGGGGCAGGTGCTCACGGCTATCGCCCACGCCGACGTCGTCCTGTTCGTGGTGGACGGGCGCACCGGCGTCCATCCCGTGGACGAGCACGTCGCGGATCTCCTCCGGAAGTCCGGCCGCCCCGTCGTGCTCGCGGTGAACAAGCTCGATGAGCTCGCGACGGCGACGGAGCACCACGAGTTTCACCGCCTCGGGCTCGGCGATCCGGTCCCGGTTTCGGCGCTCAGCGGGCGCGGGAGCGGCGACCTTCTCGATCGCGTCGTCGCCGAGCTGCCGGAGCCGGACGCGTCCAGCCAGGAGGAGGTCGCGCTCCGCCTCGCCGTGATCGGGAAGCCGAACGTCGGCAAGTCGAGCTTCGTGAACCGCCTGCTCGGCGAGGACCGGGTCCTCGTCCACGAGGAGCCGGGGACGACGCGCGACGCGATCGACACCTGGCTGGAGTACGAGGGCGAGCGGATCTGCCTGATCGACACGGCGGGGCTGCGCCGACGATCCCGCGTCGACGACGAGGTGGAGTTCTACAGCCGCCTTCGGGCGACGGTCGCGATCGAGCGCGCCGACGTCTGCCTGCTGGTTGCCGATGCCCGGGCGGGCCTCACGAACCAGGATTTCCGGATCGGGGAGGAGGCGTGGGAGAAAGGCTGCGGGCTCGTTCTGGTGGTGAACAAGTGGGACCTGATCGAGGATCGCGGCCCGGACGTCCTGGCCCTGTTCGAGCGGGAACTGCGCCAGCGTGCCCCTTACCTGCGCTGGGTCCCGATCCTGACGGGGTCGGCCCTGACGGGAAAGCGGGTGCGGAAGGTCCTGGAGCTGGCCCGGGAGGTGCAGGCACAGAGGACCCGCAGGATCCCGACGGCGGAGGTGAACCGGGTGCTCTCCGAGCTCACGGCGCGGAAGCAGCCTCCCCAGGGCGCGAGAGGCGACGTCCGCATCCGGTACGCCAGCCAGGTCGCGACGGCTCCGCCGCGATTCGTCCTGTGGGCGAACCGCCCCGAAGAGCTCCGGAGAAGCTACCTTCGCTACCTGGCGAACGGGTTCCGCGACGCGTGGGGGTTCCTCGGGTCGCCGCTGCGGATCGCCACGCGCGCGCCGCGCGAGGAGGGTCGTCGATGAGCCGGATCACGCGCGACGGAAGGCGCGGTCCCGGGGCGCGGTTCCGATGACGGCGGCCTGGCTCCTGCTTGCCTACCTGGCCGGCACGATCCCGACGGCGTGGCTCGTCGGCCGCGCCTTCGGCGTGGACCTGCGCGAGCACGGAAGCGGGAACCTCGGCGCGACGAACGCCTACCGGGTGCTCGGAGCGAAGGCGGGGGTTCCCGTCGTCGTGGTGGACGTGCTCAAGGGCTGGGTGCCGGCCGCGATGTTCCCCGCATGGGACGGCACCGGCGCTCCGGGGCTCGCGGTCGCCTGCGGCCTGCTCGCGATCGCGGGTCATGTGTGGCCGGTGTGGCTTCGGTTCCGCGGCGGAAAGGGAGTGGCGACGGGGGCCGGGGTCCTCGTCGCCCTCGCGCCGTTGACGGCGCTCGTCGCGCTTCTTGTCTGGCTCGGGGTCGTCTCCCTGACCCGGATCGTGTCGGCCGCCTCCCTGGCGGCCGCCACCACGACCCCGGTCGTGGCCTGGATCACCGACGCGCCGTCGTCGACGGTCTGGTTCTGCGGCTTCGTGGCCCTGTTCGTGTGGTGGACGCACCGAGCGAACCTGCAACGGCTCCGGGCGGGCGAGGAGCTGCGCTTCCGGCGCTCGCAGCGGACGAAGACGGAGGGGGACGGGCGATGAGCGGCGAGACGGTCGCGGTGCTCGGCGCGGGAAGCTGGGGAACGGCCCTCTCGGACTGCCTCGCGCGGAACGGCCACCGGACGACCCTGTGGGCCTGGGAGCCCGAGATCGCCGCCGCGGTGACCGCCGAGAGACGGAACGAGGCGTATCTCCCCGGCGTCGAGCTCGATCCGTCGATCCGGGCGACGTCGGAGATGGAGGCAGCGCTCGAGGGGGCGGGAATCGTCGTCTCGGTCAGTCCTTCGCACGTCGTCCGCGACGTGATGGGGAGCGCCGCTCCCGCGCTGGGGCCCCGGCCCCTGATCGTCAGCGCCTCCAAGGGGCTGGAGCTGTCCACCGGGTTGCGCATGAGCCAGGTGCTCGCCGAGACGGTCGATCCGGCCGTCGCCCGGGACTGCGTCGTGCTGTCGGGGCCGAGCTTCGCGGCGGAGCTCGCCCGGCGCCTGCCGACCGCGGTGGCGCTGGCGTC
>JAWOIN010000108.1:0-18744 GCA_046484665.1 Gemmatimonadota bacterium
GCGCGCTCGTCGCGAGCGCGGCCGAGTTCAACGTCCGGTGCTTCCGGCGACCAGGGAGGAACCATGCCCGTGCGCCCGGCCCCCGCCGTCCTGCTGCTCGCGCTGCTCGCCGCCGCATGCGGCCCCTCCGACCGGCCCGCGGGGCTGGAGGTGGCCGTCCGGGTCCCGGCCGACAGAGACACCGCGTACGACGGACGGCTGATCCTGCTCCTGTCGCCCGACACCGCGGCCGGCGCTCCCGAGCCGCGGTTCCGGCTGCGGTCGGAGCCGGACCGCAGCGCGCAGGCGTTCGGGCTGGACGTCGAGGCGTGGCCGGCGGGAGCCCCGGCTCGCTTCGACGGCACCATTTTCGGCTTCCCGCTCGAGAGCCTGGAGGAGCTGCCGGCGGGCGCCTATCAGGTCCAGGCCGTGCTGAACCGGTACGAGACCTTCCATCTCTCGACGGGCCACGTCGTGAAGCTTCCCCCGGACATGGGGGAGGGGCAGCAGTGGAACCGGAAGCCGGGGAACCTCTACTCGGAGCCGCGGGTCGTTCACGTCGACCCGACGCGCCGCGAGCGGATCGAGATCGTGCTCGACCGCGAGATCCCGCCGATCGAGCCGCCGTCGGACACGCGCCACGTCCGGCACGTGCGGATGCGGAGCGACCTGCTCTCCCGGTTCTGGGGACGGGACATGTACCTGGGGGCGCACGTCCTCGTGCCGGAGGGATTCGACGCGCACCCCGAGGCGCGGTACCCGCTGATGGTCTTCCACGGCCACTTCCCGAGCGACTTCGGCGGCTTCCGGACGGAGCCGCCGGACCCCGACCTCGCGTGCGAGCGCAGCGAGCGCTTCGGCGTCGACTGCTACAATCGGATCGAGCAGCAGGAGGCATACGACTTCCACCGGGCCTGGATCTCGGAGGACTTCCCGCGCTTCCTCGTGATCGAGGTCCAGCATCCGACCCCGTACTACGACGACTCCTACGCCGTGAACTCCGCCAGCCAGGGGCCCTGGGGCGACGCCATCACCCGCGAGCTGATCCCGTACGTCGAGGAGAAGTTCCGGGGGATCGGGCAGGGGTGGGCCCGGTTCACGTACGGCGGGTCGACGGGGGGCTGGGAGGCGGCGGCCGTGCAGATCTTCTACCCCGACGAGTACAACGGCGCCTTCGCGGCCTGCCCCGATCCGGTGGACTTCCGCTCGTACGAGCTCGTGAACATCTACGAGCAGGAGAACGCCTACTTCGACGAGGGGCCGTTCGGCCGCGTGGAGCGCCCCGCGCACCGCGACTGGCTCGGCCGTATCGCCTACACGGTGCGGAACGAGAACCACAGGGAGCTCGTGCTCGGAACGCGGAGCCGGTCCGGCGACCAGTGGGACATCTGGGAAGCGACGTACTCTCCGATGGGACCGGACGGCTACCCGGCCCGGATCTGGGACAAGCGAACGGGCCTCATCGACCGGGAGGTGGCGAAGTACTGGAGGGAGAACTACGACCTCCGCCACATCCTCGAGCGCGACTGGGCGACGCTCGGTCCGAAGCTCGTCGGCAAGCTGCACTTCTTCGTCGGCGACATGGACAACTACTACCTCAACAACGCCGTCTACTGGATGGACACGTTCCTCGAGTCGACGACGGACCCCTACTACGACGGGGTCGTCGACTACGGCGACCGGGCGGAGCACTGCTGGAACGGGGACCACGAGAACCCGAACGCGATCTCGCGGCTCCGCTACAACACGATGTACCTGAACCGGATTCTCGAGCGGATCCGGGCGGCGGCGCCGCCGGGCGCGGACCTCGAGAGCTGGCGCTACTGAGCCGGCCGTTCCGGTGACCAGGGAGGACGAGGGACCGCGGCCGACCGAGGGTCGATCGCCGCTCTCCCCCCGGAACGTCGCGATCGGCCTCGGCCTGTTCGTCCTGTTCACGGCCGCGGGGCTCGCCGTCGTCGCCTGGTGGGCGGGCCGGTCCGACGCCGAGGTGGTCAGCGAGATCACCCACGCGAAGGCGGCCTTCCTGCTGCTCGCGCTGGCGCTGACCGCGACGGAGGCCCTGGCCGGCGCGTTCCGGACCTGGGTGCTCGCCCGCGAGACGCTGCCGGGGTACCGGGTCCGCGATGGCCTCCGCACCCACCTCTACCTGCTGTTCGCGGGCGGCGTCACGCCGATGCAGCTGGGCGGCGGACCGGCCCAGTACGCCGTTCTCCGCGCCCGCGGGCTCCGCCCGCACGACGCGCTCGCCGTCCTCTCGATCAGCTGGGTCGGCGGGATGGTGGCGCTGGCGCTGCTCGGCGGAGGGGCGACGGCCTACCTCGCCGCCGCGGGCCGGATCGACGTGGGAGCGATCGTCGGCGCGCTCCTGTTCACCGTCGCGCTCACCGTGGGGCTCGGGCTCGCGATCACGGTGTTTCCGACGTCCGTCACCCGGCTGCTGCACGGGATCCGCGGCATGCGCCGGGGCCGGTTGGGACGCCCGATCCTGCGGGGCGCGGCGCGCTACCGGCGGACGATCCGCCTGTTCGGGAAGTCGAAGCGCACGGCCTGGGCGATCAACACGGGAATCAACGTCCTGATGGTGCTGCTGCGGGGCGCGCAGGGGCTGGCGGTGGCGACGGCGCTCGGCGTGCTCGTGCCGCCGGTCGAGGCCATGTCCCGCCAGATGATCCAGTTCGCGGTGATCAGCGTCGCCCCCAGTCCCGCGGGCAGCGGGGTGGCCGAACTCACCACGGTCGGCCTGATGACCGGGCTCGTGCCGGCTTCCGTGATGCTCGCCTACACGATCCTGTGGCGGGTCTTCACCTCGTATCTCGGCGTCGCCGCCGGTGCGCTCATGGTCGTGCGGGACCTGGTCGCGCCGGGCCGGTTCGGGACGTGAGCGGGGGAACGAAGGCGCGCCCCGACCGTATTCTCTCCTGGCGCGGGACGGACCGGAGGGCGGAGCCCGAGCACCATCGGAGGTTGGAGGGAATGGCGATCTACGAGTACCTCTGCGTCGCGAACGGGCGGACCGTCGAGGTCCGTCACGGGATGAGCGAGGAGATCCGGACCTGGGGGGAGTTGGCCGAGCGGGCCGGGCTCGAGCCGGGAGACACGTCCGCCGAGGCGCCGGACGTGCGGCTGATGAGCGCCGGGGTCCCGATCACCGGGGGGGTGACGTCCTCGAGGAGCGGGGAATCCGAGGGCCCGGCGTGCGGTCCCTCCTGCGCCTGCGGCTGGAACTGACCCGGCCGCGCGGGACCCGAGCGCGCGCGACCCGACCGCCGCTCCGGGTCGCGATCGGGCTCCTCGCCCTTGCGCCGGTCGCGCTGTGCGGCCGGGACGCTTCGGCGCAGTCGCTGCGTGGCACGGTCGTCGAGGAGGGAGCCGACTCGGCGGTCGCCGGCGCGCTGGTCGTGCTCGTCGGAGAGGACGGCGAGGAGGTCGCGTCCGTCGTCACCACCTCCGCGGGGGCCTGGATGCTGCGCGCCCCGTCCCCCGGCGCGTGGTCGGTCCGCGTGGAGCGGATCGGGTTCGCGGCGGCGACCGCGGGGCCGTTCCGGATCGCCGCAGGGGCGGATCGGACCGTACCGGTGTCCGTTTCCTCCGCGCCGGTAGCCCTTCCGGCGATCACGGTCGAGAGCGAGACGGGGACGTGCCGGCTCCGGCCGTCGCAGGGCGAGGTCGTGTTCCGGCTGTGGGACGAGGCCAGCAAGGCCCTGCGGGTCAGCGCCCTCACGGAGCGGGCCGTGGTATTCGAGACGGAGGTCACGGAGCGGGTCGTCGACCCGTGGGGCGGCACGATCGGCCGGGAGCAGACCGATTTCCTGACGACCACGGGGCAGAGCCCGTTCGTAGTCCCTCCTGCGGAGGATCTCCTGCAGCGCGGCTTCGTGCGCGACTCGGTGGAGGGCCGTCTCGCCTTCTACGGCCCCGACGCGTCGTTGCTGCTGTCGGACCCGTTCCTCGACACGCACTGCTTCCGGCCGCGGCGCGGGAGGGAGGGGCTCGTGGGGCTCGCCTTCGAGCCGGCGAGCGCCCCCGGCCGGATCGACGTGCGCGGGACGCTGTGGCTGGACGGGGAGTCGGCGGAGCTCCGCTGGATCGACTTCGAGTACGCCGGAATGCGGCAGCGGAACGACCTCGGGATCGGCGAGGAGGCGAGCGGCCGGGTGGCGTTCGAGCGGATCGAGGACGGCGGCTGGATCGTGCGCGAGTGGCGGATCCGCGTGCCGATCGACAGCCAGGAGTTCGGCGGCCGGATCTACAAGGTCTACCAGGAGCGGTCGGGACGCGTGGTCGGGACGCGGCCGGCGGCCGGCCCCGACCGCCCGTCGAGACGGGCGCCGAGCGTCTACGACCACGGGGCCCGCCGGGACACGACGACCCCCTGACGGGTCCCGGCCGGCCGGGCCCTTTCCTTACGTGTCGAGCCGGCCGATCGGAAGCCGGCGCACGCGGCGCCCCGTCGCCGCGAACAGCGCGTTGCACACGGCGGGGGCGAGCGCCGGGACTCCGAGCTCCCCGATCCCGCCGACCGGGTCGCCCTCCGCGATGATGACCGTCTCCACCTTCGGCATCTCGCGGAACCGGACGATCGGGTAGTCGTCGAAGTTCCCCTCGACGGCGCCGCCGTCGGCGATCGTGATCCTTCCGTACAGCGCCGCCGAGAGGGCGTAGACGACGCCGCTGTCCATCTGGGCCTCGATCGTGTCGGGGTTCACGACGCTCCCGCAGTCGACCGCGCAGACGACGCGCGGCACGCGCACCGATCCCTCGTCGTCCACCGCGACCTCCGCCACCTGCGCGATCACGCTCCCGAAGCACTCGGAGACGGCGCAGCCCATTCCTCGTCCGGCCGGAAGCGCGCGCCCCCAGCCCGCGGCCTCGGCGGCGCGCCGGAGCGCACGCGCCCTCCGCGGGTGCCCGTCGAGGAGGCCGACCCGGAACTCCAGCGGGTCCCTGCCCGCGGCCTCCGCCAGCTCGTCCAGGAAGCACTCCGTGACGAAGACGTTCTGGGTGTTGCCGACCGACCGCCAGAAGTGCACGGGCACCGGGAGCCCCGGGTCCGCGTAGGTGACCCTGACGTTCGGGATCGCGTACGGCAGGTTCGCGGCGCTCTCGACCGCCGTCGCGTCGATCCCGTTCTCGAGCGGGGCGCCGAGGTCGGCGAGGATCGACGGGCTGACGATCCGGTGCTCCCAGGCGACCGGTCGCCCGGCGGCGTCGAGTCCCGCCGACAGCTCGTTGTACGCCACCGGGCGGTAGCTGCCGGCGGCCATGTCGTCCTCGCGCGTGTACACGACCTTGACCGGCGCGCCGAGCGCCTTCGACGCGTGCGCCGCCTCCGACACGAAGTCGTTCCGCGAGCGCCTCCCGAACCCGCCGCCCAGCATCATCGTGTGGATCCGGACCTTCTCCACGGGCAGGCCCGTGATCCTCGCCGCGATGTCCTGCGCCGAGGTCTGGGCCTGCGTCCCGGTCCAGATGTCGCAGCCGTCCTCGCGGACGTCCGCCGTGCAGTTCATCGGCTCCATCGTCGCGTGCGCGAGGAACGGGACCTCGTACACGGCCTCGAGCCGCGTCGCGGCCGCGGCGATCGCGCCGGGCGCGTCACCGTCCGCGCGCGCGGCCGCGCCTCCGGCCGCCGCCCCGCGGCAGATCTCGAGGATCCGCTCGTCCGACAGCGACCCCAGCGGGCCGGGCTCCCACTCCGCCGCCAGGGCGTCGCGCCCCTTCTTCGCCGCCCAGAACGAGTCCGCCGCGACGACGACCCCGGACGGGATCTCGGCGACCTTCCGCACGCCCGGCACCGCGAGGGCCGGGGCCGGATCGAAGCTCCGGACCTTCCCCCCGAACGCCGGCGGCCGGGCCACGAGCGCCGTCAGCATCCCCGGGACGGCGACGTCCAGTCCGAAGACTGCCGAGCCGTCCACCTTCGAAGGCGTGTCGAGACGCGGCATCCGGCTCCCGATGATCCGGAACTCGGACGGCTTCCGGAGCGGCGGGTCGGACGGGGGCTCGAGCGCGGCCGCCGCGTCCGCCACATCCCCGTACGACACGCTGCGGCCCGAGGCGTCGTGCACGACCCGTCCCCTCTCCGCCCTGCACGCGGCGGCGGCGACTCCCCACCGGGCCGCCGCGGCGGCGATCAGCATCTCCCTCGCCGTCGCGCCCGCGAGGCGGAGCCGCTCGTGGTTCGTGCGGACGCTCGTGCTGCCGCCCGTGCTCTGGCGCCCGTACGCCTCCCGGTCCGCCGGCGCGTGGATCGACCGGAGCTCCGCCCAGTCCACGTCGAGCTCCTCGGCGATCAGCATCGGCATCGACGTGAGCACTCCCTGCCCCATCTCCGACTCGCTGACCAGGAAGGTCACGGACCCGTCCGTCCCGATCCGGATCCACGCGTTCAGCCGCGCGGGCTCCTCCGGCGCGGCCGCCGCGAGGCGACGCGCGCCCCCCGGCAGATGGAAGGCGATCACGAGGCCGGCGCCCGCGCCGCCGCTCACCTCGAGGAACCGGCGCCGGGTCAGCCCGGGGCCGCTCATCGGGCGCCTCCCTTCGCCGCGGCGTGGACCGCGTCGCGGATCCTCGCGTAGGTGCCGCAGCGGCAGAGCACCGGCGACATCGCCTCGTCGATCTGCTCGTCCGTGGGCCGGGGGGTCTTCGCGAGCAGCGCGGCGGCCACCATGACCTGGCCGGACTGGCACCAGCCGCACTGGGGAACTTCCGCCTGCACCCATGCGCGCTGGACGGGGTGGGACCGGTCGAGGGAGAGCCCCTCGATCGTCACCACCTCGCGGTCGCCGACCCGGTCGATCCGGAAGAGGCAGGAGGGCACCGCCTCGCCGTCGAGGTGGACGGCGCAGGAGAGGCACAGACCGATCCCGCACCCGTACTTGGTTCCCGTCAGACCCAGGTCCTCCCGGAGCACCCACAGCAGGGGCGTGTCGGCGGGCGCGATGACGGTGCGCGGGACGCCGTTGACGGAGATCGTGTACTCGGGCATGGCGGGTCCTTCCTTCGGAGGGTCCGCCGAAGTCTGGGCGCGTTCCGGTCCGCGCGTCAACCCGCGTCCCGCACGCCGGCCGCCGTGGCGGAGCCGCACCGGGCGCCGCTACACTCCCGGCCGCAGCCGGTTCGGCCGGGATCGCCCGTGCCGCGGGCCAGGGACGGACGGGGAGGAGGAGCGCGCGAGAGTGATCGAGTCCATCGTCGCCGGATTCTCCGCGGGCGCGGTGCACGTGCTCGCCGGGCCGGACCACCTGGCCGCGGTCGCGCCGCTCGCGGCGGACGGTCGGGACCGTCCGTGGCGTGCGGGCCTGATGTGGGGGACCGGGCACGCGTCGGGGGTCCTGCTGGTCGGAATCGGCGCGCTCCTCCTCCGCGAGGTGCTCCCCGTCGAGGCGCTGGCAGGCTGGAGCGAGCGCCTGGTCGGCGTGGTCCTGATCGGGATCGGCGCCTGGGGCATCTCGCGGGCCGGGCGCCAGCGGGTGCACCGGCACGCGCACGCGCACGGCGGCGGTCGGCACGAGCACGTCCACGTCCACGTCGAGTCGGGCATGCCGCTCGCGCCGGCCAGCGCCGGAGGGGAAGCGCCGGGCGCCGCGCACGGGCACGCTCACCCGGCCACGGCGCGGGCGGCCCTCGCGGTCGGCGTGCTCCACGGCCTCGCGGGGAGCGCCCACTTCCTGGGCGTCCTGCCGGCGCTGGCGCTTCCCACCCGGACGGCGGCCCTCGCCTACGTCGCCTCCTTCGGCGTGGGGACGATCCTCGCGATGACCGCGTTCGCCGTCGCGATCGGACGCGTCGCGGCGGGAAGCGCCAGCCGGGGAACGGCCGTCTACCGGGCCCTGCTCGGAGTGCTCGGCGTCGTCGCCATCATCGTGGGGGTCGTATGGCTGATCGGATGACGGGGAGATTGCGGGACGTCCGGCCCGCGCTCGCGGCGCTCGCACTGCTGGCGGCCGGCTGCGGCGGGGGGTGTTCCGGCGGTGCGGGCCCCGCCGACCTGGTGCTGCGGAACGGCAGGGTGGTCACGCTCGACGACTCCATTCCTCTCGCCACCGCGGTCGCGATCCGGGAAGGTCGGATCGCCTGGGTGGGGAACGAAGCGGGGGTCGAGGCCCGGATCGGTGCCGGGACCGAGGTCGTGGAGCTGGACGGCAGGCTCCTCCTCCCGGGATTCATCGAGGCCCACGCGCACTTTCTCGGCGTCGGGATCGCGAAGCTCGGGCTGGACCTCTCGGGCGCCCGCTCCTGGGAGGAGGTCGTCGCGCGGGTCGCGGCCGCCGTGCCGGAGGCCGCGCCGGGAACGTGGATCGTCGGGCGGGGCTGGCACCAGAGCAAGTGGGAGTCGGCGCCGCGGCCGTCCGTACGGGGCTTCCCGGTTCACGACGCGCTCAGCGCAGTCACTCCCGACAACCCCGTCTGGCTGACCCACGCGAGCGGACACGCCGGGCTCGCGAACGCGCGGGCCATGGAGGCGGCCGGGATCGGGCCGGACACGCCATCGCCCGAAGGCGGGGAGATCCTGCGCGGCGCGGACGGGCGGGCGATCGGCGTTTTCGTCGAGAACGCGGAGGCGCTCGTCGACGGCGCCTACGCGGCCTGGCTCGCCGGCCTCGGGGAGCGCGATCGCGAGGAGCGGCTGCGGACCGCGCTCCGGCTCGCGAACGAGGAGGCCGTCCGGCACGGGATCACGACCGTGCACGACGCCGGCGCCTCGCCCCGGACGATCGAGGCGTACAGGCGAGCGATCGCCGACGGGGACGTCGCGGTGCGGCTCTGGGTGATGCTGTCCGAGGAGCACGCGGACCCCGCGACCCTGGAGGCGGTGCGGACGGTCGGCGGGCTCGATGGGCATCTCACCGTCCGCGCGATCAAGGCGTACGCGGACGGGGCGCTCGGCTCCCGCGGCGCGTGGCTGCTCGAGCCGTACGAGGACGCGCCTGGCGCCGCCGGCCACAACGTCACGTCGATGGAGCGGATCCGGGAGCTCGCCGACCTCGCCCTCGAGCACGACTATCAGCTCTGCACGCACGCGATCGGCGACCGGGCCGTCCGCGAGGTCCTCGACGCCTACGAGGCGGCCCTCGCGGCGCACCCCGGGGAGGCGCGCGACGCCCGGTTCCGGATCGAGCACGCCCAGCTGATCCATCCCGACGACCTGGGCCGCTTCGCGCGCCTCGGGGTGATCGCCGCGATGCAGGGCGTCCACTCCGTCTCCGACGCGCCGTGGACGCCCGACCGGATCGGCGAGAGCAGGACCCGGGAGCGGGCCTTCGCGTTCCGCGACCTCGTGGACTCCGGGGCGCTCGTCCTGAACGGGACGGACGCCCCCGTCGAGCCGATCGACCCGGTCGCCTCCTTCGCGGCGATGGCCACCGGCCGCCTCGCGGACGGCTCCGTGTTCAACCCCCACCACCTCCTGACCCGGGAGGAAGCCCTCCTCGCCTACACGCGCCACGCCGCGTACGGCGGACACGAGGAGGGCGACAGGGGCTCGATCGCCGTCGGGAAGCTCGCCGACCTTGTCGTCCTCACCCGCGACATCCTGGCCGTTCCCGTCGAGGAGATCGCCGATGCCCGCGCCGCCCTCACGGTGATCGGCGGCCGGGTCGTGTGGGGGGATGCCGGGGCGGACTGACCGGCTCCGGGACCGTCCGGCCCCGGAATGCCCCGTCCCGGAACCGGACGGTCGCGGGAACCCACCCCGGACCCGCCGCCCTCCCAACTCCATTTTCCGCAGTTCGTTAGCGATCCGGATGATTCCGGCACGCGGGTTGCTTCGTATCCTGGCGGACGCGATGGAGAATGCGGGGAGGACGAGGGGAGGATGCCATGCTCACGTCGAAATCGATCCTGGTCGGAGCTCTGGTGCTCGGCGCGGCCTCGGTGCCCGCCGGTCTCGTGGTCACGGACTTCGGGCTCACGACGGTGCCGCCGGCGCCGGCCGCGATCGTGGTGGAGGCGCCCGACCTCTCCGGACCGACCCTGCGGCTGACGGAGCCGTTCCGGCCGGTCGTGCTCGTTCCTCCCGCGCCGCGCGCGGTGAGCGACGTCCTCGAGCCGGACGTAGCGGTCGAGGACTTCTCGGAGGTCGCGCTGGTCCGTCCGGAGCTCTCGCGCCCGGACGGTCCGCCCGGGACCTGACCCTTCCTCAACGCCCCGCCACCGCGAGGCGGGCGGCACTCACGGGCCGCCCGCCTTCCCTCCAGCCGGCTCCCTCGATCCGGCCATCCGGCCGGCGGGTCGCTTGGATCCCTCGCCCGAACGGTCTAGTTTGACGCACCCGCAGGACCGATGACCGACCCGCGGACTCGGGAGGCGACGCGCCGTCTGGCCCGGAGTCCCGTTTCGCGCAGAAAGGAGTCCCCGGATGGACCGAAAGACGCTGATCACGAACCTGAACGAGGATCTCGCCGGAGAGCTCGGCGCGATCATCCAGTACATCACCTACGCCGCGAAGGCGACCGGGCCGTACCGCCCGCAGCTGACGAGCTTCTTCCTGGCCGAGGTGACGGACGAGCAGGGCCACGCCCAGTTCCTGGCGAACAAGATCGTCGCGCTCGGCGGCGAGCCGACCACCACGCCGCGCGAGGTGCCGGCGGCCGGGTCGAACCACGAGATGCTCGAGGCGGTTCTCGAGGCGGAGCGCCGCGCGGTGCGCGACTACACGGAGCGTGCGAAGCAGGCCGACGCCTTCGGCGACAAGGGCCTCGCCGTGCAGCTCGAGGACATCGTGGCGGACGAGAGCGGGCACTCCGAGGAGACCGAGCGGATCCTCCGCGACTGGCCTCTGTGAGGCGACGCCGGCGCGGCGTCTCCACGGAGCGCCGCGCCGCCCCCTCCTCCCTCCCGGCGCTCAGACCGCGCCGACCAGCTCCCGGAACAGCGAGACCAGGCGGAGCGTGACCGGGCCCGGACGACCCGGCCCCACGTCGCTCCCGTCCAGGCGGACGATCGGCATCACTTCCGCCGTCGTCGCGGCCAGGAACAGCTCGTCCGCACGGCGGCACTCCTCGAGCAGGACCGGGCGCTCGTCGGCCTCGATCCCTTTCTCCCGGCAGAGCCGCAGGACGACGGCCCTCGTGACGCTCGGCAGGATGTAGTTGCTGCGCGGGGCCGTGCGAACGACCCCGTCGATCACCGCGAAGAAGCACGAGTGGGTACCCTCGAGCGCCACGCCGTCCCGTACGAGGATCGCCTCGTACGCGCCCTCCTCCCGCGCCCGCTGCGCCGCGAGGCAGTTCGCGAGGAGCGAAACGGACTTGATGTCGCAGCGGGTCCAGCGGTGGTCCGGGGCCGTGATCGCGGCGACCCCCTCCGCCGGGTCCACCGACGGCGTGAACGCGCGGGCGGCGGCGTAGACGGTCGGCGGCACGTCGGGCGACGGGAAGTGGTGGGTGCGGGGCGCGGCGCCGCGCGTCACCTGGGCGTAGAGGATGGCGTCGGAGTCCCGCAGGCCGTTCCGGTCGAGCAGCTCCAGGAAGACCTTCCCGATCGTCCCCGCGTCCACGCCGCGGATCCGGAGCGCCGCCAGGCCGTCCGTCATCCGGCCCAGGTGCGCCTCGAGCTCGAACGGGCGCCCGAAGTAGCTGCGGACGACGTCGTAGATCCCGTCCGAGAACAGGAAGCCCCGGTCGTCCGGGGAGATCCGCACCTCGTCCTTGCCGACGTACGAGCCGTTGAAGTAGACCGTCTCAGCCATCTCGCTTCCCCCGTCCGTCGTGATCCGACCCGTGCCGACCGCCCGGAGCGGCTCCGCCGGCGCGCGCGGCGAATATAACGGCGCCCCTGTCCGGAGGTCACGGCGGGCGAAGGCGCGCCGCCGGGCGCCGCCGGGGCCGGACCCGCCCTTGACGCCGTTCCCTCCGTGGGTACTGTCACGCGCGGGGCCGCGGCGCGGATGTGCCCCGGCCAGGAGGGCCTTCCAGCTTCCCCGACCGGAGGCACAGAATGTCGTTCAAGTCCGGCTGCCACGGGCGCGTGATCGTCGGCTCCCTCCCCGAGCCGGTCCAGGGCGCCCTCGTCCGGATTCCGGGAGACTGGCTCGAATACGATCCGCCCGCGGGCGCGATCGTGGTGCGCCACGTCCAGCCCACGGAGGAGCCGGTCCTTCCCGCGGTGACCGTGGAGCTCGTCAGGATCCTGTCCGCGATCCCTTACGAGAAGCAGGTGGGGATCGAGGGCGGCGACCTCTACGTGCACGTCGAGGACACGGGCCGCCTCGTCCGGCTCCGCGTCGAGAAGGGCGGGTCCCTGCACGTCCAGTGGGCCCGGCCCGATTACGCCGGGGCGGTGAAGCGACCGTGGACCGGCGGTCGGGAGATCGTGATCGAGTCCTGGGACCAGCGGCTGAACGGCGCGGTCGGCTTCGAGACGGACGACGCGACCGCCGCCGCCTCGGGGCTCCGTAACCTCGCCGGTGGCTTCGAGGGCCTCCACCCGGAAGGCGACTTCGACGCGTCGGCGGAAGGGGACCGGGTCGACCTCCGCCTCCGCGACGTGAACCTGGACGCGACCCTGCTGGTCGACGCCGTGCACCGGCTCGCCCGTCCGCGCAGCCTCGACGGCCGGCTCGACGTCGGCTCGTTCGGCGAATTCGTGCCCGAGAAGCTGGTCCGCGTCCTGTTCGAGAAGGGCGAGACCTGGGTCCAGCACCCCCTGCTCTGGTCCTGATCCGCCCGGCGCGGCCCGCGGAGAACGGGTGGTCCGCGCCCGGCGACGGCGCACCGGAACGCAACGTGCCAGGAGACGATCCGTGCTCGACTACTTCCTGACCGAGGAGCACCGGATGATCCGCGGGATGGCCCGCGAGATCGCCGACGCCGAGATCCGCCCCGTGGCCGCCGAGTACGACCGGAGCGGGGAGTTTCCCTGGCCGGTGGTGCGGAAGATGGCGGAGGCGGGACTGTTCGGCGTGTTCGTCGACGAGGCGCAGGGCGGGATCGGGGACGGGAGCCGGACGATGAACATGGTGCTCGTCACCGAGGAGCTCTCGAAGGCGTGCGGCGGCATCTCCCTCGCGTTCGCGGGCACCGCGCTCGGCGCGCTTCCCCTCATCCTCGCGGGGAGCGAGGAGCAGAAGGCGCGGTGGCTGCCGGCGATCGCTTCCGGCGAGCGCCTTGCGGCCTTCGCCCTGACGGAGCCGCAGGCGGGCTCGGACGCGGCGGGGATCCGCACGACGGCCGTCCGGGACGGCGACCACTACGTCCTGAACGGGATCAAGCAGTGGATCACGAACGGGGGCGAGGCCGAGATCTACACCGTCGTCGTGATGACCGCGCCCGACAAGGGGCCGCGCGGAGCGAGCGTGCTCGTCGTGGAGAAGGGCACGCCCGGGTTCGGGTTCGGAAAGAAGGAGGACAAGATGGGGATCCGGGCCTCCTCGACCCGGGAGCTCGTGTTCGAGGACTGCCGGGTGCCGGCCGGGAACCTGCTCGGCCGGGAGGGGACCGGGTTCATCACCGCGATGAGGACGTTCGACGCCTCCCGCCCGGGCGTCGGCGCGCAGGCGCTCGGCATCGCCCAGGGCGCGCTCGACCTCGCGGTCGACTGGGCGATCACGCGCAGGCAGTTCGGGACGCCGGTCTCCTCGTTCCAGGGACTGCGGTTCCTGCTCGCCGACATGGCGATGCAGGTCGAGGCGGCGAGGGCCCTGATCTACGCCACCGCCCGCCACATCGACGCGCACCCGAAGGACCGCTCGACGATCTGGTCCGCGATGTCCAAGTGCTTCGCCTCCGACGTGGCGATGCAGGTCACGACGGATGCCGTGCAGGTGTTCGGCGGCTCCGGCTACATGCGGGACTACCCGATCGAGAAGTACATGCGGGACGCCAAGATCACGCAGATCTACGAGGGCACGAACCAGATCCAGCGGGAGGAGATCAGCCGGATCCTGATCGGGGAGCACATCTCCGGGCAGGCGCGTTGATCCGTCGCGCCGCGGTCCCGCTTCTGCTGCTGCTCGGCGCGGCGTCGCCGCTGCCCGCCCAGCAGACCTCCGTTCTCGAGCGCCTGCGCGCGCCGTCGCAGGCGGCCGGCCCGGCGCGGGAGGAGGCGGAGCCCGAGTCGCCCCCGTCCGCGATCCCGCTGCAGGACGTTCCCCGCCGTCTCGGGACGGACCTCGACCTGGCCCGGCGCGCCTCGGGGCTGCTGTCGCGCGACGCCGCGGAGGCGGCCGGCGACCGACGGCTCGCCGGGAGCCTCGCCGCGCTCGACGCGATCCTCGACAACTTCGACTCGCTCTCCCTCGAGCGCCTCTCCGCCTCCGCGCTGCGCGAGTACGAGCAGGCGCTGGAGCGCGAGCGGCGCCGCCTCGAGCGGAGCGTCGATCAGCTGGCGACCCGCGCCGACGAGCTCGAGTCGATGCAGAACGCGATCGGCCGGAGCTCGGAGGAGTGGCGCCTGACGCGGGAGTCTCTCGTCGCGGACACGCTCGTCGAGGGAGACGTCATCGAGCGCGTCGCCGGGATCGCCTCGGCCCTCGACTCCGTCGCGGGGCGTCTCCGAGGGAGTGCAGGGCGGCTGATCGAGCTCGGGGGGGAGATCGCCGTCGCGCGCGAGCGGCTCGACGTGGCGCTCGTCAGGCTCGAGCGGATGCAGGGGTCGTTGCGGCGACGGCTGCTCGTCCGCGACGCCCCGCCGCTCTGGGACCTCGGCGCCGTGGCCGGCGCCGGCCGGCCGATCGTCGGCGACATCGCGGCGCACGCGGGCCGGGACGTGCGGGCGTTCCGCGAGTCGATCGACGCCGGCCGTCACCGCGTGGCGCTCCACCTGCTCATCTTCCTCGCGACGCTCCTCGCGGTCGTCGGGCTGCGGACCCGGGTCCGCGAGTGGCCGGACGAGGCGGGCACGGACGCCGCCCGCTTCGTGCTCGGCCGGCCCTGGGCGGCGGCGTTCCTGATCGCGCTGCTCGCCACGGGCTGGGTGTACCCGCACGCGTCGATGCTGGTGTTCGAGCTCGCGTTTCTCGCGAGCGCGGTCGCGGTCGTCCGCCTCGTCCCGGCGGGGGTGCCGGCGCCCGTCCGGCGAGCGGTCCACGCGCTCGTGCTGCTTGCGGCGGTCACGCGCGCCGCCGCCCTGCTCCCGCCGGTCGGGCTCGCGCGGCGCGTCGTGCTGCTCGCGATCGCGGTCCTGTCGCTCGTGCTGCTCCTCGCGATCCGGCAGGGGCTCCGCGAGCGGGCATCCCCGGGGAGACGCGGGGCCTGGGAGAGGCTCGGCGGCAGCGCGGTCGGCCTCGCCATCCCGCTGCTCGCGGCGTCCGTCCTGCTGAACGCGGCGGGTTGGTCCGACCTCGCCGCCCTCCTCGTCGTCGGTACCGTCACGGCCGCGTACCTGGCCGTCGTGCTCGGACTCGCGGCGATGGTGCTGGCGGGGATCGTCCGCGGGCTTCTCGTCGGGCCGCTCGCGCGGCGGTCGCGGGCGATCTCGGCGGCGCGGGTCCACATCCAGCGGATCGCGGTCGGATCGATCCGGCTGCTCGCGTTCCTGTTGTGGACCCGGGGCGCGCTCGCCGCGTTCGGGCTCGATCGAGCGCTGCTCGGCGGGATCGGCGCGGTCCTCACCCGCGAGTTCTCGATCGGGGCGGTGGAGGTGTCACTCGGCCGGGTCGCCCTGTTCGGGTTCGTGATCTGGCTCGCCGTTCAGCTGGGCCGGATCGTGAAGGCCCTGCTCCGCGACGACCTGTTCCCGCGTCTCGCGATGTCGGCCGGCCGGGCCGACGCCTACGCGACGCTCGCCCACTGGGCGATCCTGCTCGCCGGCATCCTGTTCGCGGCCGCGTCGGCCGGGTTCGGCGGCAGCCAGCTCGCCGTGATCGCCGGGGCCCTGTCGCTCGGGATCGGGTTCGGGCTGCAGAACATCGTGAACAACTTCGTGTCGGGCTTCATCCTGATCTTCGAGCAGCCGATCAAGGCGGGCGACAAGATCGAGATCCGGCCGATCAACCTGCTCGGGGAGGTGAAGCGGATCGGAATCCGCTCGAGCACGATCCGCACCTTCGACGGCGCCGACGTGATCGTCCCCAACTCGAACGTGATCCAGTCGGAGGTCGTGAACTGGACGCTCAGCGACCCGACGCGCCGGGTCCAGCTCGACGTCGGGCTCGCCTACGGGACTCCCCCCGAGGAGGTGATCCGGCTCCTCGAGTCCGTGGCGAAGTCGGATCCCCACGTGCTGCCGAGCCCGGAGCCGTTCGCGCTGTTCACGGGATTCGGGGAGAGCTCCCTCGACTTCCGGCTCTTCGCCTGGTCGGCCACGTTCGACGACTCGCTGCGCCTCAGGAGCCGGCTCGCGGTCGCCGTCGAGCGGGCGCTGCGCGAGGCGGGCTTCGAGATCCCGTTTCCCCAGAGGGACCTGCATCTGCGATCGGTGGAGGGGCGAGCCGCCGCCGCGCTCCGCGACGCGGGGGATCCCGGCCCGGTCGCGGGCGACGGCCGAGGGGCGTGACGACCTACCGTCCGGGGCCGGTTCGCGTATATTGATGAGGGTCACGAAGGTCCCCGAAGTGTTGCGCGAACGCAACGGTCCCCCGAGCGCTCGCGGCGGACGGCGAGCGAGTCATCGCGTTGTGATGCGGTTTCTTACGGACGGTCCCCCACGGGTGGTCCGCGCTGGCACGGCCTTTCCAGCAGGCCCTGCCGGTGAGGTGGTGGCGGAACGATGTCGTCGACGGTGGAGAGAGAGATGAACATGCGGATGCTGCGAAGGTCGATCCGGAGCGAGCGAGGCGCCACCCTGGTGATGGTCGCCATGTCGATGGTCTTCATCCTCGGCATGGCGGCGCTCGCCGTCGACGTCGGCAACCTGTATCTCGTCCGGACCGAGCTGCAGCGCGCGGCGGACGCCTCGGCCCTGGCCGGCGCGGGGTGGCTGCTCGCGGACCCGGACGACTCGACGGGCGCGGTGGACGAGGCGATCTCCTTCGCGAGCCAGAACGCCACCGGCGCGCAGGCGTTCTCGATCCAGGACGGGGACGTGGACGTCTTCCTCGATGAATTCGTCGTCAAGACGCGCGTCTACTCCACGGCCGACCGCTCCACGGCGGTACCGACCTTCTTCGCGAGGATCCTCGGGATCAACACCGCCAACATCTACGCGGAGGCCGCCGCGTGGGCGGCGCCGTCGACCGGCGTGGAACCGACCGGGAACTGGAGGGACTGCCTGCTCCCGCTCGGGCTGCTCGACTACTACGACCAGAACGGCAATGGAGAGTGGGACGCTGGCGAGCCGCAGCTCGGCTACGACACGGACGATCACGGCAAGCTGCTCAAGTTCAGCTTCAGCGGCTCCACCGGGCAGGGGCCGCCGGCGTGCCGGACGGAGCCGCCCGAGGTGTTCAACGGGACGCCGAACACGGACTACTGCAACATCCCCTCGGCGGACTGGTCCTGCTTCTGGCGTGAGGACCTGCCATCGGGAGGCGGGGGCGGCGGGTCGAACTGGCTCGGCGACGCGATCGTCGGGGAGCAGTGCGTGGGAGTCGAGGCCGGCGCCACGGTCTACGGGGCCTCGGCGGTCGGCGAGAAGCAGTCCGTCATCAGCTCGGACGACGGGCCGGGGTCGTTCCGTGACGTGATCGAGCAGGACCTCGCCGACAACGGCAACGTCGACCTCGTGTGGTGCCCGAACGGAACGGGCGGGGACAGCGCAGGCTGCCCGATGCGGGGCGACTGCTTCCAAACAGAATGCGAGCTTGACAACCGGCGGATCCGGTCGGCGCCGATCATCGACCCGGAGACGGTCACCGGCGGCGGCGCGACCAGCTCGTTCGTGATCGACGACTTCACCGGGGTGTTCATCGAGAAGGTCGCCTGCTCGTACAGCCAGCCGGCGTTCGGCGGCCCCCAGGGCAACTGGAACGTCTACGTGCGGCTGCTTACCTCGGGCGCCGGCGCCGGGCCCGGGCCCGGCGACGAGGCGGGAGAGGGGACGGCCCTGATCCGCAGCCTCCGCCTCATCCCGTACGACGCCGTGAACTGAGGTCCGCTCGTTTCCAGCGCGGTCCTCCTTCGGACGGCGTCCAGGGCCCCGGCGGCAGCGCCGGGGCCCTTCCGCATCCGGGACCGGGGGTCAGCCCGCGATCACCCTCGCCGCCACCGTCCGCGTCCGCGGCCCGTCGAACTCGCACAGGAACACGCCCTGCCAGCGGCCGAGCAGCGGCCGGCCGTCCGTCACGAGCAGCGTGAGCCCCGGTCCGATCAGGCTCGTCTTGACGTGGGAGTCCGAGTTGCCCTCGGCGTGAAGGAAGGACGGGTCCTCCGGGACCTCGCGCGCGAGCCACCCGGAGGCGTCGCGGGCGACGTCGGGGTCGGCGGCCTCGTTCACGGTGAGCGCGGCGGTGGTGTGGAGGGACCACAGCACGACGAGTCCCTCGCGGACGCCGGATTCCCGCACGACCCTGGCGACGTCGGTCGTGACGTCGACCCACTCCTCCCGGCGCGACGTGCGGACCTCGAACCGCGACATCCCGGAGGATCCCGCCGCGGCCGGCTCAGCCACGGCTGCCCCCGGCCGTCCGCTCGAGGTGGATCCGCACCGCGAACAGGGCCACCTCCTGGCGGTTCCGCATCCCGAGCTTCCTCATCACCCGGCTGAGGTGGTTCTTCACGGTCTGCTCGGCGATCCCGAGCCGGCCGGCGATTTCCTTGTTCTCGAGCCCCTCTCCGACGAGCCCGACGATGTCCAGCTCGCGGGACGTGATCCGCTCCTCGCCGAGGCCGCCCGTGCCGGCCGCGTTCCTCCGGAGCATGCGTCCGAGCCACGGGCCCGCCG
>JAWOIN010000067.1:0-32835 GCA_046484665.1 Gemmatimonadota bacterium
GCGCCCCGACCACAGTCTCGAGGTACGACGCGCAGCGCTCGCGCCAGCGCTCCCAGGAGGCCGGCCGGAGGTCCACCCATCCCCGGTTCGCCCACTCGGGGCCCGGCGCGCCTCCCTCGGTGTCCGGGACGAACGCGAGGCGCGGCCCCCGCAGCACGCCGTCGCCGTCGGGGAGCAGGATCGGGATCCCGACCGAGAGGATGTCGGAGCGGAGCGTCGCGTCCTCGCGCAGCAGGGCGTGGGCGCGCTCGGACGTTCCGGCCGGGTCGAGCCGGGACGCCTCCCGCACGCCGCCGACCAGCCGCCGCAGGATCTCCGCCTCGAACAGGAGCTTGCTGAGCCGGGGCGGCCCGAGCATCTCGAACGCGACCGAGCGCACGCCGTGCTCGTCTTCCAGGCGCTCCATCGTCTGCAGCGCGACCTCCCGCAGCGCGCCCCCGCGGTAGGTAGGCCCCATCGTCGCCGCGTCCAGCGCCCCGACGATGTCCCGTCCCGTGGGCCGTCCCCGGATCTCCGCGATCGCCGCGTCGGCGATCTCCTCGGGAGTGATCACCTCCATCAGCCCGAGCGCCGAGATCGTCTCGTACTCGCCGAGGCTGAACAGCCCGTTCTCGCCGGCGTCGAGGTAGACCGACTCGAGGGCAGCGCCCGTGCGCTCGCAGCGCAGCTCCACCCCCTCGGCGAAGGCCTCCGCGCGCGGGAGCGGCTCCGTGCAGTCGAAGCGCGGGATCGGCTGGCCGCCGCGGAGGACGGGCCCGAACCGGATCCGCTTCCAGGCCACCGCCGCCGTCGGCTTCACCTCTTTCACCACCGGCGCTTCCGGCGTGCGCCCCATCAGGAACAGGAGCGCGGAGTGGGCGCCGGCGACGCTCGACTTCGAGAGCAGCATCGCGGAGGGGCGCTCCTCGGAGTGCGTGAACGGGATGTTCAGGCCCATCCCGCCCGTCCCCGATGTGCCGACCTTCAGGTAGACCTCGGTGCGCGCCCGACGCATCCCGTGCAGCAGTACCTGCACGTGCCGGATCAGCTGCGGGAGGTAGAGCGTCGTGAGGTGCGCCTCGACCTCCGCGACTTCCGGCGAGTCGCCGCCGCGCGTCCGCTCCCGGAGCCGGGACGCCGACCGGAACAGGTCCTGATAGGCGATCGCGGTGGCCGTGTTGATGCAGTCGATCACGATCTGCGGCTCGTGGCGCTCGAGCAGGTCGTAGAGCAGCGAGCGGCGGAAGTCCGCCTCTCCGAGCTGGCCGAACAGGTCGTCGAGGATTTCCCCGCGACCGCCCTCGCTCGCGAGGAGCTCCCGCCGCGACTCGTCACGCCGCGAGGCCCGGAGCAGGACGTCGCCCCACTCGGGCACCAGCTCAACCCCCTCCGCCGCGTCCTCCGCCGCGAGCGTCTCGACGCCCTCCTCGGCCTCGCCCCTCCGCAGGGCGGCGATCACGAGACGCTTCGGCCGGAGCGGCAGCAGCTTCCTGCCGATCGCGAGGCCCACCAGCCCCGATCCGCCGAGCATCAGCACGGTCTTGCCCCGAATGTCCATTCAACGAGTCCTTTCGGACTGAGTTCGCAGCGCTTCGATCTCCGAGGCGTCGAGCGTCCGCCACCGTCCGGACGGCAGCCCGCCGAGCTCGATCGGCCCGAAGCCGATCCGGCGCAGCCGCCGGATCCCCGCCCCGACCGCCCGGAGCAACCGCCGGATCTCCCGGTTCCTCCCCTCCCGCAGCGTCATCCCGAGCACGGGACGACCATCGCGGGTCTGCCAAATCCGCACGTCCTCCGGCCGCGCGAGCCCGTCCTCGAGCTCGACGCCGCGCGCGAGCCGGCCCACCAGGTCCTCCGGCACCGGCTCCCGCAGCATCACCCGGTAGCGCCTCGGCACCCTGCGGCTCGGGTGGAGCAGGTCGCGCGCCGTGTCGCCCTCGTTCGTAAACAGGAGGAGTCCCTCGCTCATCACGTCGAGGCGACCGACGTGGAACAGGCCGCGGTGCTCGGGTGGCAGCAGGTCGTACACCGTCGGCCGGCCGCGCGGGTCGCTCCGGGTGCAGACCACGCGGGGCGGCTTGTGGAGCAGGACCCAGGTCGTGGACGCCGGGCGAACCCGCCTGCCGTCCACCTCCACCACCGCCCGCCCCGGGTCCACCCGGACCCCGTGCTCGCGGACGATCGCGCCGTCCACCCGCACGCGACCCTCCTCGATCATGCGGTCCGCGGTGCGGCGGGAGGCGACGCCCGCGCGGGAGAGAAACTTGTTCAGGCGCATCCGTCCTGCCAGCCGATCAGAGCTCGGCGTCCTCGTCGCCCCCGGGGACCCGCACGAACGGCAGGTCGGAGACGGGCTCTGCGGCGGGGTCGGCAACGGAGCCTTCGTCAGCCCCGGTTCCCGCCGCCGTCGGGATCGCCGCCTCCCCGGGCTCGGCCGCGGCGCCCAGCCCCACCGGCAGCTGCTCCGGCGGCGGAAGCTCCGAGAGCGTCCCCAGCCCGAAGTGCTCCAGGAACCGGCCCGTGGTCCCGTACAGAAGGGGGCGGCCGAGCCCTTCGGCCCGGCCCACCACCGTCACGAGCTCCCAGTCGAGCAGCGTCCTCAGCACGGAGCTCGCGCTCACGCCCCGGACCTCCTCGATCTCGATCCGGCCGATCGGCTGTCGATAGGCGATGATCGCGAGGGTCTCGAGTGCGGCGGCGGAGAGGTGCGGAGGGCGCGGCACGGAGTCGAACCGCTCGAGATACGGCGCGAACTCGGGCCGGGTGAGGACCTGGAACCCGTCCCCGAGCTGGTAGATCTGGAACGCGTGGTCCTCCCGCTCGTACCGCTCGCGGAGCGCCCGGATCGCCTCCTGCACGACTTCGGGCGTCAGGCTCTCGTCCGCTCGGGCCAGTTCCGTCGGGGCGAGCGGGGTCTGGCTCGCGAACAGCGTCGCCTCGACGATCAGCTCCGGCCTCACGCGTCCTCCTCCGCGGCGGGCCCGTCCGCCCGCCTCTTCCCGGGAAACAGCCAGATCTGCGCGAACGGCTTCGACTGCTCGATCCGCACGACCTGCTGCCTGGCAAGCTCCAGCGCCGCGAGGAGCGCCGTCACCGCGTGCGCCCGCGTCCCCCAGGGGCGGATGAGGCTGTCGAGCGTGATCCGCCTCGCACCGCGGATCAGCCGCCTGAGGAGCGAGACCTTCTCCTCCACCGTCACGAGCTTCGACGGGGGCCGGACCACCACGGGAGGCAGCGGCTCCGGGATCCGCGCGGCCGCGTGGAGCAGCTGTTCCAGCGTCGCCTCGAGCGGCGGCCGCAGGACCGCGGGCGGCGAACGCTGCTCGACGAATCCCTTTCCGAAGTGGCGCCCGCGCTGTGCCTCGGCCGTCCGGAGCACGTGCACCACGTCCTGGAAGTGCTCGTACTCGAGCAGGCGGCGCACGAGCTCGGCGCGCGGGTCCTCTTCCCACTCCAGCTTCTCGGGACGAGGCAGCAGAAGCTGGGCCTTGATCCGGACCAGCGTCGCCGCCATCTCGAGAAACTCGCCTGCCCGCTCCAGCGGCATCTCCGCGAGCCCGCCCTCGATCGCGTCGAGGAACTGCCGCGTGATCGCGGCGATCGGAATCTCGAAGATGTCGATGTCCTGCGAGCGGATCAGGTGCAGAAGCAGGTCGAGCGGGCCCTGGAAGCGCTCGAGCTCGACCGAGAACGGATCCCCGGCCGCGCCGAACGGGGTCGGGCCGGCGCCCGTCGGTCGCGCGACTCCCGGCGCGAGGACGGTCATGCGCCCGCGCCGCCTTGATTCCGGAAACCCCGCCGGCTAGTCTTTTGGATTGTCGACGAGACCCCGATCAACGAAGGGCAGGAACCGTGCCGAACATCAAGAGTGCCGAGAAGAGGCACCGACAGTCCCGCCAGCGGCGGGACCGGAACCGGGCCGTGCGCTCGGAGATCCGTACCCGGGTCAAGATCCTGCTCTCGACGGAGGATCCGGCCGCCGCGGCGGAGCAGCTGCAGCAGGTGACGTCGCTGATCGACCGGGCCGCGCGGCGCGGCGTGATTCCGTCGAACGCCGCCGACCGCCGCAAGGCCCGCCTCGCCAGGCACGTGAGCCGCCTCGGCGCCTGACGCCCCGGCCGCCGCGGGCGGTCTCACCGCGGCACGCGATCCCGCGCGCCATCTCTCGGCGCCGCCCGGGCGCCCGGGGCGGGCGCGGGATCCTCGATTCAGCCCGCGCCTCCCCGACCGGAACCGTCCCCGTCGGGCTCTCCGCCCTCCTCCTCCAGCATCCGCGACACGGCGTCGAAGCTCTCGGGGTCGTCCAGGCTGAGCGACTCGAGGAACTCGAGCTCGTCGAGGAAGTCGTCCTCCGCCGGCGGCGCCTCCTCGACTTCCGCGGCGGCCCCGGCCGCGGGCATCGCCTCGTCGACCTCCGGGAACGTGGCCTCTCCCGCGCCCCCGCGCGGCTCCACGGGGCGCTCCCCGCGCACGTCCACGTCTCCATCGGCCGCCTCGTCGGACGGCTCCGCCTGCTCCTCGAGCTCCGGCTCTTCGTCCCGGAACACCATCTCCGGGGCCCCGCCGGCGGCGGCGGCCGCCGCTCCGGACCAGGCGCCCGGCTCGACCTGCATCGTCGCGGCTCTCTCCGCCTCGCCGCCTACCTCGGCGAGCACGCCCTCGAGCTCCCGCACGGCGGCGCGCTCCGCCTCGAGCTCCTCCGTGACCCGGGCGAGCTCGCGCTCTCCTTCGCCGCGACGCTCGTCCCACTCCGACTGCTCGAACTCCCCGACCTGGAAGCGGAGCTCCGCCTCCTCGAGCCGGGCCGCGTGCTCCTCGTGCCTCCGGGACAGCTCGTCGAGTCTCCCGCCGTGCTCCTCGAGGCTTCCCTCCAGCACCGAGCGGTGCCCGTGCAGCTCCTTTTCGACCGAGGACAGGCGCGCCCGGTAGTCGGTCCTCACCCGGTCGGCGACTTCCGGGCGGTACTTCCCGCCGACGTCCTCGAGCTTCTGCAGCCAGTCGTGGTAGCGGGCCCGCTGCTCGAGCAGGTCCCTGATCGCGTCGGGAATCACCTGGCCGTCCCCCTCCAGCTCAGCGTTCATTCGTCCTCCGCCGCTTCGAACCGGGTCTCCCCGGCGACGATCGTCCTCCGCACCCGGCCTGGAAGCTCCTGCCCGGCGAGCGGCGTGTTCCGGCTGAGCGAGCGGAAGCGCGCCGGATCCACGGTCCATCGCTCCTCCGGGGAAAAGACCACGATGTCCGCCGGTGCGCCCACCCGCAACGTTCCGGTCGGCAGTCCCATGATCCGGGCCGGGCCGCACGACATCCGGTCGATCAGGCCCGACAGGGTGAGGTGGCCGGGCTCCACGAGCGCCGCGAGGCAGACGGAGAGCGCGGTCTCCAGCCCGTTGATCCCGAACGGGGCGTCGTCGAACTCCCGCTCCTTCTCCTCGTAGTGGTGAGGAGCGTGGTCCGTCGCGATCACGTCGATCACCCCCTCCACCAGCGCCGCGAGGACCGCTTCGACGTCCGCCCGCGTCCGCAGCGGCGGGTTCACCTTCGCCTGCGTGTCGTAGCCGCGCACCCGCTCCTCCGTCAGGAACAGGTGGTGCGGCGTCACCTCGGACGTCACGCGGAGCCCCCGTTCCTTCGCCCAGCGCAGGTGGTCCACCGACTGCCGGGCGGAAACGTGACACACGTGGAGGTGCCCTCCCGTGAGCTCCGCGAGCAGCACGTCACGCGCCACGGTCGCCGCCTCGGCGGCGTTCGGGACGCCCCGGAGCCCGAGCGAGGTCGCCACCGACCCCTCGTTCATCACGCCGCCGGCGCTGAGCGCCCGATCCTCCGCGTGCTGCAGGACCGGAATGTCGAACGTCTGCACGTACTCGAGCAAACGACGCATCAGGCCCGAGTCGTGCACCGGGTGTCCGTCGTCCGAGACAGCGACGGCCCCGGCCCCGACGAGCTCGCCGATCTCGGTCATCTGCTCGCCCTTCTGGCCGATCGAGGCCGCACCGATCGGCATCACGCGCGCCGCGTGCGCCGCCGCCCCGGCCGCCTTCACGAAGCCGACCGCCGCCGGACCGTCGATCGGCGGGTCCGTGTTCGGCATCGCCCACACGGTGGTGAAGCCGCCGGCCACGGCGGCCCGCGCTCCAGAGGCGATCGTCTCCTTGTGCTCACCGCCCGGCTCCCTCAGGTGCGCGTGGACATCGATCAGTCCGGGCGCGACCACCAGGCCGGACGCGTCGATCGCCTCCGCGTCGGCCGGGAGCGGCAGGTCGGCTCCCAGGGCCTCCACCCGGCCGTCGCGCACGAGGAGGTCGACGGTCCCGTCGAGCCCCTGCGAGGGATCGACGACGCGCCCGCCACGGATGCACAGGAGTCGGCTCATTCTTCCCCCTTCTTCGCTTCCTCCGCCTTCTCCGGGCGTCCGCCGGCGAGGAGGTAGAGGACGGCCATCCGCACGGCGACGCCGTTCGTCACCTGGGGGAGGATCACCGACTGGGGCCCGTCGGCCACGTCGGAGTCGATCTCGACGCCCCGGTTCATCGGCCCGGGGTGCAGGATCACGGTCTCGCGCGGCGCCCGCGTCAGGCGCGCCCGCGTGACGCCGAACACCCGGTTGTACTCGCGGAGGGAGGGGACGAACCCGGCGTTCATCCGCTCGAGCTGGAGCCGGAGCACGTTCAGCGCGTCCGCCCACTCGATCGCCTCCTCGACGTGCCCGAACACCCTCGCGCCGAGCTCCTCGATCCCGGCGGGGATCAGGCTGCGGGGCCCGCACACGGCCACTTCGGCCCCCAGCTTCCGCAGGCCGAAGATGTTCGAGCGCGCCACCCTCGAGTGCCGGATGTCGCCCACGATGCAGACCCGGAGGCCCTCGATCCGACCGAACGTGTCGCGGAGAGTCAGCAGGTCGAGGAGCGCCTGCGTCGGGTGCTCGTGCTGCCCGTCCCCCGCGTTGATCACGTTCGACGGGATCCGGTCGGCGAGGAACTGCGCCGCGCCCGACGAGCCGTGGCGGATCACGACCATGTCGATCCGCATCGCCTCGAGGTTCCGGGCGGTGTCCACCAGGGTCTCGCCCTTCGCCACCGACGACCCGGTCGCCGCCACGTTCACCGTGTCCGCCCCGAGGCGTTTCTCGGCGAACTCGAAGGAGATCCGGGTGCGGGTCGAGGGCTCGAAGAAGAGGTTGACGATCGTCTTGCCTCGCAGCACGGGGACCTTCTTGATCGGCCGCTCGCTGATCTCCTTGAACGGCTCCGCCGTGTCGAGGATCGCCCGGATCGTGTCGCCCGGCACGGTCTCGAGGCCGACCAGGTCCTTCCCCAGCCCGATTCCGGTCGACGCGCTCACTCCTCCTCCCGGCCCGTGACGAGCGTCACCGACGACTCTCCGTCCAGCTCCGGCACGCGAACCTCGACCAGGTCGTGCTCGCCCGCCTCGACGGTCAGGCCGACGTAGTCCGCCTGCACCGGGAGCTGCCTCCCGCCGCGGTCCACCAGCACGCAGAGCTCGATCCGCTCCGGCCGTCCGAAGTCCGCGAGCTCGTTCAGGGCGGCGCGCACCGTACGCCCGGTGAACAGCACGTCGTCCACGATCACCACCCGGCGACCTGTGATCTCGGCCGGAATCTGCGTCATGCCGATCACGGGAAACGGGCCGATCTGGTGAAGGTCGTCGCGATACAGCGTGATGTCGAGGCTGCCGGTCGGCACCTCGGCGCCCGTATCCTCGCGGAGGATCGCGGCGAGCCGCTCCGCGAGCTGCACGCCCCGGCGACGGATCCCCACGAGCAGAAGGCTCTCCTCTCCCTCGTGCGGCCCGATCTCCGCTGCGAGCCGTCTCAGGACGTCCTCAACGCCCGCGGCATCGAGGAGCTGCCGCGCGATCTCCGGTGTCATCGAACCCCCTCTCTCGCCCGGCGCGCCGCTCGAGCGCGAACGGTCTGCGGGCATGCCGGGCGGGCGGGGCCGTCGGCGTCGGTCCGACCCGACCCGGCCGCGGCCCGCCGCAGTATACCGACCGGGTTCCGGGGGATCAACGCCCCTTTCCGGCCCCGCCGGATCGCTTGTCGGGCCGCGGCCGCGCGTCTACCTTGCGCGGCCGTTTCGCCTGCCGCGCGGCCTCGGGACGAGCGCCCCGGATGGTCTCCCGGCAACCGATCCCGGAACCCGGGCGGAGGACCATGAGACGTCCAGGCGCGGCCCCGCTCCCGGCTCTCGTCGCATCGCTCGCCCTCCTCGCCTCCGCCCAGGGAACGGTCTTTCCGGTCGCCGCCGGGGCGGCCGTCCGGGCCGCGGACGCCCCCCGCGCTCCCTCGCCCGACGCTCCCCGGGTCGTGCTCGACGCGCCGAAGGTCCTGCTGACCGGGGTGCCGTTCGCGCTGACCCTGCGGCTCGACGGGGCGGACGAATCCGTCGAGGTGGCGGCGTTCACCGCCGGAGGGCGGGAGCTGGCCCGCGGCACGCTCCTGCCGGGCGTGCCCCTGCGGCTCGAGGGGCTGTCCGTGGCCGGGGGCGACGACACGCCGATCTCGGTCCGGGCGGCCGACGAGCGCGCGGGTGCGACCCCGCTCGCGTCCGTGGATCCGCGCGTACTGCCCGGCTGGACGAGCCTGCTCCCGCCGCTCGTCGCGATCCTGATGGCCCTCGTGTTCCGCGAGGTCGTCACCGCGCTGTTCGTCGGCGTCTGGCTCGGCGCCTTCGTCTACGCGGGCCTGAACCCCATCGCGGCGTTCCTGCGCACGATGGACCGCTTCGTCGCCCCGGCGCTCGCGCACCCGGACCACGCCGCGATCATCGTTTTCTCCTTCCTGCTCGGGGGAATGGTCGGCGTGATGAGCCGCTCGGGCGGCACTCGGGGCATCGTCGAGGCGGTGCGCCCGATCGCCACGACCCCCCGGCGGGCGCAGCTCGCAACCTACCTGGCCGGCCTCGCGATCTTCTTCGACGATTACGCCAACACTCTCATCGTCGGGAACACGATGCGTCCGATCACCGACCGGATGCGGGTGTCGCGCGAGAAGCTCGCCTACCTGGTCGACTCCACCGCGGCCCCGGTGGCGGCCATCGTGTTCGTCTCCACCTGGGTGGGCTTTGAGATCTCGCTGATCGGCGACGGCCTCGCGGCCGCGGCGGCCCACCTCGGAGAGGACCCGGGGGCGGCCGCGCAGCTGCTCGACGCGAATCCGTTCACCGTTTTCATCCACTCGATCCCCTACCTGTTCTACCCGTTGCTCGCGCTCCTGATGGTCGGCCTCGTCGTCTTCCTGCAGCGCGACTTCGGGCCGATGCTGAAGGCCGAGCAGCGGGCCTCGCGCGGCCAGGGGCTCCACCGCGAGGGCGCGATGCCGATGGCGGACACCGGCTCGGAGCTGCTGGAGCCGGACCCCGACGTCCCGCACCGTTGGTGGAACGCTGCCCTGCCCGTGCTCAGCGTCGTGGCCGTCGTGCTGGCGGGGCTCTGGCTCGAGGGGCGCGCGAACCTCGGCCGGCCCGGGTCGCCCTGGGAGGTCCTCGGGGAGGCGGACCCGTTCCACGCGCTCCTGTGGGGGTCGCTCGCGGGCTGCGTCGTGGCGGTCGGGCTCGCCGCCGGCCAGCGGATCCTCGAGGTGGAGGAGGCTGTCCAGGCGCTGATCGGAGGGATGCGGGCGATGCTGCTGGCGGGCCTCATCCTCGTGCTCGCCTGGTCGCTCAGCGAGGTCACGGTCGCGCTGGGGACGGCGCGCTACCTGGCGGGGATCCTGGAGGGGAACCTCCGGCCCGAGCTGCTGCCGGTCCTCGTCTTCCTGACGGCCGCCTCGATCTCGTTCGCGACGGGGACATCCTGGGGCACGATGGCGATCCTCATCCCGCTCGTGATCCCGCTCTCCGTCGCGCTCGGCGGTGCGGCCGGGTTCGACGGCGGGGCGCACTACACGATCCTCCTCGGGTCGATCAGCTCGGTGCTGGCCGGGTCGATCTTCGGCGACCACTGCTCCCCGATCTCCGACACGACCGTGCTGAGCTCGATGGCGTCCGCCTGCGACCACGTGGATCACGTGCGCACGCAGCTGCCGTACGCCCTGACGGTGGCCCTCGTGGGGATGGCCGTGGGGGACGTCCCGACGGCGTTCGGGATGCCGCCGTGGATCAGCTACCTGGCGGGCGGGACGATCCTCTTCCTGCTCCTGCGGTTCGTCGGAAAGCGGGACTTCGACTCGCCGCAGTGGTCGCAGGAGGCGCGGCGGGAGGTCGCCGGGGCCTGACCCCCCGGCTCAGCCCGGGATCGGCGTGAGCGGGTCTCCGCCCCCGAGCACCGCGCGGACGTTCCCCGCGGCGAGTTCCCACATCGCGCCGCGCGCCTCCCGCGTGGCGCTTCCGAGATGCGGCAGGATGAAGCAGTTCGGGAGCTCCCGAAGCGCCGCCGGAATCCCCGGCTCCTCCGCGAACACGTCGAGCCCCGCCGCGGCGAGCCGGCCCTCGCGAAGCGCCTCCGCGAGCGCGTCCTCGTCCACGATCGCCCCGCGGGCGGTGTTCACGAGGATCGCGCCCGGGCGCATGCCGGCGATCGCGTCCGCGTCGAGCAGCCGGCGCGTCTCCGGGGCCAGCGGGAGGTGCACGCTCACCACGTCCGCGGCGGCGAGCGCATCGGCGAGCCCGACGGCGCGCCGCGCTCCCAGCTCCCGCTCGAGCTCCTCGCTGCGGCTCCGGTCCCAGTACACGATCTCCATCCCGAAGGCACGGGCCCGCCGCGCCGTGGCGCGCCCGATCCGACCCGCCCCGAGCAGCCCCAGCGTCCGTCCCTGGAGGCCGGCGCCGAGCAGCTGCGTCGGGTGCCAGCCGTCCCAGTCGCCGCCGCGGGCGAGGTCGAGGCCCTCGCGAAGCCGGCGCGTCGCCGCGAGCAGCAGCGCCAACGCGAGGTCCGCGGTCGCGTCCGTGAGCACGTCGGGCGTGTTCGTGGCCACGACGCCTCGCGCGCGAAGCGCCCCGAGGTCGAGGTTGTCGTAGCCCACCCCGTAGTTCGCCACCACCTCGAGCGCGGGATAGCGGTCGAGCTCGGCGTGGCCGACGGCCTGGGAGACGAGCGGCACGAGGGCGACCACCCGTCCGGCGTCCGCCCCGCCGACGCCCTCGGCGGGACGCGCGAAGCGGGTCCCGGCGCCGGAGGGCCAGCCGGGCGCCTCTCCCGCCAGCGCCGCGAGCTCCGGCGCCACGAGGACGAGCGGGTCCGCGGGGCGGCTCAGGGCGAGACCGCCTCTCCCGGCGCCGATTCGCCGAGCTCCGATCCCCGCCGCGCCGCGAAGAACATTCGCAACAGCTCCGCCGACTCCTCCTCGAGCAGCCCTGCCTCGAGCTCGACGCGGTGATTGAGCCGGGGATCCTGCACGAGGTTCTCCAGCGAGCCGCACATTCCCGCCTTCGGGTCCGGCGCCGCGAACACGACCCGCGGGATCCGCGCGAGCACGATCGCGCCGGCGCACATCGCGCACGGCTCGAGCGTCACGTAGAGCGTGTGCTCGAGCAGACGCCAGTCTCCCAGCCGCCCGGCGGCGGCGCGGATCACCCGCACCTCCGCGTGCGCCGTCGGGTCCGCCGCCTCGCGCGTCCGGTTGTGGTCGGCGCACGCGAGCCCGTCGGGCCCCACCAGCACCGCGCCCACCGGAACCTCCTCGCGCTCCGCGGCCCGCCGCGCCTCGTCGAGGGCGCGCCGCATCCAGGCGCGGTCCGCCTCCCCCGCCGTGCCGGTCACACGGCCTCCCCGCGGCGGGCGAGCTCGGCGAGCGCCCGGTCGATCCGCTCGATCGACCGGGCGCGGCCGAGCAGCACGAGGACGGCGAAGATCCCGGGGCTCTCGGCCGAGCCCATCAGGGCCACCCGCAGCGGCTGGAACAGTTTCCCCGCCCCGATCCCGAGCCGCTCGGCGAGGCCCCGGAGCGCCGTCTCGAGGGTCGCCTCGTCGAACGGCTCCGCCGCCTCGAGCTCGGTCCGCACGGCCGACAGGCGCTCCCGCGCCTCCGCCGGCTCCCTCCAGTGCCTGGCGGCGGCCGCCTCGTCGAAGGCGAGTTCCTCGAGCGGCGTGAAGAAGGGACGGGCCTGCGCCGCCATCGACTCCACCGTTCGCGCGCGGGTCTTCACGAGCTGCGTCACCGCGAGCAGGCGCTCGCGCTCCTCCTCCGCCCGCCCGCGCTCCGGTTCGGGCAGCAGGTCGAGGACGACGGGAGCGAGCCGCTCCGCCGTCTTCCGCTGCAGGTGGCGGCCATTCAGCCACTCCAGCTTGTCGGGGTCGAACACCGCGCTCTTCTTCAGGATGCGGTCGAGCGAGAAGGCCTCGACCAGCTCCGGCAGTTCCATCAGCTCCCGGTCATCGCCCGGCGACCACCCGAGCAGCGCGAGGAAGTTCACGAGCGCCTCGGGGAGGATCCCCTGCTCCCGGTACGCCTCGACCGAGGCCGCCCCGTGCCGCTTCGACAGACGCCGTCCGTCCCGCCCGAGGATCATCGGGACGTGCGCGAACAGCGGGAGCGGCGCTCCCAGCGCCTCGTAGATCAGGACCTGCTTCGGCGTGTTCGAGAGGTGGTCGTCCCCGCGGATCACGTGGGTGATCCGCATCTCTATGTCGTCCGAGACCACGGCCATGTTGTAGACGGGCGTGCCGTCGGTGCGCAGCACGACGAAGTCGTCGAGGTGTGCGTGCTCGACCGTCGTCGGCCCGTGCACCACGTCGTCGAACGTGGTCGCGCCCACGTCCGGCACGGCGAAGAACAGGGCGTGCGGCTCTCCGGCACGCAGCCGCGTCTCGAGCTCCGCGTCGGAGTGCGCCGGGACCTGGCGCCGGCGGAGGGGGCGTCCTTCGTCCCGGAGCCGGGCCCGGACCTCGGCGAGATCCTCCTGCGTCGCGAAGCAGGGCCAGGCCCGACCGGCCGCCCGCAGCCGCGCCGCGTCGGCCCGGTGCCGCTCGATCCCGTCGGCCTGGTGAAGGGGCGGCTCGTCCACCTCGAGCCCCAGCCAGTCGATCGCGTCGAGGATCTGCCTCGTCATCGCGTCGCTCGAGCGCTCCCGGTCGGTGTCCTCGATCCGCAGCAGGAACCGCCCGCCCCGGCCGCGCGCGAACAGGTAGTTGAAGAGCGCGGTCCGCGCGCCGCCGACGTGCAGGTAGCCGGTCGGACTCGGCGCGAACCGAACGCGGGGTGAAGACACTGTCATCACTTCTCTTTCACGATTTCGTCTCATGTCGATTCGAGGACGACGCGGGACGGGAGCCGGCGCGAGACCGACGCTCGGTGGCGATCCCCGAGGAACGGTCCCATCTTGCATGGAAGCCGAACACGGCGCCAGCACGGCGCTCCCCGTTTCTCGCCGGTCGCGGCGCGCACCCGGAGCGTCCGCCGCGCCCGCCTCCCGGGAGAGTCCGGATGACCGATCCACGTTCCGTGTACCTGCTCCCGGGCCTGCGGAGCCCGTTCGCCAAGATCGACCGCGAGCTCTCGCGCCTGGACGCGCTGGAGCTCTCCGTCCCGGTGGTCCAGCAGACCGTCGCCGGCGCCCGGGGCACGGGCCTCGTCGGGTCGGGCTCCGTCGACCTGTTCCTGTGGGGCTCCGTGGTCCCCAGCCTGTCGGTGAGCAACTGGGCGCGCGAGGTCTGGCTCGACGCGGGCCTCGACCCCCACGTCCCGGCGCAGACGGTCGTGCAGCAGTGCGCGACGAGCCTCGCCGCGGCGACGCAGGCGGCGTCGCAGGTGCGGACGGGCCACTGCGAGCTCGCCCTGTGCGGGGGCGTCGAGTCGATGTCGTCGACGCAGGTCGGGCTGTCGCGCGGGCTCAGCCGTGCGATCCGCCGAGCCGCGTCGTCGAAGGGACCCGGTGCGGCGTTCCGCCAGGTCCGGAAGCTCCGCCCGCGGGACATTCGGCTCTCGATTCCCGCCGTGAAGGAGCGGATGACCGGGAAGTCGATGGGGGAGCACGCCGAGGAGATGGCCAGGGAGTGGGCGATCCCGCGCCCGGAGCAGGACGCGCTGGCCGCCGCCAGCCATCGCGGAGCCGTCGCGGCGGCGGAGCGCGGCTTCTTCCGGCCGCTCCTCGTCCCCCCCGGGACCTTCCCCGTCGACGGCGACACGATCCCGCGGACCGACACGACGGTCGAGTCGCTGGCGGGGCTGAGACCCGTGTTCGACCGGGCCCGCGGGACCCTGACGGCCGGCAACTCGTCGCCCCTCACCGACGGTGCCGCGTGCTGCTGGGTGGCCGGTTCCGGGGGCCTGTCGCGGCTTCCCGGCGACCTGCCCCGCGTCCGTCTCGTCGACTGGGAGCAGGCGGCGATCGACCCGAAGCGGGAGGGCCTCCTGATGGCGCCCGCGCTCGCCGTTCCCCGTCTCCTCGCCCGACACGGACTCCGCTACGAGGACGTGGGCCTGTGGGAGATTCACGAGGCGTTCTCCGCCCAGGTGCTGTGCACCCTGGCGGCGCTCGAGTCGCCCTCGTGGCTACGGGAGCGCGCGGGTGTGGAGCGGGAGCTGGGGCCGTTCCCGCGCGACCGCGTGAACCCGAACGGCGGGAGCGTCGCGCTCGGGCATCCGTTCGGAGCGACCGGGGCGCGGATCCTGTCGCAGGCCGCGGTAGAGCTGGCCGGGCAGCCGGCCGGCACGAGAGCCGTGGTCAGCATCTGCGCCGCGGGCGGGCTCGGGCACGTCGGCCTCCTGGAGGCGCCGTGACGGCGTGACGGCGCGTCCCGCGAGACCCTGCGCCGCGGGGCCGGACCCGGTCAGGCCCCGGCGCCGACCGGCGCTCCCGCGGGCGGGGCCGCCTCCGCGCGGTCGGCGGCAGAGACGATCGCCGGTCGCCGCGCCACCCACGCCAGCCGCACGAGGACGAGGAACACGAGGGCGCCGAGCCCGACGTGCGCCGTGCGGAGGCCGCCCTGGAGCATCGCGAGGACCATCGCCGCCCCCACCACGAGCTGCAGGACCACGACCGCCGCGTTGATCCACGCCAGGCGCCGGAGCGCCGCGTCGCCGGGGCGGGCGTTGCCGATCAGCGCCGGCAGCGCGAGGGACCAGAGGACGAGCGCGTAGGCGATCAGCCGGTGTCCCCAGTGGACGTGGACCAGCGGGCTCGACGCCGCGGGCATCCACGAGCCGTTGCAGGCCGGGAAACCCTGGCAGGCCGGTCCCGCGTCCATGTTCGCGACGAGCGCGCCCGCGAGGACGACCACGTAGCCGAACACGGCGCTCCACAGGGCGAGCTCCGTCGCCCGGTCCCGGACGAGCTCCCGCCCCGGCGCCAGCGCCTCGCCGGCGGCGACCGCGAGGGTGGCCAGCAGGGCCATCGCGGTCCCGAGATGGAGGATCACGGAGGCGGCGGGCAGCTCGAGCCACACCGTCACCGCGCCGAGCAGGATCTGGACGACGAGGAGCGCCGCCGCGAGCGCGCTCAGGCGCCGGAGCCGCCGCCACCCGCCGGAGGCGCTCGCGGGAACGTCGCCCTCGCCGCGCCCCCGTCGCCATGCGCCGATCGCGAGCGCCGCGACGAGCGCCGCGACGAGGAGCGCGAACACCCGGTGCCCGTACTCGATGAAGGTGGGAAGGTCCATCGGCGGGAGCAGGCTTCCGTTGCACAGCGGCCAGTGGTCGCCGCAGCCCATGCCGCTCCCCGTGATGCGGACGACGCCGCCGAACACGATCAGCCCGAACGTGGCCGCCGTGGCGACCACCGCCAGCCGCCCCCAGCGCCGCCGGGATGAGTTCCTGTGGTCCGTATGCTCCACGGTGCCCCTCTCCGCTCCTAGGAGCGCGACGCCGCCCGGGCGTATGGAACCGCGAACGCCGCGCGATTAGGTTCCGGACTTCACGCCGCCGGAAGATAGATCGCGCGGCGATCCGACGCACGATCCCGTCCGCGGACGGGGCTCCGGGGAGCATGAGCAAGCCGAGACGCGCGATCCGACAGCCGCTGTCCTCGTTCGGTCGCCTCGTGCCCAGACTGCGTCCGCACCGCAGGGCGCTGGCGGTCTCCGCGGTGGCGCTCGTGCTCAGCGCCGCGGTCGGGCTCGCCTTCCCTCTCGTGGTCCGCTACCTGATGGACGCGGCGTTCGAGAGTCGGGACGCGGAGGCGCTCGACAGGATCGCGCTCCTCCTGATCGGCCTGTTCGGAGTCCAGGCCGTGCTCAACTTCGTACAGGTCTTCCTGCTCGGAGCGACCGCCGAGCGCGTCGTGGCGGGCCTGCGCACCGACCTGTTCGGCCACCTGCTCACGCTCTCGCCGGGCTTCTTCTCCCGCTCCAGCTCGGGAGAGCTGACGAGCCGCCTCGCCTCCGACTGCCAGACGCTCGGGACCGTTCTCAGCCACCAGGCGGCCGAGTTCGTCCGCCAGGTCCTGTTCCTGTTCGGCGGGCTCGCGCTCCTGGCCGTGCTCCACACCCGCCTGATGATCACGACCGCGGCCGTCGCGCCGATCGTGGTGCTCAGCGCCTACGCGTTCGGACAGGTGCTCCGGCGTCAGAGCACGCACGTGCAGGACCGGCTCGCCGACGCGAACGCGACCGCGGAGGAGGCGCTCACGCAGATCCCGATCGTCCAGAGCTTCACGCGGGAGGGATGGGAGGAGGAGCGGTACGGCTCCCGCATCCGCAGGGCGCTTCGCGAGGCCGTGCGGCGAGCCCTCGTGCGGGGCGTGTTCTTCGGGCTCGTCACGTTCATCGCGTTCGGCGGCGTGGCGGTCGTGCTCTGGGAGGGCGGGCGGCTCGTGCTCGGCCAGGAGATCACGGCCGGAGAGCTCGTGTCGTTCCTCCTCTACGCGGTCACCGTGGCGGCCGCGATCACGTCGCTCGCCTCCCTGTGGTCCGGTTTCCAGGAGGCGATGGGAGCCGCACGGCGCGTGTTCGAGCTGATGGACAGGGAGCCGGAGATCCGCGAGCCGCGCCACTCGGCCGCCCTCCCGCCGGCCAGCGATCCCGGCGGGCTCGCGTTCCACGACGTGTGGTTCCGCTACGGGCAGGACGAGCCGTGGATCCTGCAGGGCCTGGACCTCGAGATCCGCTCGGGCGAGATCGTGGCGCTCGTGGGACCGAGCGGGGCCGGCAAGACGACGATCGCCTCGCTCGTCCCCCGTTTCTGGGACCCGACGCAGGGCTCCATCTCGCTCCGCGGGACCGATCTCCGACGCATCCCCCTGATCGAGCTGCGGACGGCCGTCGGCATGGTCCCGCAGGAGCCGCTGCTGTTCGCGGACACGCTCGCCGCGAACATCGCGTACGGCCGCCCGGAGGCGGGACCCGAGCAGATCGAGCGGGCGGCCCGGCTCGCGAACGCCCACGAGTTCGTCGCACGGCTGCCGGACGGGTACGAGACCCAGGTCGGGGAACGCGGCGTGCGCCTCTCGGGCGGACAGCGGCAACGGATCGCGATCGCGCGGATCTTCCTCAAGCAGCCGGAGATCCTGATCCTCGACGAGGCGACGAGCAGCCTCGACACCGAGAGCGAGCGACTCGTGGAGCAGGCGCTCGAGACCGCGATGGAGGGGCGCACGACTCTCATCATCGCGCACCGCCTCGGGACCGTGCAGCGGGCCGACCGGGTGCTCGTGATCGATGCCGGCCGGGTCCTCGAGCAGGGGACGCATGCCGAGCTCGTCGCGGCGGACGGCCTCTACGCCCGACTCTACCGGGGGCAGCTTCTGGACGGCGCGGCGAGCGAGCCGCAGCAGCTCGCGCTCTGAGCAGGGGCGATCAGAATCCGGCGAGAAGGGTCGCGACGTCGCCCAGCAGGTTGGCCTCCGTCTGGGGGCCGATGTAGCTGCGGCGGATCACGCCCTCTCGATCGATGAGGAGCGTGAACGGGTAGCCCGGCGCCCCGAACCGCGAGACCGCCTCGACGTCCCTCCCGATCCAGATCGGGTAGTTGATCCCCATTTCCTCGACGAAGGCGCGGATCTCCTGGGGCGTTCCGGAGTCGATCGCCGGCCCCACGATCGTCGCCCCCATCGGCTCGAGCCGGGCCTGCGCGCGGATCAGGTCGGGGATCTCCACCAGGCAGGGCGGGCACCAGGTTCCCCAGAAGTTCACCAGCACGACGCGGCCGCGCAGCTCCGCGAGTCGGGCCTCGCCGCCGTCGAGCGTCCGGAACGCGACGTCCGGGGCCGGAATCTGCAGCCAGTCCGAGGGACCCGGGCGCGCCGCGGCGGCCGCCGGCCCGGCGCCGCGGACCTGCGGGTCCGCGACGCGACGCCCCGTGCGGTAGCCGAGGACGCTCGCGGCGAGCACCGCAAGGCCGAGGCCGAGGAGAACGAGCGAGCGGCGAAGGGTCACGCCGACTTCGCGTACGGGTAGAACTCCGCGGCCGCCGTGCAGCCGGCCAGATGGTGGATCCGCGCCGCCGCCACCGCCTCCTCGCGGTCCCGGGGCGGCACCCGGTACGACAGCGGCATGCGGCCGAGAAGCGCCGCCACCCGGCTGAACGGAACCGCGGGGACCGAGCCGAAACCCTGCGCGTCCACCGCCCGCTCGAAGTGCCGCCGATCCCCGGTGACGAAGGTGAGGAAGGCGCCGGGCGTGAGTCCCAGCAGCTGACGCGGAAGCGCCCCCGGGTTACGTGTGCGGAGGTCGCACAGGAGCTCCGACCAGCGCCACAGGAGCTCGAGGCAGGCTTCCATCTCCTCGTCCGACTGGACGGGGTCGAGGTCCACGTCGCGGCGCAGCGGCTCGGCCACGAGGCCGTCCGGCGGCGGGATCCAGCTCTCGAGCGCCTCGCCGACGCACCGGAGCGCGACGGAGTCGAAGGGGAGCGCCACCCGGAGCCCGTCCACGCGGGCGCGATCCGGCGAGCCGGACCAGCGGAGGTGCCAGCGCGTCCCCTCGAGCGTGTCGCGCGCGGCCGAGATGCAGGCGAGGAACTGCGCTACGTCGAGCGTCGGCGGGCCCCTGTCGCCCCGGATCCGGAAGATCGTCCAATCCAGCATGCGGCCCAAGATCGGAGTCCGCAGGGCCCGTCGCAACGGCCGGATCGGTCGCCGGCCGGGCCGTTCACCGGCCGCGCGCCGAGCGCTCCCGACCCGGAGCCGCCGGCGCGTGACGCTTGTTCCGTCCGGTCCTTGCGGCCAAGTTGAGGCGAACGTGCGCAGCCCAGGGGCTCGAGCCGGAGCTCCGGACCCGCGTCCCGTGATCCGGAGGGGCGTTCACATGAGCCGATCGAGCAAGGTGGCGCCGCACTCACGCCGGGGAAACGCGCCCGTCGGCCCCGCGACGGCGACTCCGCCGGTTCCGACCCGGGCCTTCTGGATCTCGCTGGCGGCGCTCTGCGTGGCCGGCGTGGCGAGCCTCGTGTGGCCCGCCGCGATCGCGGAATACTCGATCCTCGTCTGGCTGCTCGCGCTCGTGCCGCCCTTCCTTCTCGCGTACTACCGGGGCTGGCAGGGCGCGGCGGCGGGGCTCCTGGCCGCGATGCTCGTCCTCATCGGGCTTCAGCTCCTCGGGACGCTCGCGCTGGGCCACCCGGTGGACTGGCGCATCGCCGCCGGTACGGCGGGGATCCTCCTGTTCGTCAGCTTCGCGGCGGGGCTCTCCGCGGAACTCCTGCACCGACAGGCGTTCCGGGCCGTGCAGGTCGCGTACGCGGACGTGGTCACCGGCCTCGGAAACCGTCGCGTGCTGGAGTTCTACCTCGAGCGGCAGGTGGCGGGAGCCCGGCGTGGCGGATCGGTGGCAGTCGCGATGTTCGACATCGACGACTTCAAGAGCTACAACGACCGCTTCGGACACGCCGCGGGCGACGAGGCGCTGGCCGCGCTCGGCAGGGTTCTCGCCGAGAACACGCGCGGTGCGGACCTGAGCGCGCGCTACGGGGGCGAGGAGTTCACCTCGGTCCTCGCCGGGACCGGGGTGGAGGGCGCCCTCGTGTTCGCGCAGCGCGTGCGGACGGCGTTCCGGGCGCTCGAGTTCCCGACCGGGGCGCGGCTCTCGCTCAGCGGCGGCGTGGCCTCGTCGCCCCCGCTCGCGGCCGACGGCGAGACGCTGATCCGCGCAGCGGACGCGGCGATGTACGAGGCGAAGCGGCACGGCAAGGACCAGGTGCTGCCGGCGGGCCTCGACACTCCGCCCCCGCGCCGGCTCGCCGAGCGCAAGCTGCCAGGCTGAGGCGGACCCCGGCGGGCCCCGGGTCCCCGGCGCCCGGACATGCGAGAAGGCCCTCCGGATCGGCGTCCGGAGGGCCTTCTGCGCGGGGGAAAGCGCGAGCGACGGCAGTGCGGCCCCCCAGATTCCTACCCGCCGTCACCCGCGCTTCCCCTGCGGGTAATGATGACGGGCACCCGTCACGCGGCCGTCACGGCGCGGTCGCGAGCTCCCGGTCGGGTCGGCGGCCCGACGCATCGCCGCCGCGTTCGACTCCGTCCCGACCGGCCTCCGCCGCCCCCTCCCCGGCGTCTGCCCCGCGCGCGCCGTCTTCGCGGAGATGCCGCCCGAAGAAGTGCTGGAGGTCATCGAGCAGCGAGTGCATCACGGGCAGCAGGACCAGGGTCAGGAAGGTGGCGAACGTGAGTCCCGCGATCACCGCGATCGCCATCGGGCCCCACCACGCCGCCTGCTCGCCGCCCCAGTAGATGTCGGGCCGAAGCTCCCGGTAGAGTCCCTCGAAGTCGAAGTTGAGCCCGATCGAGAGAGGCACCAGGCCCATCACGGTGGTGATCGCGGTGAGCGTCACCGGTCGGAACCGGGTCAGCCCGCCCTGGATCAGGGATTCGCGCTCATCCAGTCCATCCCGCCGACGGAGGATCCCGATGTAGTCGACGAGCACGATCGCGTTGTTCACGACGATGCCCGCCAGGCTGATCACCCCGACGCCGGTCATGATCACGCCGAACGGCATCCGGAACAGCAGCAGGCCCACGAACACGCCCACGGTCGAGAGGAGCACCGTGCTGAGAATCAACGCCGGCCTGAGCACCGAGTCGAACTGCGACACGAGGATCATGCCGATCAGGAAGAGCGCCAGCAGGAAGGCCCCGGTGAGGAACTTCTCCGCCTCCTGCTGCTCCTGCTGCTGTCCGGTCCACGAGAGCCGGTACCCGGCCGGCAGCCCGGCCTGGAACTCCGCGAGCGACTCCCGCGTCTCCGCGAGCACCGCGTTGGCGTTGTACCCGGCGCGCACGTCCGCGGACACGGTCACGACCCGGTCGAGGTCCTTCCGGTTGATCCCGCCGAAGCTCTCCTCGACCGTCCACTTCGCGACCGCCGGAAGCGGAACCTGCACGCCGTCCTCGTTCGAGACCGTGAGGTCGGCGAGCGATCCCAGGTCGCTCCGGTAGCGCTCCGCGAGCCGCACGACGATGTCGTACTCGTCCTTTCCGTCCCGGAACTCGGAGGCCTTGGTGCCGTTGATCGCACTTCGGACGGTGAAGCCGATCTTCTGCGTGTTCAGCCCGAACAGCTTCGCCTTCTCGCGGTCCACTTCGATCCGGAGCTCGGGACGGCCCTCCGCGAGGTCGCTCTCCAGGCCCTCGAGCTTTTCCGCCACCGGCGCGTTGGAGAGGACCTGAACGGCGCGATCCCCCAGCATCTTGAGAAGCGCGAAGTCGTCGCCGGAGATCTCGATGTTCACCGGGAGCCCCGTCGGCGGACCCTCCTGCGGCTTCTCCACCGAGATCTCGGCGCCGGCGATGTCGGTCCCTATGCTCTCGCGCAGCGTCTCGAGCGTCCCGAACGAGTCGTACTTCCGGTCCTTGTAGTCGACGAGGGCGACCGCGACGGTGGCGTACTGCGTCCCGGTCTCGTTCCCGAACCCCCCGATCTTCTGACCGGTGGTCGCCACGATCGACTCGTAGTCCACGGAGTTGTCCAGCTGCGAGAGCTTCGACTCGACCCGTCGGGTGATTTCGTCGGTGGCCTCGGCGCGGGTGCCGGTCGGCGTCTCGACCCGCACCCAGGCGGTCTCCGGCGGCACGCTCTCCGGGAAGAACTCGATCCCGGCGTTGAAGACGCCGAACAGACCGACCACGACCACGAGCGTCAGCACCGCCTGTCCCATCATCAGGAACCGGTGCCGGAGCGACCAGCGCAGGACCGACTCGTAGCGGCGAAGGGTGACCGGGAGCAGGACGTCCCGGACCCGATGCCCGATTGGCTCGAGCAGCTTTCCGTGCAGCCAGTGCAGCCCGACTCCGGTGAGCGCGAGCAGGACCGCGGTGAGCGGGTTCCGCAGCGCGATCAGCAGCAGCACGAGGCCGACCACGGCCCAGGACGCGATCTTCGCCTCGCGCGTGAGCTCCATCGAGGGCTCGTCCAGCCGCCGCATGAACAGCGAGCAGAGCGTGGGGTTCACGACGAGTCCCACGAACAGGGACGACGACAGCGTGATGATCAGCGTCTGCGGAAGGTATCTCATGAACTCGCCGACGATCCCCGGCCAGAACAGCAGGGGCGCGAAGGCGGCCAGCGTGGTGGCCGTCGCCGCGATGACCGGCATCGCGACCTCGGCGGTGGCGAACTTCGCGGCCTGCCTGCGGTCGAAGCCCTCCTCGCGGAACCGGTAGATGTTCTCCACCACGACGATCGCATTGTCGACCAGCATCCCGAGCGCCAGGATGAGGGAGAACAGCACGATCATGTTCATCGTCATCCCCAGCAGTTGAATGACGCTGAACGACAGGAACATCGAAAGCGGGATCGCGACGCCGACGAACGACGCGTTCCGGATCCCGAGCGTGAACAGCAGCACGCCGACGACCAAGATGAGGCCCGAGATGATGTTGTTCTCGAGGCTGCTCACCGTGTCCCGCACGTACTCGGCGTTGTCGGAGGTGATCGACACCTGGGTCGTGGGCGGGAACCCGGGGCGCAACTCCTCGATCACGGCGCGGACGGCGTCCGACGTCTCGATGATGTTCTGGCCCGAGCGTTTCGACACGCTGAGCGTGACGACGGGGCTCCCGTTCAGCCGTGCGAAGCTCTCCCGTTCCTTGAACCCGAAGTCGACGGTCGCCACGTCGCGCACGTAGACCGGCGTCCGTCCCGACTCCGAGATCACGATGTCCGCGATCGGCGGCGTCTCCTTGTACTCTCCCGGAATCCGGACGAGGTACTTGATCTCGCCGACGTCGATCGTGCCCCCGGGCACGGTCACGTTCTCCTCGCGGATCGCATCGATCACGTCATCGAACGTGAATCCGTAGTACTTGAGCTTCGCGAGGTCGACGTCGACCTGGACCTCGCGCTCCAGTCCGCCTGAGAGCGTGACGCTGAGCACGCTCGGGATCTGCTCGATCGCGTCCTGGATGTCCTCCGCGAGATCCTTGAGCCGCACGAGACTGTAGTCACCGGCGATGTTCACCTGCAGGATCGGGAAGTCGGAGAAATTGAACTCCACGATCTGCGGCTCCTCGGCTGCCTCAGGGAGCTCCGGCTTGGCGATGTCCACCTTCTCCCGCACGAGCTGCAGGGCCTCCGTCATGTCCATCCCGGCCTCGAACTCGGCCGTGATGCTCGAGACCCCCTCCACCGAGCGCGAGGTCAGGTTCTTGATGTCCGAGATCCGGTTCAGCTCCTCCTCGATCGGGCGCGTGAGAAGCGACTCGATGTCTTCGGGAGCGACTCCGGGATACACCGTGTTCACCGCGATGTACGGGACCGTGATGTCCGGCGCCGCCTCCTTGGGGACCGTGACGTAGGACCACAGCCCCGCCAGCAGGATCAGCACCATCAGAACGAGCACGCTCGTCGGGTGGTCGACGGAAAAGGAGGTCAGCCAGAACTCCCGGTACTTGCCCGTGTCCGGGGGCGGCACGCCGTCCCGCTTCCCGAGCAGCCGGTCCGTCGCGCTGGGCGTCCGCTTCCCCATCCTCACGACCCCCCCTCGCTCACGACCCGGACCCGGTCGCCGGGATCGACCAGCTGCTGCCCCCGCACCACGAGGCGGTCCCCGGGATCGAGGCCCTCCGTCACCACGACCCGGTTCTCGAACGACGCGCCGAGCGACACGCTCCGGGGCTCCGCGACCTCCTCGCCAGCGGGTCCGGAGACCACGAAGGCCTGGTACCCGTCCTCGGTGCGGATCAGCGCGTCGCGCGGCACGACCACGACGTCGGAAAGACGCTCCGTCGCGACCCGGACGTTCGCGATCATCTGCGGCTTCACGAGGCCGCCCGGGTTGTCCATCACGATCTCGATCGGGAACGTGCGGCTGCGCGGATCGACGGCCGCCCCGACGAAATCGATGCGCCCTTCGAAGGTCCGGTCCGGGAAGACGTCGAACGTGATCAGCGCCGACTCCCCCTCCCGCACCTGCGGACCGAACCTCTCGGGGACCCCGCCTGCGACCTCGAGCCGCGAGGAGTCGATCACGCGCGCGACAGGGGTCCCGGGCGCCACGATCTCGCCCACCTGCACGAAGCGATCCTCGAGCACGCCGGCCACCGGGGCCCTGACCGTCGTTCTCTCGAGTCGGGCCTGGAGCTGTTCGAACCGCGCCCGGGCCTGCTCCGCGTCGTACTTCGTCTGCAGGTACGCGATCTCGCTGCCGATCCGCTCCACCTCCCACAACTGCTCCTGCCGAAGGTGACGCTCGTGCGCGAGATCCGCGGCGGCGCGCGCCTCCGCCGCCTGGGCACGCAGCACCTCATCGTCGATCTTCGCGATCGGCGCGCCCTTCCCGAGCCGCGCTCCCTTCCTGGCGAAGAAGCCGACGATCACGCCGCTCTCCTGCGCGCTCACCGTGACGTCGTCGTCGGCCCGGGCCTCGCCCGTGATTCGCACCCAGGAGATGAAGTCGGAGCTCACGACCGGAGCCGCCACGACGTTCACGACCTTCACGAACGCCTCGTCCTGCGTCGCGTTCGCGGCCTCCGAACCGCACCCGGCCGCGACCGGCGTCAGGGCGATCAGCGCCGCCGCGAGCCATCCCCCGCCGCTCACCATCCGGCTTCGTCCGCCATCCTTGCCAGGCCTCATCGTCCGCTCTCCATGACCCCGGCCGGCCGCACGGGCTCCGGCGCCTCTCCCGGCCGCTCGACCATCGACGCCACCGCCGACTCGACCTCGGGCACGACGCCGACGGCGAGGTCGAGTCGCGCGCGCGCCACCAGGTAGTCGTAGACGGCCTCCGCGTAGTTCAGCTCCGCCTGCCGAAGCGCCGTTTCCGCGTCCGTCACCTCGAGCCGCGTCCTCGTGCCGGCCAGGTACTCCGTCGACACGATCTCGAAACCGCGCTCCGCCTCCCCCACGGCCGCCCTCTGGGCGATCGCGCGGTCGCGCGCCTCGAGGAGCGCCTCCAGGGTCGTGCGCACTTCGTTCTCGACCCGCTGCCGCGCTTCGGCCAGGCGCTCCTCCGCCTGGCGCACCGCGATCTCCCGCTGCTGGATCCGGTTGACGCGCTGGAACCCGGAGAACACCGGAACCTCGACCAGGAGCCCGACGGACGAGCTCGTGCTCCGCTGGTCGGGACCCGAGCCGAAGAAGTCGGGAGACCCGTCCTGCTGCGCCTGCACGGCGTAGTTGAAGAACGCGCTGAGCCGCGGAAAGAGGTCGCTCCGCTGCACCTTCACGCGCGCTTCCTCGAGCTCCTTCTGGAGCCTCAGCTGCTGGAGGTCGGAGCGCGTCGCGAGGGCGCCCGCGTGCAGCCGCTCGAACTCCCCGGGGCCGAAGTCCTCGACCCCCGCGAACCCGAGCAAGCGACGGTTCGCCTCGTCGTTGGCGTCGAGGTCCTCGAGGTCGATGCGGGCGAGGTCCCCCTCCGCGCCCGCCTGCTCGACCTCGGGGAGCCCCATCTCGATCGCGAGCAGGCGCTCCGCCTCGCGCACCGCGTTCTCGGCGCGGCGGAGGTTCGGCCGGATGTTCGAAAGCTGGACCTCGAGCCGGAGCACGTCGTAGTCGCTGACGAGGCCCGCTCGGTTCAGCGCGCTCGTCTCCTCCAGCGTCCGCTCCACCCGCTGCACGCTGTTCGAGGTGACGCGATAGGCCTCGCGGGCGACGAGCACGTTCAGGTAGGCGATCCGGACGGTCGTCGCGACCTGCTGCGCCGTCCCCCGCAGCGCTTCGCGCCGCAGGCCCCGGAACCTGCTGGAGGTGCTCACGCCGATCAGGACCGCCGCGTCGAACAGCGGCTGGTCCACCGTCACCCCGGCCGTCCACTGGTTGTCGGCCCCGAACCGCACCGGGACCAGCTGGTCCGGCGGCGCCTCCGGGTCGAAGATGAACGCGGGCAGGAACGCGGTCGGGACCTTCAGGTTGCGCTGGTAGCCCGCACTGGCGTCCACCGTCGGGGCCAGCGCGCCGTACGCCTCCTCCACCTGCTGCTCCGCGGTGGCGAGATCGAGCCGCGACACCTGCAGAGCCCGGTTGTTGCGGAGCGCCAACGAGACCGCCCGGTCGATGGACCAGGACCGGTCCGGAGCGGGCAGCCGCGCCTCCCGGCCGGCCGTGTCCGCCGCCGCTCCGGGAACGATCTCCTGGCCCGAGAGATGCCCGGAGCTGGCCGGGCCCGCGAGCGCCCCGAGCGCCGCGAGCGCCGCCGCGGCGGCGTGCCGCGCGGCCCTCACGGTGCCCTCCCACCCGCCGCGGGCTCGAGGCCGACGCGGATCAGCTCCCGGAAGCGTCCGAACAGTTCGAGCGTCGCCTCGGCCTCGCCGAAGCCGCCGCCGCGGAGGCCGACCTCGTCCAGCATCGTCGCCGGGTCGCAGGCCATGAAGATCGTCACCAGGCCGTGCACCACCGACCACAGAAAGAGGACGACCACGTCCGGATCCTCGCGGCGGATCGCCCCGGCCTCCATCGCCTCCACCACCGACTCGCGGAGCACGACGTAGCCGCCGCGGCCCGGGACGTCGTCGATCGCCCGCGGGTGCTCCGGCTGGATCGCGAAGATGATCTTGAAGTACTGCCGGTTCTCGAGCGCGAAGCGGATGTAGGCCTCGCCGAGCGCGGCGACGCGCTCCATCGATCCGCGCGGAAACGGCTCGACGGCCTTCCGCAGGTACTCCTCGGATCGATGGAAGCCGTGCTGCACGACGCGGTCGACCAGGTCCTCCTTGTTCTGGAAGTAGTGGTAGATCGCGGTGGCGCTGAGCCCGACCCGTGAGGCGACCGCCCGCATCGAGACGGCGTCGAGGCCGCCCGCGGCGAGCAGGTCCCGCGCGGCGTCGAGGATCGAGGCTTCCGTCTCCGAGGGCACGGACGGCGCCGCGGCGCGCGGCGCGCGTCCGTCGTCGGACACCGGGTCCAGCAGGTCCGGTCCGGGCATGCAGGCCTCACTCCCTGGTTAACGGTGTTGGGTTTACGCCGTTAACCTAACGCTGTTAACCAGAAGTGCAAGCGCGGCCCCCTCGGCCCGGGGGGACGCGGGAGGGACGCGCCCGCCCGCGCTCCCGCCTCAGATCGTCCGCAGCGAGAAGTCGATGCGGTACGGCCCCGCCTCCCCCGCGCCCGAGACCACGTAGTCGCCGGGACCGGGCAGCGGGGCCGATCCGCGGAACAGGAGGCGTTCGCCCCCGGCGAGGCGCGCGAGGAGAGCGGACTCGAGGTCCGTCGCCGCGGAGCCGAGCGAGTCGGAGAACACGCCGGCGACGTCGGGGAGCGCGTGGCGCGCCCTGCCGACGAGGGTCCCCACGACGTCCCCGACGCCGCGACGGATCCGGTCGAGCGCACCGGTCCGGTTCACGTCGAACACCCGGAACTGGACGGAGTGGATCGCATCGCCCCGGACGAGCAGCACGAGGCGATCCCAGTCGTCGATCCGGGCGATGTCGAGGCTCGCCTGGCCTCCCTCGTCGTGCCCGCGCACGTAGTCGAGCCCGTCCCTCTCGTCGGGGTCGCACTCCCACCAGCGATCGAGGCCGGGGAGGACGGCGTGCTCCGTCGCGTGCTCGCCCCTCCCCGTCACGTAGCGAAGGTCCACGAGGAAGCGGAAGTTCGCCCGCTTCGCGGGGAGCTGCTGCGGAAAGCGGAATCCGGTGAGGACGATCTCCCAGTTGAACGGGGCCACGCGCGCCTCCTTGTGCGGCGGTCGACGAAGCCGCGGAGGCCCCGGGCGCGGGCCCGGGGGAGGCGCAGGGCCGCGGTGGGAACGGCGGAGGATGGCGCGGCGATCCGGTCGCCGCAAGACCTTCGCGGCGGAGCGCGGCTTCCTGTCAGTCCGGTGCGCCGGTCGGCAGGCCCGTGTCCCGTCCCGTCACTCTCCGCCGCCCGGCAGTGCCCGCTCGAGCTTGCGCGCGAGCTCGAGGAACGCCTTCTCCCAGTCCGACGAGGCGGCGTGGCGGACGACCGGCTCCTCCACCCCCCGGAGGGCGAGCACGACCGCCACGGCGTGCGTCGACGGCTCCCGCCTCTCGAGCGAGAACTTGGCGAGGGCGACGTCCGTGCCCGCAGGAAGCGACCCGAGCAGGGCCTCCGCCCGCTGCCTGAGCCCGGCATCCTCCGCCATCCCGCGCATCGAGACCTGCACACGTGTCGGCATCGTACGTCCTTCCCTGTCGATGATCGTCATCCGTCATCCGTCGTTCGCGGTCGCCCGTCGCCGGCGGCCGGGGGGCGTCGTTGGAACGATCCCTGCGTCCGTGTTGCGGGAGGCAACGACCGCGAAGATGTTACCCGCGAGGTCCCGCGGGCGACAGGCCGGGATCGCACCGCCGTCCGGGAGGGCGCAATGGTCCAGAGACCCCTGCAGAAGATCGTCAAGCTCGACATCCGGCGGCCGATCTGGGAGCGGTTCTACTGGGTGTCGCCCCTCGCCGTGATCGGGACGCTGGAGCCCGACGGCCGGCCGGACTTCGCCCCGAAGCACATGGTCACCCCGATGGGCTGGGACAACTACTTCGGCTTCGTCTGCACGCCGCGCCACGCGACCTACGCGAACGCCGTGCGCGACGGCGCCTTCACGGTGAGCATGCCGCGCCCCGACCAGGTCGTGATCGCGAGCCTCTGCGCCTCTCCACGCTGCGGCGAGGGCGACGATGAGGGCCGGAAGCCGGAGGTGGAGGCCCTGCAGACCCGGCCGGCGACGAAGGTCAGGGGCTACCTGCTCGCCCAGTCCTACCTCTACCTCGAGTGCGAGACGTTCAAGGTCGTCGACGGTTTCGGCGAGAACTCCCTGCTCACGGGCAGAATCGTCGCCGCGCACGTCGCGCCCGACTCGCTGCGGACGCTCGAGAGGGACGGACAGGACCTGATCGGAAAGGCGCCCCTCCTCGCCTACCTGCCGCCGGCCCGGTTCGCGAGGGTCGAGCGGACGTTCTCGTTCCCCTTCCCGGCCGGCATGCGGCGCTGAGCCCATGGCGAACCCGATCGCGGTCAGGATCCGGGAACACCTCGCCGACCGGCGCGACGAGATCAAGGAGTTCCTGCTCGGCCTCGTCGAGGCGGAGTCGCCGACCCTCGACCCCACCTCGCAGGCGGGCCCGCAGAGGAGGCTCGCCGCGCGGCTCGAAGGCGCGGGATTCGACGTCCGGCGGGTGCCGGGCCGGGTCTCGGGCGGGACCCTGCTCGCCCGCCCGCGTGGCCGGGAGCGGGGCCGTCCGGTCCAGGTCCTGCTCGGCCACTCCGACACCGTGTGGCCCCTCGGCACGATCCGGGAGATGCCGCCGCACGTGTCCAACGGGCGGTTGTTCGGGCCCGGCGCGTTCGACATGAAGGGCGGGCTCGTGCAGATCGTGTTCGCGCTGGAGGCCCTTCGCGCCCTCGACCTCGCGCCGGTCGTGACGCCCGTCGTGCTCGTGAACAGCGACGAGGAGATTGGCAGCCCGGACTCGTGGTCGACGATCGAGCGGCTGGCCCGGGTCGCGGACCGCGCCTTCGTTCTGGAGCCGGCCCTCGGACCGACCGGGAAGCTCAAGACGGCCCGCAAGGGGTTCGGCCAGTTCCAGGTCCAGGTGTTCGGGCGCGCCGCCCACGCGGGGCTCGAGCCGGAGAAGGGGGCGAGCGCGATCGTCGAGCTCTCGCACCTGATCCAGCGGCTGTCCGCGCTCAACGACCCGGAGCGCGGGGTCACCGTGAACGTCGGTACGATCGACGGCGGCCTGCGGACGAACATGATCGCGCCGCTGAGCTATGCCTCGATCGACGTGCGGATCCTCCACGCCGAGGACGCCCCGCTCGTAGAGCGAGCGATCCTCACGCTCGAGCCCACGACGCCCGGGACCCGGCTCGAGGTCCGCGGGGGCATCAGCCGCCTCCCGCTCGAGCGCACGCGCCGGAACCGTCGCCTGTGGCGGCTCGCTCAGCGGGCCGCCTACGACCTCGGCCTCGAGATCGACGAGGGGATCTCCGGCGGCGGCTCGGACGGGAACATCACGAGCCTCCACTGCGCGACCCTGGACGGGTTGGGGCCGGTCGGCGACGGCGCCCACGCGGCCCACGAGAACGTGCTCCTCGAGAGCCTGCCCGAGCGGACGGCACTGCTCGCGGTGCTCCTCCTCGAGCCGGCTCTGGCGCGGAAGCGAGCCGCCGTCGCGCCCGTGGCCGGGAGCGCCCCGCCGCCGGATTCGGGCGTCGCCGCGGGAGCGGAAGGCGCGAAGGGGGGCGGACTCACGCCCCCCCGCCGCCCGCACGCCTCCTGACCCGCCGCAGCCGGCGGTTTGCAGGAGACGCTCGACCCGCGTATCCTCGAGCGTGACCCCGATCCGGCGACTGCACGAGGAGATCGCGAACAGCGTGACGCACGGCGTGGGGGCCGCGGTCAGCCTGGCCGTCGGGTCCGCGCTCGTCGTGCTCGCAGCGGTGCGGGGCGACGTCCTGCACGTGATCGGCGCGGCGGTGTTCGCGGTCACGCTCGTCGCCCTCTACACGATCTCCGCGCTCTACCACGCGATCCCGGCTCCCGAGGTGAAGCGCCGCCTCAAGGTGGCCGACCACTGCGCGATCTACGGGCTCATCGCCGGGAGCTACACGGCCTTCCTGCTCGGCGGCGTGCGAGGGGGGCTCGGCTGGACGCTGTTCGGGATCGTGTGGGGACTCGCCGCCGCCGGGATGGTGTTCAAGCTCTTCTTCACCGGCCGCTTCCGGCGCCTGTCGACGGCGATCTACATCGCGATGGGCTGGATGATCGTGCTGGCCGCGAAGCCTGTGGCGGAGGCGCTGCCCGGATCGGTCCTGGCGTGGCTCGCGGCGGGAGGGCTCGCCTACACCGCGGGGACCGCCTTCTACCACAACCGGCGGATTCCCTACTCCCACGCCATCTGGCACCTGTTCGTGATGGCGGGGAGCACGTTCCACGCCGTGGCGCTCGCCGTCCTCATCCTCGCGGCCTGACCCCCGTCGCGGCCTGCCTCCCCCGGCGGGACGACCCCGCGTGGCCGGCGGAGCGCGGCCCGGATCGAATCAGACGAACTCCACCTCATCTCGCGTCCGGGCTCCGTGCTCGAGCGTCCGGTGGACCGGGCAGCGGGACACGATCTGGGCGAGTCTCTCCCTCTGGGTCGCCGTGAAGTCGCCGCCGATCCGGACCCGGCCCCGGAGCACGTCCACCTGTCTCCTGCGGCCCCGGTCGTCCACCTCCTCCACCTTCTCGTGCTCGTACCGCGCGGAGGCGCTCTCGAGAGCGATCCCCTTGTGCTCGCAGTAGAGCCGGAGGGTGATCAGCGTACAGGCCGCGAGCGAGCCGAGCAGGAGCTCGTAGGTAGAGGGGGCCGCGTCATCGCCTCCCTTCTCCTCCGGCTCGTCCGCCCCCCACTCGTGCCGCCCGTTCGTGAGCGACACCCGCATCCTGCTGCCGAGTTCCGCCGTGATCGAGACCATGTGTCCAGCTCCCGTTGCAGGGCCGAGGTCCGTCGCGGGCCTCCTCAGCCGATTCCGATCGCCTCCGACGCCGGCACCCCTTGTTCCACGGCCTCGTAGTCGAGCTCGCTGCCCTGGACGCTGTGCGGGATCAGGTACACGACGACCGTGACCAGCGAGGCGACGAGGACCACCGAGCGGGCGCCGCGCCGGGACAGCCCGGGCTCCGCCGGCGGCCCCGCTCCGTCCCGGCTCATCCGCTCGAGGGCGAGCGCTGCGACGAGCCACGCCAGCCACATCACGAGCGTCTTGTTGTCGGTGAGGTCCCAGCCGAACGGGACCCCGGTCCACCAGTCGTCGAACGCGTACTTCTGGACGATCGGCCCGAGGACCATCCCGCCGACCGAGATCAGCCCGAACGCCCACCAGGCGAGCCGCCGGAGGCCGCGCGGGTGGAACAGCGCGCCGAGGCCGGCCCGCCACGCGACGAGCACGCCGAAGAACATGAAGGCAATGTGCGGGATGAGCACGCCGGTCGGCACGGGGTCCCGGTACCGGAGCACCGCGGGGCCCTGCTCGGCCGCCGGGAGCCGGACACGGTCGCCTTCCACCTCCAGGCGGACGAAGTACTCCAGCTTCCCGGCCGCCGGCTGGGAGGGGAGACGGGCCGACCACTCCTCGCCCTCGCGGACGAGCGGCGCCTCGGACCACTCGTCTTCCGTCGGGTACCGGCGCCAGACCACGACGCCGCCCTCGACGCCCGGAGCGTCCGACACCGCGACCCGCGCCTGCTCGTCGGTCCACGCCGCGCGCACGAGGCGATACGACACCGTCCCGCCCGACGTCTCGAAAGCCCCGCGCATCGGGTGCGTGGGTCCGGTGAGCCGCTGGTAGACTCCGGCTCCCAGCATCAGCAGGAACGCCAGGACCCACAGCAGCGCCCCGACCCCCCATCCTCCCTTTTCGTTCGTCATCGCGTCCGTTTCCATCATCGGGTAGCTCGCCGGCCGTCCGTCGACCGCGCGCCGCGTCTCCGGCCGGCGCGGCGCTGATCATACGTCGGCCTCTCCGCGGAACCTAGACCTTTCCGATCGAGGCGACTGCCGTCCCGCGCCGAGGCCGGGCGCCCGGCATCTTGTCCTGTCATTGTCCAAATCATACTTCCAAGTAGCTCGACATCACCTTGACAGATCGGGCGACGCTGGC